>DATCGG010000438.1:0-14666 GCA_036509075.1 Gemmatimonadaceae bacterium
TGCCGGGGTCCGAGTGTCAGGTGAAACGGTTCAACGGACTTCTGTCACCCACGAGCCACATGTGGCCGAAGGGGTCGAGAAAGTGGCCCTGACGATGAACGCCCCACGGTGCGTCGTGATCTCGCACGTCATCGAGACTGCCCTTCGCGCCCGCGGCCAGTGCACGTGCCACGAGCGCGTCGGGGTCATTGCAGAACACCTCGATTCGCACGGACGTCGTGCCGAGGACGGTGGGACTTTCCCACCCGTTCGATTCTGGCTCGCCGACGAAAAACGGCGCACCCGCGAGCTCCAGCCCTGCGACCGAACCCAGGCTCCACAACACGGTAGCGCCGAGGGCACGTTCGTACCAGGCGATCGCCGCGGGGGCGTCGGTGACGGCGAGCATGACTGAGATGACTGGCGCCGGGCCGTGCTGATGGATGTTCATCGAATGCCCAGTCCAATGCCGCCGATCGGCGTCGTCACGACGCGATTGCTGAAGCCGGCGATCAGGGGACGCGCGCGTGCGATTGCCTGCTGCACCTGCGGAAGCGTGAGCGATGCGGTGTGACTTGCCTGGTCGTCCCAGACCTCGGTGATCCACAGCGAGTCGGCATCCGCGGGGTCCTGCGCGATGATGTAGCTCAGGCAGCCCGGCATGCCGCCGTCGTTCTCGAGCAAGATGGCCTGAAGCGCGTCACGTTGGCCGGGCTTCGCCGACATCTTGCCGATCAGTCCGTACATGTAGCAGATCTCCGTGAGGCCCTAGCGCATCTGCCATCGTTAGGCAGCGACCAACGGCAGCCGGGTGCAGTTCGCCAATGAGAGTGATCCGAACCGAACCTGATGAGCGAAACGCAATGAGGGAAGAGGGAAGGGGGATGAGGGATGAGGGTAGGAAGCGAGAACCCTCGGGATGCCGCTCTACGCGAGCTGAGCGTCCCGAGGGGTTCCGCCTCTAACCCTCATCCCTCATCCCTCAGTCACAATCCGCGGCGAGCTTTTCACGGTCGACGACGATCTCGCCGTTCGCGTTGATCGTATAGTGCCCCCTCACGATCAGCGAGAACGACCGGCCCGACGTGCTACCCACGAGCTTGAGCACCTGCCGGTACGTGCCGACGAGGCCCATCGTCGTCTGACCGAACGATCCGTGATCGTGCCACTTCACACGGAACACCTCGCCGCTCTCGGCCCCTCTACCCTGTAGCCCGATCGGCATGGTGTGATAAACTGCGTGGTAGCCGCCAGCCGGGTTGGCCACGACCGTGAACCGCTCGAAGATCTGGCCCTGGAGCTCGACCAGCTCGCTCAGCCGACCGTCCGTGCACTCGACGCCGATCAAGCTTCCGGAGACATCGAACAACCTCTCATCAACCGAACGCTCAGCGCCGCCGGCACTTGACTGAGCTGCGGTCGGGATTGGAGCCACCGTGGCCGGGGCGGTGGGCGTACTGGACCGCTCACAGGCGGCAAGCGCAAGCACGGCGACCAGTAGCGGGATTCTGCTAGGGCGTGACAACATGGTCTCATCCTCGGATTTTCAGTGGTGACGGAGAGGCCACGGTTGGCCTCGAACTGAAAGCCGAAAACGAGCGGAAAGTCCCTCACGGGCGCACGCGATGGCCTCTGACGTTCACGAATTCACCGAACTGCTCCAGGCGCACGCGCGCGGTGACGGCGCCGCGCTGGACCGGCTATTCCCGAAGGTGTACGACGAGCTTCGGCAGATGGCGCGAGGCCGCATGCGCCACGAGCGCGCCGACCACACGCTCGGCGCCACGGA
Organism: Gemmatimonadaceae bacterium; assembly: GCA_036509075.1. Taxonomy (GTDB): domain Bacteria; phylum Gemmatimonadota; class Gemmatimonadetes; order Gemmatimonadales; family Gemmatimonadaceae; genus JAJKIV01. Next base: position 1,769 of record DATCGG010000438.1, read on the forward strand.
GCTGGTGCACGAGGCGTTCTTCCGTCTCGTTCGCCTCGACCGCATCGACTGGAAGAGCCGCGCGCACTTTTTGGCAATGGCGTCACAGGCGATGCGGAACGTGCTATTGGACCACGCCGAGCATCGCGGCGCGCAGAAGCGGGGCGGTGGAGAGCGCGCGGTGACGCTGGAGCGCGTCGAGATCGCCAACGCGTCACCTAACGACGACGTGCTCGCGCTCTGCGAAGCGCTCCAGCGCCTCGAGCAGCTCGAGCCTCGCCAGGCGCGAGTCGTGGAGTGCCGCTTCTTCGGTGGCCTCAATCTGGACGAGACGGCCGAGGCGCTCGGCGTGTCGGCGGCGACGGTGAGCCGGGATTGGACGATCGCGCGCGCATGGCTGCACGCCGAGCTGGCGAACGGGCCCCACCAGAAACGGGATGGCGCCGCGTGAGGATCGCGTGACCGGCGCTCGCTGGCGGACCGTCCAGGAGCTCTTTCTCGCGGTCCGCGACCTCCCGCCCGAGGCGCGCGACACGTATCTGCGCGACGCGATGCCTAACGACGATGAGGTTCGGGAACAGGTGCGCCGAATGCTGGAGGCGGAATCCGGCGATGGCATCCTCGACCGAACCGCACCGACCCTGACCTTCACCGGCTACGCGGGCGACGCGCCCCTGGAAGAACGTGTGGGGCCGTACCTGGTCACCGGCGAGATCGGGCGCGGTGGCATGGGTGTCGTCTATCGCGCGTACGATCCGCGACTGCGTCGGGACGTCGCCCTCAAGTTCCTGCCCGGCGCATGGCGCCACGATCCCGAGGCCAAGGCGCGCCTGATCGACGAGGCGCGCACCGCGTCGGCGCTGGACCATCCGAACACCTGCCCGGTGTACGACATCGGGTCCACCGGAGACGGCCGATTCTACATCGCGATGGCGTACTGCGCCGGCGGATCGCTCGCCGCCCGCCTAACGTCTGGACCGCTGTCGATCGATCAGGCGGTCCAGGTTGCCGCGCAGGTGTCCGCCGCGCTCGAGCGCGCGCACGAGGCGGGCATCGTGCATCGGGACATCAAGCCAGCGAATATCGCCTTCACCGAGCGTGGCGACGCGCGCGTCCTGGACTTCGGCATCGCGCTGCTCGGCACTGGTGAGTGGGCGGTCCCTCCGGTTGCGGCGGGAACGCCAGCTTACATGGCGCCGGAGCAGGTGCGCGGCGAAGCCGTCGATCGGCGAACGGACGTCTGGGCGCTCGGCGCCGTGCTGTTCGAGATGCTGACCGGCGCACGGCCCTTCTCCGGCTCTCGTCCGGACGTGACGCAGGCGATTCTCGACGGTGAGCCCGCCGACGTTCGAACGCTCCGCCCCGAGGTACCGGAGGCCCTGGCGGTGGCGGTGCGCCGGGCGCTCGCCAAGGAGCCGGCCGCACGCTTCGGGACAGCCGCGGAACTGAGCGCCGCGATCACGAGGGCCGTCTCGCCTCCCACGATCGTCCCGCCACCGGGATCACGACCCGCGCACCGCTCGCGCCTAACGCGCCGTCTCGTCTTCGCTGGCGTCGTGGCCGCGGGAATCGCCGGCGCTGCCTGGGTGGCATTTCGTCCGGGCGCGTCGTCCAATACTCCGGTACCGGATGGCAAAGCCGTCGCGATCCTGCCGTTCCGCGTGCGTGGCGAGCCGTCCCTCGCGTACCTCCGCGAGGGAATGGTGGACCTCCTGGCTGCGAAGCTCACCGGAGAAGGTGGGCTTCGTGCGGCGGACCCCCGCGCCGTCTACGCAGGCTGGCGGCGCGCGGTCGCCAACGACACCGACGATCTGCCTCGCGACTCTGCCGTTGCGCTCGGCCGGCGGCTCGGCGCAGGGCACGTGATGCTCGGTGACGTCGTTGGTACCCCGGCGAGCGTCGTCGTGAATGCGTCCGTCGTGAACGCGCGCGGAACGGTCGTTGGCCGTGCAAGCGCGCAAGGGGCGCACACCGAGCTGCCTGTGCTCGTCGATCGCCTCGTCGCGCAGCTGCTCAGCGCGAGCGCCGGCGAGGACCCGCAGCGGCTCGACGCGCTCACGAGCACGTCACTGCCCGCGTTGCGCGCGTATCTGGAGGGACAGGCGGCTTATCGGCGCGGACGGTATTCGGAGGCGATCGGGCATTTTGGTCGCGCAGTGGATCTGGATTCCACCTTCGCCCTGGCCGGCCTCGGGCTCTCCCTCGCGGACGGATGGGCAGGCATGGGGCACCCGCGGGAACGTGGCCGAGCCATCGCGTGGCGTTGGCGCGAGCGACTCAGCCAGCGAGATCGCGCGCTGCTCGATGCCCACGTGGGGCCGGCTTACCCTCGGCCTTCCACGATCAGGCAGCGGCTCGCGGCCGTCGAAGCGGCGCTGCGCCTCTCGCCCGATCGAGTGGAGCTCTGGTACGAGCTCGGAGATTTGCACTACCACTATGGTGGTTTGCTTGGGATCCCGTCGTGGGAGTCACAGGCGGAGAGAGCGCTTCGACGCGCCCTGGCTGCGGACTCCACCTTCTCGGCGCCCATTCACCACCTCGTTGGCCTGTACGCGCGACAGGGCAGCAAGGAAAAGCTGCAGCCGATCGTGGCAGCAAGCGATCGTCTCGTCGGCGAGGGCGCGACCGCCGACTTCGTCCGCTGGCGCGCCGGTTTGGTGTTAGGCAACCCGACCGTCGACTCGACGACGCTCGACTCGATCGACACCGAGACGCTCGCCTGGATCGGGATGAAGACCCAGGACGATGGAGTCGACAGGGCGTTAGGCGAACGCGCGCTCCGCCTGCGCGATGCGCGTCCTGGTACGCGCGACGAGCGGTTCGAGCGCCGCCTCAGCCTCCACGCCGTTGCCCTGAATGGCGGCAGACCCGACGAGGCCACTGCGCTCTCCGAATCGATACGCGAGCTGCAGCCGGATTCGTCGTTCCACCTGCGACTGCGCGCCCTGAGCGCAATGTACGGTGACGGAGATCGACCGGCTGGTGAGCGCGCCGTTGCAGCGTTAGGGGTGGCGCGTGCGCGCGACGCGCGGGAATCATGGTTGAACACGTGCGTGCGCGCTCAGTGGCAGCTCTCCACGGGCGAGTCGGAGCCGAGTATGCCGCCGGCGCGAACGGTGCGCGATCGATCCGCCGCTGAACGGGTCTGCGACGCCACGCTCGAGTCGATGCGCGCCGTGCAGCAGCGCGATCCGTCAGCGCGCGAGGCGATGGATCGCCTCGAGGATCTCGTGCGCTCGGGTGTGGCAGAGTTTTTCATGGGCGACGGGCATCTGGACTACGCCACCATCGCGCTTGCCCGGCTTCGCGAGCAGAGCGGCGATCGGCCTGGTGCGCTCGCGGCGCTGCGTTATCGGCCGTACTTCATAGGATGGCAGCCGTTCCTTGCCGCGAGCCTGCGCGACGAAGGGCGTCTCGCAGCGGACGTTGGCGACCGGGACGGCGCCATTCGGGCCTACGAGCATTACCTCGCGCTGCGCCACCACCCCGAGCCGGGGACCCAGACGCCCGCCGACTCCGTGCGCGCCGAGCTGACGAGGCTCAAGGCCACGCGCTGAGCGCGTGAGGGAATCGGGAGGACAATTCCGCTTGAGTGGGTGAGGTACCAGTTCACCCATTTCGTAAGGAGTCCCCTCATGTCTTCGATACTTCTGGCCACGCTTGCGTTAGGCCTGGCCGCCCCGCTATCGGACGCTCCGCGCTTCGGCGAAGTGAAGCTGTCCACTGGCATTCGCATGCACTACGCCGAGCAGGGCGAGTCGCGCCGCGAGCCGATCATCCTGCTGCACGGCTACAGCGATTCGTGGTTCTCCTTCAGCCGAGTGCTGACGCCGCTCGCGCGTGAGACCCGCGTGTATGCACTCGACCTCCGTGGGCATGGCAAGACGGACAAACCCGCTACCGGCTACCTCATGCGCGACCTCGCCGCGGATGTGGTCGCATTCATGGACGCCAAGGGAATCGCCAAGGCGACGGTCATCGGCCACTCGATGGGCGGCTTCGTCGCGCAGCAGGTGGCGTTCGCGGCGCCGAAGCGCGTATCGCGTCTCGTCCTGGTAGGGACGGTGCGGAAGCCCACCAACCTCGCGGGCTTCTATGAGCTCGAGAAGGCCGTAACGTCACTGTCGGACCCGGTGCCAGACGGGTTCGCGCGCGAGTTTCAGTTGAGCACCGTGTATACGTCAGTGGGCGACGAGTTCATCAACCGCGCAGTGGAAGAAAGCCTTCGGCTTCCGGCGCGAGTGTGGAAGGAGCTTGCGGGCGGGATGATCGCGACACAGGCGGCCGTGTCGCTGGGGCGTTCGGGAATCCCAACGTTGGTCGTCCGCGGCGAAAAGGATGCCTGGGTCACCGCGGAGGAAACTGACTCGTTGGCGATGATGGTTGCGACGAAGCGCCAGAAGACCTACGCGAACACCGGTCACGCCGTGCACTGGGAGCGGCCCGCCGAGTTTGCGAGCGAGGTGGTCGCCTTCCGAAAGGAGACGCAGGTGGCGGCGCGCTAGCGCTGCCATGCGTCGAGCACGTCCGGTGCGGCGCTCGTCGTGAGCCGCACCGGTCCCGTGCCGTCCGCATTCATGATGTAGACCTCATCGTCGCCATCGCGATCGCTCGTGAACGCGATGCGACGCCCGTCTGGTGACCACGTCGGAGACCGGTCGTGCGACGGGCCCTCTGTCAGTCTCGTCACGTTCCCGCCGTCGGCGTCCATCACGTAGATGTCCAGGTCGGCGTTGCTCGACGCGTAGAACGCGATCTTCGAGCCGTCCGGCGACCATGCGATCCGCCCGCCTTCGGCCAGCCGGTTCGTCGTTAGGCGCACGGGGTTGCCGCCGTTGGCCTGCATCACGTAGATCTCGGCGGCGCCGCCGTCCCGCGTGGAGAGGAACGCGATCTTCGACCCGTCAGGCGACCAGGACCCCCCCATGTTTTCTCCGGGCCCTTGCGTGAGCTGCACGACGTTCGACCCGTCGGGGTTCATGAGGTAGAGGTTGAACACGCCGTCCCGTAAGGACGTGAACAGGATGCGCGACCCGTCGGGCGACCAGCGCGGGAACCCGTCCTGGGTGGTGTTCGTCGTGAGCTGCTTGAGGCCGCGGCCGTCGGAGCCCATCGTGTAGATCTCGTAGTCGCCGTCGCGCCTCGACATGAACGCGAACTTGAATCCGTCGGGCGACCAATCGGCACTCTGATCGATCGCGGGGTCCGTCGTCAACCGCCGGGCGTTCAATCCGTCGGCGTCCATGACGTAGATGTCGACGTTTCCGCCCCGCGCCGACGTCATGAGCATGGGAACGCGGTTGTCTTGGAACGAACGGGGCGACACGCCGTCGTCCCCACCGCACGAGAGGGCCGACACCAAACCGGCAATCAGGAGACTTCGCAGGGGCGCGCTCACCCGGTCCACGATAGGCGCGGTCGGCCCGGCGTCAAGCTGCGACGTTGGAGCTTGAAGGACTTGCGAGTCACGCCTGATACATCGTGGCGCCCCCGACGACCGTCTGCACGATCTGAATGTCCTTGATCTTGTCGTTGGCTACGGTGTGCGGGTCGTCGGCCAGGACGACGAAGTCCGCGAGCTTACCAGCCGTAATCGACCCCTTGGTCGACTCCTCGTGCGCGGCGTACGCCCCGTTGAGCGTGTTGATCCGGATGGCCTCATCGACGGTCACGCGCTGATTCGCGCCCCACGTCGTCCCATCCCATCCCATGCGCGTCACCATGCCCTGGATGCCCATGAGCGGCGCGAACGGCCCCGGGCTGAAGTCCGAGCCGGCGGCGGCGTGGATGCCGGCGTCGAGCAGCGTGCGGAACGCCATGCACCGCTTCATCAACTCCTGGCCGTAGAACGGGAACTTGTCGGGGTTGTAGTACGCGTACGTCGTGAACATCGCTGGCACGGCGCCTAACGCCTTCATGCGCCGCACGAGGTCGTCATTGACGAGCGTGCAGTGCGTGATCTTCGGCCGCGCGTCGGCGCGCGGCGCGGCTTTCTGCGCACGCTCGAAGGCGGTGAGATACATGTCGATCGCGACATCGCCATTCGCATGGCAGTTCACCTGAATGCCGGCGCGATGCACACGGTCGACCCATTTATCGAGGTCGTCCTGCGTGGTCGTGACATTGCCTTTGTACGGCGGCTGGCGGCCGGGGTAGGCAATGCTCAACGCCATCGTGCGCTCGGAAAACGACCCATCGACGACGTGTTCCGACGTGGCGCCAAACCTGATCCAGTCGTCGCCGAATCCACTCCGAATCCCGTTCGAGATCATCGCCTCCAGCATTCGGCCACTCGTCTCGTAGCTCACGCGGTGGCGAAGGTCACCGCGGGCCCGCACGTCCTGGATCGCCGCCAGGTCACCGCCTTCGTGATGCACGCTCGTCAGGCCATAGCGGGCGAACTGCTTCGAGATGTGCGCAATGCCATCGCGCTCGCGCTGGGCGAGCTGTTCGGGCGTGAACGTGGGGCGCTGGCCGACATTGTCGAACACATCGCGGGCGTTATCGGTCACGCGGCCGTTCAGGTCACCGCTTTCATCGCGGTCGTAGGTTCCGCCGGGCAGATTGGGCGTGTCCTTGGTGACCTTCGCCATCTCGAGCGCCCTGGTGTTGTAGAACGACGTGTGGCCGCCGCGATGCTCGACGACGACTGGGTGCTCAGTGGACACTTTGTCGAGGTCATGGCGATTGAGCGGGCGTTTGTCCTTGAGCTTCGTGTCGTCGTGGAAGTAGCCCTCGACCCATGTGCCCGGCGGCAGCTGCTGCGCTTTCGCTCGAAGCTTCTCGATGATACTCGCGATCGTAACGAATTCCACCTCGAACGGGTTGCCGACGAGCACCTCGTACAGGAGCGTCGTGCCGCCGGCGTGATTGTGGCAGTCCGTGAAGCCCGGCACGATCGTCATCTGCTTCGCGTCGAACGTCCGCGTGCGCTTTCCCGCCAGACCCTTGATCGCCGCGGGACTGCCCACGGCGACGAAACGGCCACCGCTTACCGCGAAGGCCTGGGCCCGGGGCATCGCATCGTCCATGGTGTAGACCTTCGCGTTGAACACGACGAGGTCTGGGTCGACCCCCTGCGCACTCTGCGAGGCACTGGTCGGAAAGATCCCGCCCGAGTCCCCGAGCCAGGGCCGGGTGAGTATGCCGGCGGCGCCGGCAGTCGTTAGGCCCATGAACTCTCTGCGGCTCCGGCGGTCAGTCATGGCTTTCTCCGAGGCGGGTTTCCCAGACATCATCTCGGCGGCCTGCCTTTTGTCGCCGAGATGAAGCATGGCAAGACGATTCGTGAGACCTAAGCAATGGCCGGGACTTCCGCGCGGACCCACCGGGCCCGCAGCAGTATCACGCCCAGCGCGATGAGCCAGAGCGGCAGCACATAGTTGTTGATGTCGGCGATCGGGCCGACCGCCGGCGTCGCGTTCCGGAACGCCGCGACCATGCCGATCACCCCGACGGCCAGCCCGACGTATCCCGACACTCGTTGGCCTGCCTTCACGAGCGCGACCGCCGATAGTATGAAGAACGCGTTGAGCGAAACCTCGCCGAGAAACTCGCCAACATAGTTGCCGAGGTAGAGGTTCAACCCGCGGAAGACCGCATCGATCGTGGCGCGGGTCTCCGGCGAAGCGGCTGGATACGCGCGAGCGAGCTCCCAATGCACGCTGGGCCAGCGGGCAAGACCGAGCAGCATGCTCACGGCCGAGACGATGCTGAACGCGAGCGCGGCACGCATCGCGTTGGGCGCCGCATCGCGGAGCGCCGCGTACGCGCCGACGCCGGCGGGAATGAGCAGCAGTGGGAGAAACGCGTAGATCGCCCACACTGCCCGCCCGCTCGAGCCTAACGCGATGAGACGTGGGAGCACATCGGCGGCCGGCCCGTCGAGCACGTCCGGATAGCTGAAGCGCGCCGCCAGGTAACTGAACACGGCCATGAACCCGATGGCGGCGGCGATGAGGGACCATCCACCAGCGCGCGCAGCGCCGCGTGACTCTGCCTGGGAAACTGCGCTCATGCTCGGCTCCGGGTCGGGTCCATGGTGGAGTTTCCGCGACCCATTGTAGCCGCCGGGCTGGTCGCTCCACCAGGCATTCACTTGGTTCGTTGGGGGTCAGGGTCAGAGTCTCAATTCATCTTTTTCACGCAGTCCCCTGACGCGCTACCTCACTGACGTGACCACCCACCACACGCCACCGACCATCGTTCTCTCGCGCCCACACACGCGTGTATCGATAGGTACCGCGAGCGAGATGTCCCGCCACCTCCACCTCGAGACGCGCGCGGAGCGCAGTAACGACGACGTCCACGCCCACACGTCGGATGCGCAATTCCTCCGGCACGTGGGATCGAAACCGCACCACGCCTGAGCCGTGCGCTTCCAGGTCCTGCGCCTTCGTCCCGAGCTGACCATCGGGACCGGTGAACAGCAGGTCGTCGGAGACGAGGCGAGCCAGCGCTGGGACATCTGCCGCGAGTTGCGCGGCGCGCAACGCCGCCTCGAGGCCGACGATCTCGGCGTCGGCTGCACCGACAACCACCGCGTGAAGCTCGGCGACATCGGAGTCGAGGACCATTCGGCGATCCATCGGGGCGAGGCGTTAGGCAGTCGCTGGCGCGGACGCACGCCCGGCGGCAATGGCATTCGGGCCAGGGCGTGCGGCCGGTCCGCTGCGGGCGCGCATGACGAGGATGCCGACCACGAACACCGCGATCGCGATGCACTGTGCGATGCTCAGCACAAAGAACCGGTCGTCCTTGATGCGCAGGAACTCGACGAGAAACCGCTCGATCCCGGCGAGGACGGCGTACACGCCGAACAGCCAGCCATCGGCGTGGGTGTGCTTACGCAACCGCCAGAGCACCAGGAACATCACGAATCCGAGCGCGACCTCGATGATTTGCGTGGGCACTACTCCCACGACAGTCGACGGATCCATGGCCGGTGGGAACTCCGCATGGAACGAGCGGGTCATCTGCCCGACCGTTGAGGGCGGGAACCCGTCCGGAAATGCTACCGCGAGCGGACCCTCGTACCACCGCCCGTAGTCGTCCCCGACCGCCCAGCAACCGGTGCGTCCAACCGCGTACCCGGCAGCGATCGCGATTCCCGCCACGTCCGCATAACGAGCGAATGGTAGCTTCCGAAGGCGAATCATCCCCCAGCAGGCGATCACCGAGCCGATGAAGCCGCCCCAGTACACGAACCCGGACCGTGAAAAGAGGTCGTGCCAGTCGTGCGTGATCACCGAGACGAAGTAGAGCTTGCCCCCAACCAGGGTTCCAACGACTGCCGCGAGCAGCACGTCGCCGAACTGTTGCGCCTCGAGCTCGTACCCACGCCGCCGCAGCTCCCGCTCCGACACCACATGCGCGATGGTGAACGCCAGCAGCACTGCGATCCCGAACCCCGAGAACTCGAACTGGAAGCGGCCGAGGTGGATCGGGATGTTGAATGGATGGACGATCGTTGGATGGCTGCCCATGGTACCGAGCCCGATGACATCAGAAGCTAACGTACTCCGCGGAGCGCCTCCACGTTCGGTGCGACGTCCACACGAACCGCGCCGACCTGCGCGATGTGCGCCTCGAACTCACGCTCCAGCGCGGCCCGCCGATCGCGCCACAGCGCTCGAATAGCCGTTTCGTCGTCGCCACGCCAGTACGCGGGTGAGAGCAGGGGCGCCGCGCGCTCGACCTCGAGCAGCACGACCGCCGCCGGTGGATCGGCGGGCAACGTCGCATCGTAGACTCGCCGGACTCCCTCCGCATACACGGCGTTGCCCGGGAAGTGCAGTGCCGCTGCGCCGGCGAATCGATACCCACGCCGGGACAGCTGATCGACGACGTTGATTTCGAGCCACGGTGCGTGCGCGAGATTCGCGCGCGTGCCCGGTGACGCGATGTCGAGGAAAAAGAGATGCGTGTCGTCCCACACGCGGATGGTGCCTTTCGGCGAAACGTTAGGCCGCCCGTCGGACGTCACGGTCGCGGCAAAGCAGAGGTGGGCGGACCGAATCACCGCCCGCATGTCCGGAGTGAGCACCGTCCCTCCATCGCCCAGGGTTTGCGAGAGAAGTGTTGATTCCAGAGATCTCCCATTCAAACGACTCTGACCCCTTCGTTCGGCCAGAGACCTCGAATTCAGCGACTCTGACCCCCTTGATGCGATGAGCGGGGCGTCGAACATGACGCCCCGCTTCGTCGTGCGACAATCCCCTGGGACCCGCCGGCGCTTCAGTTCTCCTGCACGCGCGACCAGGTCGAGTCGGGGTTATACCGGTCCATCGCCTTGAACTGCTCGAGCGTCTTATCGCCAAGGTCCTTCTCGTACACGATGCCGTCGTGACTCACGATGAAGGTCTTCACCCCGGTCACGAGATAATCCGCCGGCGCGGCGACGAGCGCGAATCCACCGATCATCGCGCTGTCCACCATGAAGTCCATCTGGCCCATCGGCGCGGCCGGCCCCTGACCCTTGAGAATCTTGAACATGTAGCCGTGATACGGCTGGGCGTTGGTCGAGTAGCCCTCCTCGATGGCGCGGGCGATCCTTTCCGCCACGGGGCCCTGCCACGTACCGTCTTTCCCCTGCCAGGCGAGACCATCCTGTTTACCCGGGGTACTGATGACCCGCTGCGCGTACTGATTCACGCGCGTCCCATCGTGCTTCACCAGGGCGTAGCTTTTCTGCGCCTCGACGTATCCCCGACACACCTGGATCGCATCGAGCTCGTTCCGACCGATGCGGCGCCGCAGGATCTCTTCCTGCCCGCTCACGGCGTCGAACGACCACTTGTCGTCGTGCTTGACGATCGGAATGGGGAGCGGCCAATCACCCGGCCCCACGACGACATACGCAGTCGTCTTCGTCGAATCCAGCTCGATGCGCTGCTTTTCACGCGCCTGACCGGCGAACGCGATCAGGTCGTTACGATCGCGCACGGAGTCACCCGATTGCACGATTGGCTGGCCGTCGGAGCCAAGAATCGTTTTCAGCGTCGGGACGTCGTACTTCTCCGCGGCACTGACAAGCGCCGCGGCGGCTTCCTCCGGACTCGCGAATGCCTGCCCCGGTACCGATGGGGCTTTCGCCGCCGCCTCCGAGTTTTTTGCGTCGCCGCACCCAACGAGAATGCCGAGCATCGTCGCGGCGCAGAGGCAGCCGGCGATGCGTAAAGTTGCCGCGCTCATCGTCGTCTCCCTCCTCCTCCGCCTCCTCGTCCGCCGCCGCCGAACCCACCGCTGCGGCCGCCCATGCTCGACGCTCCACGTGAACTACTGCCTCGGGCACTCGCGCCGTCGAAGCCGCGGGAACCGCCGCTGATTCCACTCGACCCACCACCGAAGCTGCTGGATCCACCGCGATTGCCCGATGCCGACCGATCGGATGCGCCTCCGCTCGGAATGTCTCGGCCACCGATGCGGTCACCACCGGCACCTCCGGCTGCGCCGGCGCCGCCCGCCCCGGCACGATTGCTAGCGCCAGCCCGGTCTACGCCCGGCGCGCCTGCACCGCCGGCACCGCCGCGTCCACCCGAGCCCACGCCTCCGCCAGATCGATCACTCACCCCGGCGCGGTTCCCCGCCGTGGATCCGCCGAATCGGTCCGCGGTGCGCTGGTCGGCGTATGGGGCTCCGCCTCGATGCGACGGGTTGTGCTGCCAGGCGTTACCCCCTTTGGGGCTCCCGGCGCCAGGCTTGCCAGCGCCGCCGACGCCGCCTACACCACCGGCACCCCCGACACCCCCGGGCTTACCAGCGCCGCCGACACCTCCGACGCCGCCCGCGCCTCCAACACCACCGACGCCGCCAACCCCACCGACGCCGCCAACCCCACCCACGCCGCCCACGCCGCCGGCGCGGATGAAGTTGTTGCTGTTATTGATGTAGACATTGCCACCGCCCCAGCCATAGTGGCAGCAGGAACCGCCCCAGATAGCCGCCCCCCACATCATTCCTGCGGTGAACGAGATGAACATCCCGCCAGGCGGGTACGGCGGGTAGTAGATCGGCGGATAGGGATAGTAGGGATACGGCGGCCCGTATACGACGGTCGGGCTGTACTGAGGTACGTAGATGACCTCCGGATTCGTCGGCTGGACAATGATCACTTCCTTCTTCTCGATGACCTGGGTCTCGACCTTCTGCTTGTCGTTCGACGTGAGCGCGCCCTTGTCCTTCGCCTTCTTCCGCATCACCTGAACGGCGTCCATCACCTCGCTCTGCTGCGCGAGGAATGCGTTACCCAGGTCGGTTGTCCACTGGATGTCGTCGGAAAGACGTTTGACCACATCGGGTAGCGCCGCCATGGATTGGATCGAAGGGTCCCACGGCTGCTTGGCGACGGAATCCGCGAGTGCCTTGTCCTTGAGGTTCGGGTTCTTCGCCATCCACTGCTGCAGCTGAACGATCTCGAGCGGATACGTGGACGCCACAAGCGTCTGCATCAGCAGGTCATCCGGGTACAGCGCCACCGGCGCCACGAGCATCTGCAGCTGCTCGGGTGTCGCCTTCTTGCCGCTGTCGGGCTTGGCCTGTTTGCCGCTGTCGGGCTTGGCCTGACTTGCGCTGGCGGCGGGCGTGGCGGGCGCCGCGGCCTGCGCGGCCTGCGCAGATTGTGCCCATCCCACGCGCGCGCCAGCCAGCAGCATGGCGACGCCCGGGACGAGCCCCGATCGCAGGCGGTCCAGCGGCCGACACCAGAGTGTCGCTCTCATTTGCCCTCGTCTCCTGAAGAGAGGCCGGTCGGGCGCGGTCGCGCCGGTCCGGACATCGCGAACAATAGAGCGGCGGCGCGAAGCAACGCACTTACCCAAAGGTTTACCGCCCGGACCGCATCGCGCACCAGCTTGGTGCTCGGCGTCTTTTGTCAGGGTTCTGCCATAACGAAGAAGCGTCATGGCGCGCTCGACAACGG
>DATCGG010000439.1:0-9072 GCA_036509075.1 Gemmatimonadaceae bacterium
CGACGAAGGGCTTGTTCGCACGAGTGGATAGCCGGTGAATCGCCCGCGCGACGAGCTCCTTGCCCGTACCGTTCTCCCCCGTGATGAGGACGCGCGCGGGTGTGGCGCCGACCTTGTCGATCTTGTCGATCACCGCACGAATCGCGTACGAGCGGCCCACGATCTCATAGCGCGACTCGATCGTCTGCTTGAGCCGAACGTTCTCCTCCTGCAGATCCAGGTGACTCAGCGCGTTGCGCAGGAGCACCAGGATCCGGTCGGTATCGAGCGGTTTCTCCAGGATGTCGTAGGCGCCAAGCTGCGTCGCCTCCACGGCCGTCTGGATCGTGGCGTGCCCGCTGATCATCACGACTGACGCGGAGGGATCGATCTGCTTGATCCGCCGCAGCCCTTCGAGGCCGTCCATGCCCGCCATCTTGACGTCCATGAACACGAGGTTGGGCCGCCACCGCTCGTACTCGGCGATGCCGTCGGCAGCGTTGCCGGCAGTGTGGACCTCGTAACCCTCGAACTCCAGGAGCTGGCCGAGCGCGGCCCGAATGCCCTGCTCGTCATCGACGACGAGGATGCGTCGGCTCACTTGGGGGTGGTCTTGTAAAGGGTGATCTTGCCGTCGGCCACCCGCGCGTCGGCGACGTAGTTCGGCACCACGAACGGAAGCCCGTTCTCGGCGACGCCAGGCGGCATCGACCCGCGCCGGATCTGGCGCAGCAACTTCGGAATCCCGCCACGCGGAATGGGCAGCTCGCCCAGCCTAACGTCTTCAACGAGGAACTGCGCGAGCCCTGGCCGGACCAGCGCGAAGGTGCCGCCCATCCGCAGGGGCTCGCGGCGACCCACGAAGCCCGACAGCGGACCGAGCGCGTCGGCTGCCTTGAAGTCGTCGAGGGAGATCACCGCGCGCACGTACATCCGGCTCCCGATCGCGGTCGCTTCGATGCTGTCCGCCGAAGGCGGCAGCTGCTGCGCGAGCGCGATGTAGAAGTACGACGCGAGGTCGCCGGGGTCGAGGCTCACGAACACCGGGCCGCTCTTCTTACCTAACGACTCGATCGCCTGGCGCGCGCGAGCGGCCCCGCCGTCGCTTACGGGCTCCCACTTTGCGCCGTCCGCTGCAGTCGTGGCCGCGCGCGGCGCGGATTTGAGCCACGGTACGTAGCCGATCCATCGATCGCGCGTGAGATATGCCGCGACCGCCGCGACGCATAGAACGAAGAGAACGACGATCCTCCTCAGACACCCGAACATTCAGGTTCCTCGTGCGTGAAGTGGCACGGCAGCCAGGACCGAATAGCGGGAACCGCCCGGGCCGAGCTCGCTCTGCATCAAGTCTACCGTCCGTACGGCCAGCTCGCGCGAGCCGCGACACGATTTCGCCGCGGCGGCCAACGCTGTCGCCTGCGCCGGCACAAGCTCGCCCTTGACGCGTCCGAGCGTCAGGTGTGCCCGAAATGCACGCGCCTCACGCGGAATGCCGAGGGGCGTCAGCGCACGATCGATGTCGCCCGCCAGGGATTGAAGCGCTCGCTCGCTCGTCATCCCGACCCATACGACGCGGGGACGCCGGAAGTTTGGGAATGCACCGACGTCCGTGGTCCTCGCGGCTATCGCGGCATGGCCCGGTACGACCGACTCCAGCACGTCACGCAACGGGTTGACGAGCGATGCGTCCAGCTCCCCCAGAAACTTGAGCGTCACGTGCAACGCGGCTGGCGACACCCAGCGTATGGCGGTCGTCGCCGCGCGCAGCGGCTCCGCATCGGCGTAGATGGCGTCGCGTACAGCTACCGGGAGGTTAACCGCGATGAAGAGCCGCATCGCCCACGACGTTGTCGCCTCGTCGCGCACGCGTCTCAGCGCAGGCGACGTCGATGCCAACGTGAGTGAAGCCCTGGCCACGGGCTGCCTCCACCACCACCTGTCGCGTACCCGGATCGGTCAGCCGGTCCATCAGCGTGGCGTCTTCGGCGCAAAGAATCGCAAGCCGATCGCGTGCTTCGACCGCGAAGCCGAGGCCAGCACGTTCCAGCGCGCGCTCGAGCCCGCGAGCATCACCAGCTCCAGTCACCGAGCGCGCGCGCACGAGCGGTTCGGCAATCACGCCACCGAACACGTTCAATGAGCCGGACCGAAACCCGCGGGCATCGATGGCCACGCGGTCGAAACCCACGTCGCGAAGTGCTTGGCCGATGGCTGCGCGGCTCTCCGGCCGCAACCATGCGTCGAGCAGGTCGCTCGCGATTTCTACCCGCGCGAGCTCGCCGTGGTAGCGCACCCGCAGATCGCCATCGCAGCCGAGCTGGCGAAGTGCGCGCTCCGAGTGCTCGATCTGGCGCAGGCGCTCGATAGTCACGGCGGTGCCATACGGTATGCGAGATGACAAGCATGGCGATGCTGGCTGAGACCAGGTCGGAATGGCGCGCTCTCGAGAAAGACGGCGAATCGCCGCCTTCGAGAACCCCAGCTCGGCAAGCGGTGATCTCACCTCGTGCTCCGCCGCGGCGCGGGCGCCAGGCCGATGATCGCCGAGGTCATCGGCGTTCGTCCCATCGACAACGACCGCGAATTCGCGCTCACGGGCGATCGGTGCGAGCGTGTCCCACAGCTCCGTCTTGCAGAAGTAGCAGCGATTCGACGGATTCGCGGCGTACTGCGGATCGCTCACTTCATCGGTCGAGACTTCGAGCACCGGCACGCCGAACTGCCGCGCGACCTCGCGCGCCCGCTCCCACTGTTCACTCGGATACGATGCGCTTCGTCCGATGACCGCGAGGACGCGCTCAGCCCCGAGCGCCGCGACGGCGACGCACGCGAGATACGCGGAATCGACGCCGCCGCTGAAACCGACGAGCACGGACCCGTGTTCACGAAACCAGTTCGTGAGTCGCGTCTCGAGCTCGCGATCGTTGCGAGTGGGCGTTTCCGCTCCCGACTCGAGATCCGTGAGGGCGTGCGTCATCTCGAACGAAACCTAGTCCAGCGTGGTCGGCCGCGCATCGGGAACGAGCACGCGTTCATCTTCGCGTAGCATCGCCGCGCTCGTTTCATCGGTGTCCCACTCGGCGGCAGCCTCCGAGAGGTGAGCGCGACGGACGCCGATCATCTTGCCAAGCACGTCGCATCCGTCACGAGTAACCGCCAGCCGTCGGCGGCCGTTCCCGGCGATCGGCCGTGTCGCTATGAGCCCACGCCTCGATAGCTCAACCACCGCCGCGTCGATGGTCGTGGCGCTGACCGCGTGGGCACGACCGAGCGCACCGGGGTCGGCGCCGCGGTCCTGTTCGAGCCTGACGAGAAGCCAGGCCGCCGCGGGCGAAAGTTCCACCTTTGCCTCTCGCACCAAACGCTCCATGTACTGACGTTGGGCCTCGCGGTTCGCGAGCGACGCGAGACCACGGCGAAGCTCGGCGAGGGAGTCGGCGCTGACGGGCATGGCGAACGCTTCGCCCACGAAGCCGCCGCCCTCGGTCGCCTCCGCTGACACCGTCGCGCGCAGCGGCCGCTCAGGTAACAGCCAGGTGAGCAGAAACCCGACGAGCGCCACGATCGTGGCGACCAGAAACACCACGTCCAGCGATGCAGAGAACGCCGCCGCGTACGCCGCGCGCACCGGCGGCGACAGCGAGGCGAGCATCTCCCCCGTTATCGCCGAACCCGGCGCGGGCGCCCCCGAGGTCGTCGCGGGCAGCCGTGTTGCGAGCTCCCCGCCGAGGCGCACGGCGAAGATCGCACCGAGAACGGCGGTGCCGACCGACCCGCCGATGAGCCGAAACAACGTCGCTCCGGATGTCGCCACGCCGAGGTCCCGATAGTCCACCGCGTTCTGCACGGCGATCACCAGCACCTGCATCACCATGCCGAGCCCCAGGCCCATGATGAGCATGATGCCTGACGCGGCCAGGGTGCTCGTCTCAGGCGTCATGTGCGACAGCAGGAACAGGCCTAACGACATCACCGCGGTTCCGATCACGGGAAACACCTTGTACCGTCCGGTGCGGCTGATGAGCTGGCCCGACGAGATCGATGTGAGGAGCATGCCGCCCATCATCGGCAGCATCTCGAGCCCGGACTTAGTCGGAGACGCGCCTTTCGCGACCTGCAGATACACGGGCATGTATGTCACGGACCCGAACAGCGCGAAGCCGACGATGAAGCCCACGACGGACGTCACCGAGAACGCGCGGTTGCGAAACAACCGAAGCGGCAGCACCGGCTCCTTCGCGCGATGCTCGATCACAATGAACGCGACCGTCGCCGCGATAGCGCTCGCAATCAGACCCGTCGTAAACGGAGAGCCCCATGGATATGCCGTACCGCCAAGGTCGGCGAGCAACACGACGGCGCTCAGCGCAATCGCGAGCAACGTAGCGCCAGCGTAATCGATCGCGTGCTGGAGACGCTCCACTCGCGCCGGCAGCGTGAACGCGAGAACCACGAGCGCGAGCGCGCCGAGCGGCAGGTTGATGTAAAAGATCCAGCGCCACGAGAGGTGCGTCGTGAAGTAGCCGCCGAGCAGTGGGCCGGCGACGCTCGACACGCCGAACACCGCGCCGAAGATCCCCTGATACCTGCCGCGCTCCCGCGGCGGCACGATGTCACCGACGATGGCCTGCGTCGTGACCATGAGACCACCGCCGCCGAGTCCCTGCACCGCGCGATAGATGATGAGCTGCGTCATGTTCTGGCTCGAGCCACAGAGTGCCGAGCCAGCAAGGAACAGCACGATCGCCCCCTGCATCACGCCTTTTCGCCCGTACAGGTCGCCCAGCTTCCCGTAGAGCGGTGTCACGACGGTCTGTGCCAGGAGATACGCGGTGACGACCCATGACAGGTGAGCGAGCCCACCCAGCTCGCCGACGATGGTCGGGAGCGCTGTCGACACGACCGTCGAATCGAGCGCGGCGAGCAGCATGGCGAGCACGAGCCCGCTGAAGACCACGAGCACCTGCCGGTGGTCGATCTGGGCTGCACGTTCGCTGGTGACTGCGGTCATTCCGAATCTCACCCCGGTTGTCGGTGATGTCCCAGCTATACAAGGCTCATGCGCGGCTTCACCGCGCATGAGCTCACCGACCACGAGGCAAGATGAGTGCTGCGCTGCCTACGCGCGCAGTGCCGTCGTTGGGTCCGCGCGCGAGGCCCGCCTCGCGGGCACATAGCACGCGAGGGCCCCCACGCCGACGAGCAGAACGCCCGCGGTGAGGTAGGTAACGGGATCGTTTGGCGCCACCTGGTACAACAGCGACGCCATGACGCGACTCGCCGTCATCGCGAGCACGAGCCCGACCGCGAGCCCACCGGCAACGAGCCGCATTCCCTGGCGCGAGACGAGCGCGAGCACATCGATGGGTCGCGCGCCCAGCGCGACGCGCACGCCCATCTCGAAGCTTCGTTGCGCGACGGAAAACGCCAGGACACCGTAGAGACCCACGGCGGCAAGCACCAGCGCGAGGGCTGCGAGCGCTGAAAAGAGCACGGTGCTGAACCGGTTCGAGGCCGACGCGAGCTTCAGCCGCTCATCGTAGGTGAGCGCGTCATAGACCGGCAGCGTCGCGTCGGTTTCCGCGATGGCCGCGCGAATTCCCCGCGTCGCCTCGGCAATGTTCCCGTCGGTTCGAACGACGAAGGCGAGCGAATTCCCGTGCCACGACCACGATGTCGGCGGCGTCTGCTCGATGGGAACGTAGAGCTCCGGCTGCGGCACACGACTCAGAAACTGTCGCGTGTCCCCGACCACGCCGACGACTTCGCGCCATGGCGCCGGGCCCTCGGCACAACAGGCGACTCGCTTCCCGATGGCCGACTCGTTAGGCCACAGCCGGCGCGCCAGCGCCTCGTTGATCACGGCAACGAGTGTCGCGCGATCGCGGTCGTAAACGGTGAAGAGTCGGCCCGCTGCCAGGCGCGTGTGCGCCGTCTCGAAGTAACCGGGCGTCACGATGTGGAATTGCGCCTCGGGCTCGTTGCCCGGCGCATACGCTCTTCCCTCCACACGCACGTCAACGCTGACGGCGCCACCCGCGAGCGGCGGCATGCTGTTGGCCGACGCCGAAACGACGTGCGGAAGCCGCCGCATGCGATCCACGAGCTCGAGATAGGTTTGCTGCACGATCTCGGGCGTCGAGTAGCGGGAGGACGCAAGTGAGACGCGTGCCGTGATGAGCCCAGTTGGAGAGAAGCCGACGTCCACCTCGTTCAGCTTCCGCGCGCTCCGCACGAAGAGCCCAGCGCCAGTAACGAGCGCGAGGGCGAGGGCGACCTCCGACACCACGAGCAGACTGCGCAGTCGATCCCGCGTTGTGGTTGCGCTCCCCGTGCGACCGCCCATACGGAGCGCCGGCTCGACGCTTCGGAGTCCGCGTAACGCCGGCAGAAGCCCGAGCAACACTGCCACGCCAAGAGAGGTCACCGCGAGAAATACCGCGGTCGCAGGCCCCTGGCCAGCGTGGCCCAATCCGGGAATCTCCGCGGGCGCCAGGCCCAAAAGCGCGCGCAGAGTAAGTCGACTCACCACGAACGCGAGCACCGCACCGGCCGCGGCCAGGACGAGGCTCTCCATCAGGAAGTGCCTAACGATCGTTCCGCGTGTCGCGCCGAGCGCGGCGCGGATCGCCGTCTCCTTCCGCCGCACTGTCGCCCGCGCGAGCAGGAGGTTCGTGACATTCAGGCATGCGAGGAGCAGTACGAACCCAACTGCGCCAAACAGCGTCGTCAGGCTTCGCTCGTGATCGGCGACGAGATCGTCGCGAAAATCGTAGACGCGGGCGGATCGGTCCACCATGTCGTCCGGGTGGAGCTGCGCGATCTCGCGCGAGACCCGCTCCATGTCGCGCTGGGCCTGCGCCTGGCTCACGCCGGGCTTCCGTTTCGCGTAGACGGTGAGCCAGTGGTCCGAGAAGGACGCTTTGTGTTCCGGGCGGAGCGCGAGCGCCGTCCACAGTTGATCGCCGGGAGTTGCGGTGGAGAATTCGGCTGGCGCAACGCCAACGACGGTGTACGTCTCGCCGCTCATGCGGATCGGTCGGCCGACGATGCGTGGATCGCCGGCGAAGCGCTGCTCGAACAGGCCGTAGCTCAGCACCACGACGTGTTCGCGTCCGACCTGGTCCTCCTCGGGGAGGAAGTAGCGACCGAACGCCGGCTTGACGTATCGCGCGCGGAACAGCCCGGATGTTACGAACGCAGCGCGGACGCGTTCAGGCGTTCCTTCGGTCAGGTTGTACGTGGTTTGCAGATACGCTCCGAGCGACTCGAACGCCGTCGAGCGCGCGAGCCATTCCTTGAACTGGCCAGCGCCGACGGACGTTTCGGCTCCGCGCATGGTCTCGGTGATGCGGACCATCCGGTCCGCGTCCGCGTACGGCAGCGGACGCAGCATCACGGCGTAGAGGGCGCTGAAAATCGCGGTGCTAGCGCCCAGGCCTAACGCAAGTGTCAGGACGGCAACACTCGCAAGCACCGGGTAGCGGCGCAATTGACGCGCGGCGACTCGGAGCTCGGCCCAGGTGCCCTGCACCCACTCACGCCGCCGCGCGTTCGTTAGGCGCTCGCCGTCGATCTCGCGGCATGTGCGCGCCAATGCCTCGGCGTCGCCGATGCGGCGCCACGCGGCCGCGCGAGCGGCGGCCGGGT
Organism: Gemmatimonadaceae bacterium; assembly: GCA_036509075.1. Classification (GTDB taxonomy): domain Bacteria; phylum Gemmatimonadota; class Gemmatimonadetes; order Gemmatimonadales; family Gemmatimonadaceae; genus JAJKIV01. The sequence goes on from DATCGG010000439.1 coordinate 7,633, forward strand.
CCATGCCCTGCGCCACGAGTTGATCGACACGCAGCTCGATGTGGAACGCGAGCTCGTCATCGACGTCGGATCGTACGTCTGGCCCCCAAAACCGCAGGTACCGCCGCCACGATGGGTCGCGCATGGTCAGCTCGGCTGCTTGCTCGTATCCAGCACTCGACCGACCGAGCGGACGACGGTGAGCCAGCTCTCCGACTGGGCCTTGAGCTGCCGGCGCCCTTCGGGAGTGAGTGCGTAGTACTTGCCGCGGCGGTTGTTCTCGGTCTGGCGCCACTCCGCGTCGATCCAGCCGCGCTTCTCCATGCGGTGGAGCGCTGGGTACAGGGAGCCTTCTTCGATCGTTAGGGAGTCACCGCTCGCCTGTTCGATCCATCGCCCGATCCCGAACCCGTGCATGGTGCCCCAGGTGAGGGTCTTGAGGATGAGGGTCTCGAGGGTGCCCTGCGGGAGGTCGACACGTTCGGTCACGGAAGCCTTACCCTTTTTCGACTAGGGTAGTCTAACCTACCTCACCTAGTTCGACAAGGGGAAGTGCGCGGCCGATGCGGTTGCGGTACCGACTGACCTCGCTCACGTTGGTCAGTCGTAGCGAAGCGCCATCATCGGCTGCGTCTTACTCGCGCGCCTCGCGGGAAGCCACCCCGCCCCGAATGCCACGGCGGCGAGGAGTAGCACGGCGCTCACGAACACGACCGGATCGTGACCCTGCAACCCGAACAGGAGCGACTGCGCCGCACGCCCAACCGCGTACGCGCCAAGCACACCGATGGCCGCACCCATGACGACCATCACGCCCACCTGACGCAGCACCATCCGCTGAACGCGACCGCTGTCGGCGCCTAACGCCATCCGCACGCCGATCTCGCGCGTTCGCTGCGATACCGAATAGGCGAGGACACCGTACAGTCCCACCGCGGCGAGCAGCGTCGCCAGGAGCGCAAAGGACGCCGACAGGACCGAGATCATCCGGTCGAGGAAGACGTTCTCCTTGAGCTGCTGGGGCATGGTCTTGAGCTCCTGCACCGGGAGCGAGGCGTCGATCCGCTTCATCATCGGCGGAATCGCGGCGATGAGCTGCTGCGCGGGCAGACGCGTGCGGGCGTAGAAGTACATCTGCCCGACAACTCCCTGCTGCATCCACGGCAGATAGAAGACCGGCTGCGGTTTCTGTTTCGCGTCGTTGTACGCGACGTTCGGGACAAGTCCGACAATCTGGATGCGCAACGAGTCGCCCCCGCCAGCGCGCCCCATGAACTTGCCCACCGCATCGCGGCCCAGCTTGAACTTTTCGGCGAACGCGAGGTTCACGATCGCGACCTTTGACGCCTCGTACGTGTCCGACGCCTGGAAGTCGCGGCCCGAGAGAAGCCGTGCGCCGATCATGGTGAAGTAACCAGCCCCCGCCGCATTGTAGCGCGCGTTGCAGTCGGTGTCGGGGAG
>DATCGG010000440.1:0-16671 GCA_036509075.1 Gemmatimonadaceae bacterium
CCGCCGCCTGCCGCCTGCCGCCTGCCGCCTGCCAAAAGGCGTGTGACGAACCGGAGCCCGGTCGGGTTTGGCGACCTGAATTCCTTTCGTGGAGCCGAAGCGTGATGTCCACAACACTCGAGTCGGCTATCTTACGACAAATCAACCTCCTCCGAACCCGCTGCGGGGCTCGGCGGACGCTGGCAGGTTACGAATGATGACGGCTCGTGATGCGCGGGAGGAATCGACCGTGACGTCGGGCCCGCCGTCACTCAGGCTTATTGGTGGGCAAAACGGACGCGGCATGAGCACCATAGACATGTCGATCGTTCAGCGCGCGAAGCGGGGCGACCGCGCCGCCTTCGCTGCGCTGGTCGATTTCTATTATGCGCGCTCCCTACGCTTCGCCGTTCACATGCTCGGCAACGGTCAGGATGCCGAGGAGGCGGTGCAGGATACGTTCGTGCGCGTGCACGGTGCCCTCCATCGCTACGATGAGTTCGATCGGTTCGAGTCATGGCTGTTCCGCATTCTCGCCAACCGATGTCGAACCATGATGGGACGCGAGGCGCGGCGGTCACGCGTGCTCGTGTACGGCGATCTCGCGCAGGATCGCGGGACGCCCCCCGATGTGGACGCGATCGTATGGCGTGAGGAGATCCAGTCGGCGTTGGCCGCACTCCCGGCCGCGCAGCGGGAAGCGTTCCTGCTGCGACACGTAGAAGGCCTCGAATACGAGGAAATGGGACGAATTACGGGCGCCGGCGTATCGGCGTTGAAAATGCGAGTGAAGCGCGCCTGCGAGTTCCTTCGGCTGCGCCTCGCGGAGGTGGAACGTGCATGACATCAACGAAGAAGGCGACGAGTTGATCGGGCGGATCGTCCGCGAGCTCAAGACGCTGCCGCCGGTGCCGGCGGACGCGACGGCGCGCGTGCTCGCGCGGGTGGATGCCGCGCGCCACGACGAAGGCCCCGGCAGATTCAGCCGTCGGGTCATCGTCTCGCTGCCAGCCGCGATCGGCTATGCGGTGGCCGCGACGCTGGCCGGCTTCCTGATTCGCGGCGCCGTGCCGCGACAGCCGTCCGCGCCGGTCGTGGCGCAGAGTCCGAACGCTGCGGTCAGTCAGACGTTAGGCACCAGGACGACGCTCGTGCCCGCGGCCGCCAACACGCGCGCGCTGCAGGAGGCACCGATCAAGTGGCAGTTCGTCCTCGATGCGCCGCGCGCGAAGAGCGTGACGGTGGTCGGCGACTTCAATGCCTGGGATGGGAGCAAGACGCCGCTCGAGCGTGATTCGGCCAGCGGTGTGTGGAGCGCACTGGTGGACGTGCATCCCGGACGTCACGTCTACGCGTTCCTGGTGGACGGGAAAACGTGGACGCTCGATCCGAACGCTCCGCGCACGAAGGATCTCGACTATGGCACCCAGCAATCGGTGCTGATGGCGGGAATGCCGTGATGCGAGCGGACCGTCTCGTGCGCCGCATGCGCTGGACACTGTCCATCGCGCTGCTCGTGACCGCGCGCGCCGCGTCAGGCCAGGCATCCGAAGGCCTCGACTCGGCGACCGCAGCGGCCATCGCGCCAATCGTGCAGCAGGCGCGCGCTGCGAACCTTCCGGTGACTTTGCTCTACGCGAAGGCCCGTGAAGGCCAGGTGCAACGCGTCCCGGTTGCGAAAATCGAAGCCGTGGTGCGCACGCTCGCCGATCGCATGCGCACGGCGAACGAGGCGCTCAAGCCCGGCGCGAGTGAGCAGGAGCTGCATGCCGCCGCCGACGCCATCAAGAGCGGGGTTGGCCCGGAAACGCTTCGGGCGATGCGGGAGGCGGGTGGGGATGGATCGCTCGCGGTGCCGATCGGCGTGCTGACCCAGCTGATTGCCCGTGGGGTTCCGGTGGAGCGTGCCTCGATGGAGGTCGTCGCGCTACTGAAAAAGGGAGCTGTCGCGAAAAACTTCATTGCTCTCGAGGAGAGTGTCCGGCAGGATGTCCTGGCTGGCCGGCGTCCGGACGAAAGTCTCGATTTGCGATTGAAGGGGATCATCCCCAATCTTCCTCAATCGGCAAACGCGGACGCCGCTGGGCTGAACGCTGGGAGTCCCAGGCGCCCGCGCTAAACACCAACCAGGCAGTCTGCAGCACACATTCTCCTGGCCGGGCTACCTCGTTGCGTTCGCCGTCTTCGCGTGTTTCGCCTGCGCGAAGACGGCGAACGCGCAATGGGCCCGGCAAACGACCTTCGACGTCGGTGCCACGCGCCTGACGAGAGACGACTTCGCAGATTCCGACGGTGGCACCATCGCCGCGCTGTGGAGCCGGTGGAGCGAACGCGTCTCCCTGGTCGCGAGCGGCGCGGCAACCCGCGTGTCCGACGGCCAATCCACGGCCATCGCGCTGGGCTCGGCCTCATACACGGTTCCCGTGAAGCGCGTGCGGCTCGAGGCCGGTGCGACCGGGACCATCCTCGGCACCACCGATTACGCACCGTCGTCGAGCTGGATGGCGTTTGGGCGCGCGCATCTGCTCGGCGCGGGGTGGGGAGCGTGGCTCGGTGGAAGCGGCGGCAACGTGCATCTCGAGCGCACGACGTTTCCCGCGACGACGGGCGAGCTTGGCGCGTGGTATCGACGCGGGGGGCAGCGCGTCACGCTGAGCGCGGTCACCGTCAACACATCGACCGTATCGACCCTGATCTACAGTGATCAGGCCGTGGTCCGCGTGCAGGACCCCGTGCACTACGCCGATATCTCGCTCATCGGTCACGGCTCATGGCGCCGCCTCGAGGTGGACGCGATCGCGTTGACACGGCAGGCGTGGAAGGGGGAGCTCGAGTCCGTGCCGGCGGCCTCGGTCGCTGCCGCGTGGTGGATGATGCCGAACGTCGCCATCGCGGCAGCGATAGGGCGCCAGCTCGCCGATCCGATCCGCGGGACGGTCCGGGCTCGTTATGCAACGGTGGCGCTCCGGCTGTCGGCGGAGCGGCACGGTCCGATAGTCCCGCTGCGCAAGCCGCCGATGGTCTCGCCAGGGTCGGCATCGCTGATCGCGACGCCGATGGACAAGGGCGAGACGGTGGTGCTCGTGTACGCGCCCGGCGCGCAGCGCGTGGAGCTCATGAGCGATCTCACCGGCTGGGAGGCGAGGGCCCTCGATCGACGGAGCGGCCGGTGGGAGATTCGCCTAACGACTCAGCCGGGATCGCATCACGTCAGAGTGCGGATCGATGGCGGCGCCTGGATCGTGCCGGCGAACCTTCCCCGAATAGACGATGAGTTGGGCGGTACGGTTGGGCTTATCGTGATTCCCTGAACCCCGGGCCAGGGACGAACCCGCTCTCCGGTGGCTGGTGCGTCGCGGCGCAGTAGCCTAACGCACCCGGCTGATGTGACGCACATCACACACCGAAAGAACTTCGGGCAAATCGCAAGGTGATTCGGGAATTGCGACCGAACTGGCCCCGATCCTGCCAACGTGAGGGGCTTGGCCCGTAAGAGAATCACGACGTGCTGACGAGCGGCGTCCGGGCTGCGCCGCCGCGCGTCACAAGAAGTTAAAAGGAGTCACCGATGCAAAACCGCACCCTCCTTGCCGCAGTCGCTACCGCGGCCATCGCCGCGATGGTCACCCCATCCATCTCGAGCGCGCAGGATACCACAGCGAAGAAGACGACAGTCTCCAAGGGCGAAGTCGCGATGCAGCCGAGCTACAGCTCGCTCATCTCGGCGATCAGCTTGGGCTCGGCCAACGCGGACAAGATCAAAGCGTTGACGTCGGTCAACGCCGCCGATGTCCAGTTCGTGAACGTCGAAGACCTGCTGGCAGGTAACAGCCCCGACTCGCTCAAGGCCGTGCTGTCGAAGAACGAGGACAACATCGAAGCGCTGCGCAAGGCGTTAGGCAGCAACCAGGCGCTCGGCCTGCTCCTCGCCTCCGAGAGTCCTGCGACAGTCACGACGGACACGACCAAGACGCCAATGCCCAGCATGTCCATGAAGCCGTCGGCAAAGGACGTCGTGGCAGCCGATGTCAGCTCGGACAACAAGGTAGTCCTGTACTACTGGAAGAAGCAGTAACCCGACACGACCCAGAAACTTGGACCGGAACCGGCAACGGTACCGGAAGAGAGATAGCGATGCGGGACGCTCGTAGGAGCGTCCCGCATTTTCTTTTTCGATGGCGCTCCTCTTGACATTCTACAGGAACGATCGCATTCTCCTGTAGACATGCGACAGGAGCCGGCGTGGCGACCGACAACACCGACGTCCTGCAAGGGACGCTGGACATGCTTATTCTCAAGGCGCTCTCGCTCGAGCCCATGCATGGCTGGGGCATCTCCCAGCGCATCCAGCAGATCTCGCGCGACGTCCTGCAGATCAACCAGGGCTCGCTCTACCCGGCCCTCCACCGGCTCGAGCGCCGCGCGTGGATCGATTCCGACTGGGGGACGTCTGAGAACAACCGCCGCGCCAAGTACTACCGGCTCACGTCCGTGGGTAAGAAGCAGCTGGCCGAGGAGCGTGCGAGCTGGCAGCGCTTCACGCTGGCGGTCGAGCGGGTGCTCCAGACGACCTGACCGAGGCCACCAATGGATGCGTTGCACCTGCTCGCGCGACGAGCTCGCGGGTTCCTCCGGCCACTCCTGTCTCGGCGCGATGCGGAGGCCGAGCTCGACGAGGAGATGCGGTTTCACCTCGACGCCGAGATTGCCGAAAGAATCCGACGTGGCATGACACCCGACGCCGCGCGCACATCTGCGCTGCGAGACTTCGGCGGTGTCTCCCGGTTCAAGGAAGAGTGCCGCGACGCGTGGGGCACCCGCGTGATGGACGAGCTATCACGCGATGCGCGCTATGGTCTGCGCGCGCTCTGGCGCGCACCCGCATTCACGGCGGTAGCGGTTCTGACGATCGCGCTCGGCGTGGGCGCTGCGACGACGATCTATTCGGTCGTCCAGGCGGTGCTGCGTCCGCTACCGTTCCACGATCCCGCGTCGCTGGTCGCGGTCGTGACGACGTATCGCGGCAAGGATGACGCTGCGTCGGCGCTCGACTTCGTCGACTGGAGACGAGAATCAAAGACGTTGACGGGCATGGCGGCGATCGCCACGGACGCCATGACGTTGACGGGCCGCGGCGATCCCGAGCGGATGTACGCGGCAACCGTGAGTGCGGGTCTGCTCTCCATGCTTCGCGTCCGCCCGCTCGCCGGCCGTGTGTTCCGCGCAGGCGAGGACTCGGTCGGCGCCGCGCGGATCGTGATCCTGGGCGAGGCGATCTGGCGGCGCCGATTCTCGAGCGATCCAGGCATCGTTGGCGAGACCGTGAGACTCGACGGCAATCCGTACACGGTGGTTGGCGTGCTTCCAACTCGCGTGACGTATCCGGCCGCCGCGGAGATCTATTTGCCACTCGTGTTCCCGACCGGGGACCTCGACGAAGGGAATCGCGGAGCTCGGTATTACGATGTCGTGGCCCGGCTCGCGCCGGGCACGACGATCGAGCAGGCTCGCGCGGAGATGCGCACGATCACGTCGCGCATCGCGTCGGCACACCCGCAGGCGGACGAAGGGGTGTCGGTGCGCGTGACCCCGTTGCTCGAAGAGACGGTCGGCACGTTTCGCAGGCCGTTGCTCATTCTCCTGGGCGCGGCGGGCGTGCTGCTGCTCATCGCCTGCGCGAACGTGGCCAATCTGCTGCTCGTCCGCGCGGCCGGGCGCGACGGCGAGCTGGCCGTTCGTACCGCGCTCGGCGCGGGGCGGGCGCGTCTCGTCCGGCAGCTCGCGACCGAGGCCCTCGCCCCGTTTCTCATCGGCGGCGCGCTCGGCATTGCGCTCGCGACGTTAGGCACGCGATGGTTTGCGGTCGCCGCGTCCGACACGGTGCCGAGGCTCACCGGTGCGGGCGTCGACAGCGCGGCGTTGCTGTTGGCGCTGGTTGCGACGCTCATCACGGGAGTGATCTTCGGCGTCATTCCCGCGCTCCGGTTTGCCCGTCTCGGTGTGTCGGGGGCGCTCCGGGGGGCGGGCCGATCGAGCCAGGGCTCGATCGCCAGGCGTCGAGCGCGCACGGCGATCGTCGGGTCGGAGGTGGCGCTGGCGGTGATGCTGCTCGTCGTCGCCGGCCTCGTTGTCCGCAGCTTCCAGCGTCTCATGGCGGTCGATCCAGGGTTCCGGCGTGGTGGCGTGGTCACGTTCCGTCTCGATCTGCCTAACACGCGCTACGGCGACGCGGCGAAGCTCCGGGCGTTTGCGGCGCAGCTCGACGACCGAATCCGCGCGCTGCCGGGTGTGCGCGCGAGCGGGCGGGTGCTCCGTGCGCCGCTCAGCGAATACAACTTCAATGTCGGATTTTCGGTGGACCGCTGGCGGGAGGAAACGGGGTCACGTCGGCCGGCGGCGCAGGTGCGGATCGCGTCGCCCGGCTACTTCGAGGCGATGGGAATCCGTCTCGTGCGCGGGCGGACGTTCACCGCGCGCGATGACGCCAACGCGCCTCAGGTGGTCGTGATCAATCAGGCGATGGCGCGCGCGCATTTCTCCGGCGAGAATCCGTTAGGCAGACACGTCTGGTTGGGTTGGGAAGAAGGCGGCGTCAGGCGTGGCGGGGAGATCGTTGGCGTCGTGGACGACGTCCGACAGTTCGGGCTCGACCGGCCATCGGCACCAGAGATGTATCTGCCGTACGATCAGACCCCGGTGGGACCGATGACGGTGGTGGCGCGCACGTCGGCGTCGCCGGATGTGGTGTTCGCTGCCGCGCGCGCCGCCGTGCGCGAGCTCGATCCGGATCTGCCACTCTTCGAGCTCGGCACACTCCAGGAGCGGTTCGAGAGGTCGGCGGCACGGCCGCGCCTCTACATGACATTGCTGGCCACGTTCGCGGTCGTCGCGGTGCTTCTCGCAGCGATCGGGCTGTACGGCGTGGTGTCGTACGCCGTCCGACAACAGACGCGCGAGATCGGGATCCGCCTCGCGCTCGGCGCGACGCGCTCGAACGTTGCCGGGACGGTGGTCGGTCACTCGCTGACGGTGACCGTGGTCGGGGCCGCGTTAGGCCTGGCTGGCGCGCTCGCCGTGTCGCACCTCCTGCAGGCGCTCTTGTTCGGTGTGAGCCCGACCGACGCGTGGACTTACGTCGCCGTCGTCGGGCTGATCGCGCTGGTCGGTCTCGTGGCGAGCTGGGTTCCCGCGCGCCGCGCGACGGCGATCGATCCGGCGTCGGCACTGAGGGAAGAGGGATGAGGGAAGAGGGAAAGGGGGTTTCCGCATCTTACCCTCTTCCCTCATCCCCCTTCCCGCTTCCCGGTTCTGTCGGGCACCCCGCCCACCTCCCATTAACCACCTCCGGTTCTGCTAGACGGCGGAGCGCCGCCTCGCTTCCCGCGACGATCCGTCGAGCGCGGGCCCGGCTGACCGTCCAGCCGCGCCAGTCGGTCTGGACGGCCGGACCCCAGTCATGCAGCAACCGGCGAGCAGCCTCACACCGTTCCCCGTAATCGGCGGTCTCCCGTGCACCATCCGCACGTTCAAGAACCGACCCGGCCGGCATGGTTAGGGCGTGGCCTGCGCTGTCAGTGCTTGGGATGACCCAACCCGCCGGTGCAGTGACACGCTCGCGCGCGAGGTACTGGACAAGGGCCGGTGCCGCATCGGCGCCCAGCCTCGCGATGTATCGCACGTCGACCTCTTTGCCTTGACCGGCCCGAGCGATGTTGAATCGCGCGACGTAGCCAGACGGATCGGCGACGTTGAGGGCAATGAGTGTCGCCCAGCCCGACGCGAGCACGCCGGCCGTGAACAGCCGCTCGCGCCCGCGGAGCACTGTCACGGTGAACCACACGAACACGATCGCAAGCCAGCCCATGAACACCGTGGCGTACAGCCGATCCTCGCTCAATCCATAGGCGGATTCGTAGAGGCGCATGCGCGCGATCGCTGAATACATGATGATCGCGAGCAGCGTGAGGAGCGTCCCCGACAGCACGCGAAAGACGGCGTCGGCTCGCGGAGTGTCGCGGCGCAGGAGCGAGTTCCCCGCGAGTAACACGGGGAGCACCAGCGCGGAGACGGTCACGAGCTCGAAGAAGCCGCGACGCGCGTAGTCGGCGTAACTCATGCCCGCGGTTGCCTGGACGAGCGCGTCGCCGCCGAAGAAATAGCGGAGCTGCACGATCACGAATGCGGCGAACAGCGCAACGAGCGAGCCTAACGCGACCGACACCTCGGTCAATCCGAGCGCGCCGTCGGGGAAGGGGACGCGCCACGTGCCTCGGCCGTTCGACAGCACGGTCGCGCGCAGCAGGCCGCCAACGAACCAGGCGATGATGCCGCTCACGGCCAGATGGGATGCCACCGCCGCGGCGTCGATGCGAAACACCTGGCTGACCAGTCGTGCGAACACCGGGTCTGCGGAGGCGAAGAGACTGCCAAACACGAGCAGCAGCGGGATCGCCACCAACGCGGCGCGAACCCCTGCGATCACTCGGCCCGTGCCGCGCGCCCCGGCGACCTGGCGAAATGACACATCCGACAGCAGGAGCGCGATCATGCCAACGAAGACGTTCACGCCGATCACGAACCCGGCATACACGAGCTCGCGAAACCGGCTCTCGAGCACTCGCTGCTCGGTTCCCCACGAGATCGCGGCGGCGAGCAGCGCGAGCGTCCCGAAGAACGTGAGGGTGTTGTACGCGATGAGCGAGTCCGAGTCGCGCCACACGAAGAGCAGGCTCAGTGCGAGCGCAGGAATGAGAAGCCACCGCGCGTCGGCCGGCAACGCCTCGTACCGACGGCGAGCGAGCGTGACCACTGCCGCAACGATTGCGAGTGACCAGATAGCCATGTTCGCCCCCCACGACGGAACGCGGAGGATCGCATCGCCGACGAGCCCCAGGAGCAGTGCGTCGGTGAGAGCGCGCGCAGCGAGGCGAGCGCGTTCCTCGGTCGTGTCGAGGGTGAGCGCGGGAGGTGACTGGTGGGTGGGTACTTCGGCCGAGGTGGCGGGCATGTGGCGGGACGCGAAGGGTGGCTGTAGGCCCATAACTACGAAAATAAGTAACTGATGTCAAGTACTTCACAACATAAAGCAAAAGCACGCGAAGCGTCTGTGATCCCCGCCACCATCTTCCGAGCGCGGACTATCGCGCGCGCCTGCCACGCCGCATCGTACCCCCGTCGCCGCGCTGAGAGGTTGCCATGCCCTCCGCCAAGTGGTTCTCGCGTCAGGCCTTGATTCGTGCCGCCGGGATGTCGGCGGCGCTCGCCGCACTGTCCTCGAGCTCAGGTGCGCAGGTCGTCCGCGGGATTGTCGTCGAAGCAGGCTCCGGCGGCGCACTCCCGGGCGTCGTGGTCGTGCTGCTCGACTCCGCTGGCAAGCGACTGGCCGGTGTCCTCGTCGGTGACGATGGCCGATACGCCATCCGCGCGCTGACCCCTGGACGTTACGCGGTGCGCGCCGAGCGAATTGGCTACCGAGCGGATGCGCCGACTCCGGTCATCCTCGGCGCCGGTCAGACGGTCGATCTGCGACTCGAGACGCGGCCGATTCCCGTCGTCCTTGGGGCCGTGCGGGTGACGGGAAAGTCCCCGTGCGTCACGAGCGCTGCGGACGGGAGCGAGATATCGGCGGTCTGGGATGAGACACGAAAGGCACTCTTCGCTACCGATCTCACGCAGCAGCAGGAGCTCTTCACGGCGCGGGTGACGCGCTTCGAGCGAACACTGGACGCGCGCTCCGGGAAAGTCACGAAATACCAGGCGAAGGAAACGAGCTCGGTCACACGAAGCCCGTTCGTCAGCGAGAGCGCGGCTCGCCTCTCGGCGAACGGATACGTTAGGCAGCACGGAGGCGAGCTGACCTATTACGCTCCGGACGCGGCGGTGCTTCTCTCGGACGAGTTTCTCACGGACCACTGTTTCAGGCTGCGGCAGGGCGAGGGGAAACGCGCGGGGTTGATCGGACTGGCGTTCGAGCCGGCGCAGGGGCGCGACAAGCCCGACATTGCCGGCACGCTCTGGATCGACCAGAAGTCGGCCGAGCTGCGCGACCTCGACTTTGCGTATCATGAGCTGCAGAACCTTCCGCGAACATCGAAGAGCGAGGACTTCGGGGGACACATCGAGTTCCAGCGAATGCCGACGGGCGCGTGGATCGTCGAGCGATGGGTCATTCGGATGCCGCTGCTCGTCGAAGGGCTCGCGCGCGACCCGGTCGTGATCCCGGGGGCGCCGCCGTCACCGCCCGACCGTATTCGGCTGGCCGGAATCCACGAGGAAGGCGGAGAGGTTCTGGAGACGGTGGCACGCGGCGAACGCCGCGAGCGGTCGGCCGAAGTCGCAAGCGTGCGAGGTGTCGTGTACGACAGCACGCGAATGGCTCCGCTCAGCGGGGCGCGCGTCTTCCTCGACGGGACACAATTCGGCACGAAATCCACGGCCGACGGGAGCTTCCTCATCGAGAAGGTCCCGCCAGGAACCTACGCGATCTCGGTCGTCCACCCGCGGTTCGACTCGCTGAGCGTGCCAGCGCCCGCGGCGACGGTCGAGCTGCGGCCTAACGAGCAGCACATGGCGCAGCTGGCGGGGCCGTCGACGGCCACCGTCCTCGCGCGGACGTGCCGCGCCGATGAGCGCGCCGAGGGGAAAGCGGCGCTTCGCGGTCATGTTCGCGATGCGTTGAGCGCTGCTCCCGCGATCGACGCGCGGGTCACACTCAGCTGGCGCCGGCTTCGGGAGTCGATGCCTCGCCAGGCGGCCATCATGGATCTAACGCGCACGACGCAGACCGACTCCGCGGGTCGCTACGCGTTCTGCGGGCTCCCGGAGGGTGTGAAGATCACGGCCCGCGTCGTTGCCGACGATCGACGGTCGACGCCGGTGGATGTCATCCTGCCAGAGGGCGAGCTGTCGGTCCTCGATATGGCGGTGGGAACGGCGACGGTCGTGGCAGAGAGCGCGCCCGCAAAGATGCCCCCGGTCGTGGCCGTGACCGGGCCCCGCAACCGCACCATGACGGAGTTCGAGCGGCGGCGCCGACACGGTAATGGCTCGTACCTCACACGAGCGCAGATCGACCGGATGCACGCCGAGCGGCTAACGGACCTGCTGCGCACCATGCCCGGCGTACGGGTCAGTACGAATGAGAGGGGTGGACTCATCGTGGAGCTGCGCGGGACAGTGACCACGTTGCAGCCGACGGCGACGCCGATGCCGGCCGTTCGTCCGGACAGCTCCGGTGGGGCGCCGAGCTCCGGTGCGAGCGTGACCACCCAAGCCAATATCAAGAAGTGCCCAGCCGGATTTCTTATCGACGGGCTGCCGGCCGACGACGCCAGCGCCGCCGACATGGACGTGCGTCCGGAGCTGATCGAGGCGATCGAGGTTTACTCGGGTGGCTTGGTTCCGATCGAGTTCAACACGCGCAACGGAGAGTGCGGCGTCGTCATGATCTGGACTCGATTTTTCGCTGACCGCTCCGAGTAACGCGATGGAGGCTGCCGAGATCGTGGTCTGCGGCGCCGGGATGGCCGGCGCCGCGGCCGCCTACCACCTCGCCGTTAGGCACGGGGTGCCGAACGTCGTGATTGTCGACGAGCGTCCGCCCATGACGCTGACGAGCGACAAGGGCACGCAGGGCTACCGGAACTGGTTCGACGGCCCCGACGACCTCATGGCGCGGTTCGTCAGCCGCAGCATCGGCATTCTCGAGGAGCTTGCGGAATCGAGCGGGAACGTCTTCGAGCTGTCGCGACACGGCTACGCGTTTGCGACGGCTGATCCTCGCATGCGGGACTGGCTGCGGGATCAGGCGCGACGCCTCGAGTCGTTCGGGGCGGGCACCGCCCGCGAGCATCCAGGGCGGCTGCCGTACGAGCCGGTTCGAGATGATGACTGGCACGGCGTGCCCGATGGCTGCGATCTGCTGCTCGACGCCGCGCTCGTGCATGAGCACTTCGCGTTCCTTCGCGGCGACGCGATCGCCGTCAGCCACGTTAGGCGTGCCGGCTGGATGGACGCCATTCGCCTCGGTCACTGGCTGCTCGAGGAGGCGTGCCGGCACGGCGCGCGGATCGTCCGCGACCGATTCGTGGGAGCCAACACGGCCGGCGGGCGCTTGACCGGCGTCCGGCTCGAGTCGGGTTCCTCGATCGCGACCGGCCGGCTCGCCATCGCCGCGGGACCGCGACTTCCGGCCGTCCTCGGAATGCTCGGCATCGATCTCCCGGTGTTCCTCGAGCTGCACGCGAAAATGCGGTTCGACGATCGGCTTGGCGTCTTGCCTCGTCTGGCGCCGTTCACGATCTGGAACGATCCGGTGGGCCAGCTCGATTGGAGCGCGGCCGAGCGGGCACGGTTCGCGTCGGACCCGAACGCGCGCTGGCTGCTCGAGCCGTTTCCCGGCGGGCTTCACGTCCGACCCATCGGCAACGAGCGCGACGTGCTGCTCATCTGGACGTTCGAGGTCGCACCGCACGAGTACGTATGGCCCCCGGCCTTCGACCCGAACCTCGGCGACGTGCTGCTCCGCGGGTTCGCCCACGCCATGCCGCGTGCGTCGTCGTACATCGGCGAGGCGCATCGAGGGTACGTCGACGGCGGGTATTACGCGAAGACGCCGGAAAACCGGCCGCTGGTCGGCCCGGTGGAGATCGACGGAGTTTTCCTCTGTGCGGCGCTGTCGGGTTACGGCATCATGGCGTCTCACGCGGCCGGGGAACTGGTCGCGACCCATATGACCGGAGGGACGCTGCCATCTTACGCCGCAGCGCTGTCCCCACGTCGTTATGCGGACGCCGACTACCGACGACGTCTCGAGGGTTGGGACGCGAAGGCCGGCCAGCTCTGACCCACTAACTTTACCCGCATGACCATTCATGGATCTCGCCGCGGTCGAGCAGGGCTGACCACGGCGGTCTCGGTGACGCTGGTTGCTTTCGCCACCGCGTGTGCGCCGGCTGCGGCGAGCGACACGTCCTCCAGGCCTGCTGCGTCCGGGTCGGCCGCGGCCGATGTCATTCCCGGGGTGGAGGTCCTGCTGTCGGACTCGATCCACCTCATTCGCGGGAAACGCGTTGGGCTCATCACGAACCATTCCGGTCGTGATCGCGCGGGCACGAGCACGATCGACCTGCTGTACCGGGCGCCCGGCGTTAGGCTCACCGCGCTCTTCGCCCCCGAGCACGGGCTGCGCGGGCTCGCCGAGGCGGGAGCATCAGTGGAGTCCACGGTGGACTCGGCGACGGGAATTCCGATCTACTCGATCTATGGCCGGAAGAATGTCCCGACACGTGAGATGCTCTCGAACGTGGACGTGCTCGTCTACGACATCCAGGATGTCGGCGCGCGCGTCTACACGTACGAGTGGACGATGGCGCTCGTGGCCGATTCCGCGCAGAAGCCGTTCATCGTCCTCGACCGACCCGATCCGGTCCGCGGGGATCGCGTCGAGGGCGGTGTGCTCGATCCGAAATACCGCTCGTTCGTTGGGCAGTATCCGGTTGCGCTTCGCTACGGCCTAACGGCAGGCGAGCTGCTGCGGTACCTGGTGGGTACGGGCCAGGTTCACGCTGACGTGACGGTCGTGCCGATGAAGAACTGGCGTCGCTCGATGTGGTGGGAGGAAACAGGGCTCGCGTGGCGGAGCCCGTCGCCGAACTTGCGCGACATGGAGGCGACGATCCTGTATACGGGAACGGTGTTCTTCGAGGGCACGAATGCCACGGAGGGACGCGGAACGGAGCAGCCATTCCGAGCGGTCGGCGCGAAGTGGCTGACGGACGCGGGCGCCATCGCCCGCGAGCTCGACGCGAAGCGGTTGCCCGGAGTGCGCTTCGATTCCGTCTCACGGCCGGTGGAGAAGGGCTTCAAGTTCGGCGGTGAAACGATCCCGATGATCCACGTGACGGTGACGGATCGGAGCTCCGTGAAGCCGGTCGAGGTGGGCGCGCATCTGCTGCGAGCGATCTACAAGCGGCACACGGCGGAGTTTCAGTGGCGGGTTTCGGAGATCGATCGGCTGTTCGGGTCGGATCGGCTTCGGTTGGCGGTGGAGCGTGAGGGCGGGATCGAGGAGCTGTTGCCGGTGCTCGTGAAAGAGTCGGAGGATTTCAGACGGGAGTCGGCGAAGTACTGGATCTACAAGTGAGATGACTGCCCCTCGCCACTACGATCAACGGTACTTCGACAAGTGGTACCGCAACCCGCGCTACCGCGTGAAATCGCCACAGGAATTGGCCCGCCAGGTGGCGCTCGTGGTTTCAGCAGCCGAGTATGTCCTGGGTCGAACCCTCCACACCGTCCTCGATGTCGGATGCGGAGAGGCGAACTGGCTCGCGCCGCTTCGCCGTCTGCGTCCACGCGTTCAGTACACCGGCGTCGACTCGAGCGAGTACGTGGTCAGCCGGTTCGGCACGAGCCGCAACATCCGGCTCGGCACGATCGACTCGCTCGACCGCATGCGGCTGCGCAAGGAATACGATCTGATCCTGTGCGTTGGCATGTTGAACTACCTCGATCCGGCGCAGCTCCGAACGGGTCTGGCGCATCTATACGAGCTGGCGAACGGCGTCGTCTACCTGGAGTTGTTCACGAGTGTGGACCGCGGCGTGTTCGGCGACACCCGTGGCACGCGCCTTCGGACACCGGCATGGTACCGCGCGCGCATACGCGAGGCGCGATTCTTGTCCTGCGGGATGCACTGCTACATCCCGGACTGGTTGCAGGAGCAGACCTCGGCCCTCGAGCGCTGTGGCGGCTAGCCAGGCGGCGTTAGGCAGCGCCGCGGTGGACTACACCGCGCGGGCGACGGGCTTCGCCGACAGCGAACGGGTCCTGCAGCGCGAGGTCGAGCGCATCTCGCAGCTCCGGCTCATCGCGTTCGTCGTGGGCGCCGCGTCGGGAGTGTTGCTGCTCGGTGGGTGGGGCCGCACCACCCTGCTCGTCGCGGGACTGGCCATCGGCGCCGCCACATACATCGCGCTTGCAACCATCCACGCGAAACGGCGGCGGCGGGCGCGGTGGGCGGGCGTTAGGCGCATCGTGTGCGAGCAGGGAGCGCTCCGCGTTGCGCGAGACTGGAACGCGCTGGCCCCCTGGACGGGGGAGACGCTCACTCACGACCACCCGCACGCGGCGGACCTCGACATCACCGGGCACGCGTCGCTCGTACGGCTCCTCGACGTCACGAGCCCAGGGCCTGGACGTCAGACCATTCTGTCGTGGCTCACCGGGGAAGCAGCGTCCGTCGCCGAGCTGCGTGCCAGGCAGGACGCAGTGCGCGAGCTCACGCCGGCGGTGGAGTGGCGCGAGACGATGACCGCCCACGCGTGGACGGCCGGCCGCTCGCGGCGCGCCGACGTCGAACGATTCCTCTCCTGGGCGGGAGAACCAGCGTGGCTGCTGGATCGGCCGGCGGTCGTGTGGGCGGCGCGCGTGCTTCCGTTCCTCATCGTTCCAACGGTCTCGCTCGCGTTTCTCAGTCTCCTCTGGACGCGCGACGTGCTTCCACCACCCGGCGGCTGGCTGGTCGGACTGGGAACGTTTGCTCGACGGTGGTGGATGCTGCCGTTCGCCGCAGGCGTCCTGCTCACCGTATTTACACGGCGTGGAGTCGGCGTTCGCCTGGATGCCGCGATGTCGCATCTCGGCGGCCTCGCCGCCTATGCGGAAATGCTCGGCCACGTCGAGTCGTCGACGTTCACGACGCCGCGCGTCGCAGGTCTCCGTGCACGACTCACGAACGAACGCGCTGCGTCGCGATCGCTGACACGGCTCGGTGCGATCGTTCGGCTCGCGGAGGCACGGTATTCCCCGATGGGGCACATCGTGCTGCAACTGCTCGGACTGTGGGATCTGCATGTCGTCGTCGCGCTCGAGCAATGGCAGGCAACGTCGGGGGCACACGCGCGAGACTGGCTCACCGCGTTAGGTGAGGTCGAAGCGTTGGCCGCCCTCGCCACGCTCGCGCACGACAATCCCGGCTGGGTGATGCCCGACTTTGTCGACGGGGCGGCACGCCTCGAGGCGAGCGCGCTCGGTCACCCGCTGCTCAATGACGAAACGCGCGTCAGCAACGACGTCACGGTTGGCCCGCCCGGGACGTTCTTGCTGGTCACCGGCTCGAACATGTCGGGCAAGAGCACGCTCTTGCGCGCGATCGGGACGAACGTGGTACTCGCCCAGGCCGGCGGGCCGGTCTGCGCGACGTCGATGCGGCTCACTCCGGTGGATGTGTGGACGAGCATCCGCATCGATGACTCCCTCGAGGCTGGCGTGTCGCTTTTCATGGCGGAGCTTCGCCGGCTCAAGCGGATCGTGGATGCCGCGCGCGATCCCGTTCGCCCTCGACCGCTGCTGTATCTGCTGGACGAGATCCTCCACGGCACCAACACGGCCGAGCGGCGCATCGCGGCGCGACGGGTTCTGACGTATCTGCTGAACGCGCGGGCCATCGGCGCAGTGACGACGCATGACCTTACGCTCGCGGACGATCCGGCGCTCGACGGTCCGGCGCAGCGGGTCCATTTCACGGAGCGATTCGAGCAGCGGAACGGCGCGATGACCATGACCTTCGACTATACGCTGCGGCCCGGCCTCGCGACCTCGGCCAACGCATTGAAGCTGTTGGCGATGATCGGCCTCGGGGAGGGATGATTTGGCGCGTTGGGGGTCAGACTCCGGACTCACCATTCCAAC
>DATCGG010000441.1:0-9439 GCA_036509075.1 Gemmatimonadaceae bacterium
CGTACCGGCCCAGAGACGACCGTCTCGGTCACCGTAGAGAGCGTAGACGAATTTCGAGCGCAGGTCGGAGGATCCCTCGGCACGGCAGGTCATGGTCGACGGCGTGCACGCATACACGCCTCCGACTCCTCCACCCGCGCCGATCCAGAGGGTTCCCGCCGCGTCCTCGTAGAAGGTATTGCTGACGGACGGCAAATCGCTGCGTACCGCGACAACCCGGCCGGTCACGGGATCGAGACGGTCTGCGCCTCCCTTTCCCCAGTTGCCGAGCCAGATGGCGCCGGAGCGGTCCACGTACGTCGCATAGATGTTCGGGTTCGCCACGCCTTCCGCCACGCTGTAGGTCGTGAACAGCGCGCGCTTGAGACGGTGCAACCCCCCGGCGTCCGTGCCGAGCCAGAGGCTCCCTTCACGGTCGAAGAGCGCGGCCGATACGATGCGTCGTTCGGGCAGCGTGAGCACGAGCCGGCCGTCGCGAAACACGTTCTGCCCGACCACGTCCCAGACCGCCTGTGAATCCGCCCAGAGTCGCAGGCCGCCGAGGTTGGCGGTGTCCCGGACCAGCGTCGCGGTGCCGGAATCGATGTGGTACACGTGGGACGCCACCTGGGCGAACAACGCTCCCGTTGCGGGTACCTGCACCAGCAAATAGATGCCGATCGACGTGGCGATGGGCTGCGCGTTAGGCAGCGTCACCGGCTCGAGGCGATCTCGCCATGACCGAAGCGTGCGGACTCCAGCGATCCAGAGTGAGCCCGCCGCATCCTCGTACATCCCAAGGACGGTGTCGGCCAGGAGTGCTGGATCAGCAATCGTCCTCGTCACCCGACCATCGCCCGTGACTCTGAAGAGCCCCGCGGCACCGGTGCCGATCGCGAGGGTCCCGTCGCGCCGCTGCACGATCGACGTGATCGGCGCGTCGAGCGTTTCCCGCCCCACCGGAACAACACGATCGCCACGGACCGACCACAGCCCATGCTTTTCCCCCACCCAGACAGTACCGGCGGAGTCGACGAGGAGCTGGATATCGCCCTCAGCCGACTGCGCGTTATCGAAGGGATAATTGGTGAACGTTCCGTCGCGGAATCGAACGAGGTGACCTTGCTCGGTGACGAGCCAGAGCGACCCGTCACGTCCCTCCTTCAACCGGACGATCCGATTGCTGGGCAACGCCTCGGATTTCGAGGAATTGAAGACGGTAAAGCGCACGCCGTCGAAGCGGACGAGCCCATCCCAGGTCGCGGCCCAGATGTAGCCGGTGCGGTCCTGGATGATCGCGTTGATCGAGTTGACGGGAAGGCCGTCCCGCGCTGTCCACGACTCGTGTACCCAGGACACGTCGCGCGAACTGCCCTTTGGCGTAGGCGCGGTCGTGCGCTGGGCCGAGGTAGTTCCGGCGGCCAGGACCGCGAGCGCAATACAGCTGACACCTAGTCGCATGATGGATTCATGGCCGTCACGCCAACCACTATCATGCGAGGCACGGCCCCATTCAGCCATAGCGCGTTTTGGTCACTGCCGTACGTCCGCCTGAGCTCGTCTCCGCAGCACCGGGCCCCGCCGCTCGCGTCGCCGCCTAACGTGCCGTATTGCGTTAGGCGGCGACTGGCGTGCGGTGACGCGAAGCACCGCTAGAACGTGAAGGGGACCGTTCCCGATGACACACCATCCGTCGGGCCGTTGAGCGCCCGCTTGGCCGTCTTGCCACGCACGCCGTCCCGTACCGGCTGGGGCACGATGCGGAGGTACGGCTTCGGTTCCTCCCAGCCTTCGGGATAGAGCTTCCGCGCCTCCTCGTTGCTCACGGAGCCGGCGATGATCACGTCCTGACCCGGCTCCCACTGCACTGGCGTCGAGACCCGAACGGCGGAGGTGAGTTGCAGCGAGTCGAGAACGCGGAGCACTTCGTCGAGGTTGCGGCCGGTGCTCATCGGGTAGGCGATCGAGAGCTTGACCCGTTTGTCCGGGCCGATGATGTAGACGTTCCGCACGGTCTGGTTATCGGCGGCCGTCCGACCGTCGGCGGTCTCGCCTGCCGAGTTCGGGAGCATGTCGTAGAGCTTGGAGACCGCGAGCGTCGGGTCGCCGATCAACGGGTACGTCACCGGCGAGCCTTGGATGTCCTCGATGTCCTTCGTCCATTTCTGGTGATTCTCGACCGGGTCGACCGACAGAGCGATCACCTTGGCGCCCCGTTTGTCGAACTCGGGCTTGAGCTGGGCCAGGTAGCCGAGCTCGGTGCTGCACACCGGAGTGAAGTCTTTCGGGTGAGAGAACAAAACTCCCCAGGAGTCGCCCAACCACTGGTGGAAGGCGATCTCGCCCTGGGTCGTGTTGGCCGTGAAGTCTGGCGCGGCGTCGCCGATTCGTAACGACATGGATGTGCCTCCGTGGGAATGTGACCGCGATCGTCGAGGGTTTGGGGCCCCGAGATTTCGCGTGACGCTAGCGCGCCCCGGCCGGGGGCAATGAGCAACGGCGTTGCGATTTCAGAGGAACAGCGTTGCACGCAACCTGGTTAGCGTCCGGCGCAACGTGGTTACTCCAGGGAAGGCCGGATCGGGCCTGTCTAGTCGGCTACCCGCGCGCCCATGAAGCCGCCGAGCGCGAATCCTTCATCACGGCATGAACGCGACGTCCACGCGGATTTCCTGAGGGCCCGTCACCGGCATCGTCGTGATCGTCGCCTCGACGCGGCGCGTCACCACGACGGGGCGATCATCGAACTTCGTGGCCGTGACAACGACGCATGCCGGGCCGGGCGACGGAAGTGGGACGCCAACTCGATACGTTCCATCGGGCTGGGTGTCCGCGATGCTGATCGATCCAGCGGCGGTCGCATCGTCAGGACACGGGCTCGATGTGGTCCGTGCCTCGATGCGGACCGGCGACGCGGCACCGGTCACGCTTCCTACGATGGCGACGCTCGGCGCCACACAGTCGCATACGGTCGATGTGCCGCATGCAGCCGCGAAGATCAGTGGGACGAAACGAATCCCGGGACGCCGGACCTGCATATCACCTTGCTCTCGACAGGTTACCCAACACCATGCCTGACGTTATCTCATCAACCGCCGATGGTCGATAGTCCGTTCGGACTCGAACCGCCCCCTCGAATCCCACTGTCATGCGTACCGCAGCCTTCGTGATACTCGCCGTCACGGCGATGAGTGCGCCGAGCGCAGCACAGCCACCAGCCGGCGCGCCGTATCCGCGTCCCCAGGGCGCCCACGAGGTGAACATCGAGCGTCAGGTCATGGTGCCCATGCGGGACGGCGTTAGGCTCGCGACCGACCTGTACCGGCCAAAGGATATCACGGGCCCGCTGCCAACGATTCTCATGCGCACGCCCTACAACAAGGGGGCGAACCCGAACGGCGACGTTTCCGCGCGCTTCTTCGCGTCGCACGGGTACGCGGTGGCGGTGCAGGACGTGCGCGGCAAGTTCGAGTCGGAGGGTCAGTACCGTGTATATCAAGGTGACGTGACCGACTGGTCCGACATGTTCGACTGGATCGGCGCGCAGCCGTGGTCGACCGGCCGCATCGGGACCTATGGATGCTCGTACCTGGGCGAAGGGCAGATCATCGCGGCCCAACAGCACCACGCGCGCCACATCGCCGCGATTCCGCAAGCCGCCGGCGGGAACATTGGCCGCGTGGGCCGGCGTCGCGAGTTCTGGGGATCGGTCGAAGGCGGGACGTTCGCCGTCTCGATCAACTTCGGCTGGATGCCAGTGTGGGCGTCGACCGACAAGGGGCAACGGCCGCAGCCTAACGTGGATTTCGGGACCTTCCTCCGCACCCTCCCGCTCATCGACATGACGGACCGCGCGGGCTCCCCGTCGTGGGATTGGCGGAACTTCCTCGAGCGGTCGCCCGACGATCCGTGGTGGGACAAGCAGGGCTATCTGGCGCCCGACGACAGTGTGAGCGTCGCGGCGCTCCACATCTCGTCGTGGTTCGACATGGCGGGAGAGGCGCTCGAGGAGGCTGCGCTCTTCAAGAAGAACGCGCTCAACGATCGCGCCCGAACCGGGCAGTACGCCATCATCGCGCCCACCACGCACTGCGCCTTCATGGCGGCGAACAGTCAAACCAAGGTCGGGGATCTCGACGTCGGCGACGCTCGGCTGCACTACGCGGAGACGTATCTCGCCTGGTACGACCGCTGGCTCCGCGACAACGCGCACGCGATCGATTCGCTCCCGCGGATCCAGTACTACGTGATCGGGCGAAACGAGTGGCGGAAGTCCGACACGTGGCCGGTGAGCGGGATGCGCGCGACCCCGTACTATCTGCGGAGTGATGGCCGGGCCAACACGTCGAGCGGCACTGGGCGCCTAACGACCGAGAAGCCGGCGGCGGGCGAGCGTCCGGACACGTTCACGTACGACCCGGGCGATCCGGTGCCGTCGCGCGGTGGGTCCATCTGCTGCACGGGGAACCCGAAGGACCAGCCAGGCTCCTACGACAACAAGGACATCGAGCAGCGACCGGATGTCCTGGTCTACACGACCGACGAGCTGCGCGAAGGGCTCGAGCTCACCGGCCCGATCACCGCCGTCATGTATCTGAGCTCCGATGCACCCGACACCGACCTCACCGTGAAGCTGCTCGATGTGTTCCCCGACGGGCGCTCGATGAACATGGTCGAAGGGGTCACGCGCGTGCGGTATCGCGAGTCGTACGCCAAGCCCGTGATGATGCAGCCAGGGAAAGTGTACGAGGTGCCGGTCGATGTTCACGCGACCTCGTGGTACCTGCCGCCCGGGCATCGACTGCGGGTCCAGGTCTCGAGCTCGAGCTTCCCGCGGTTCGACCGGAACCTGAATACCGGCGGGAAGAACTACGACGAGACGACCTGGAGAAAGGCGAAGAACTCGGTGCATCACACGTCGGCGTACCTGTCGCGACTCGTGTTGCCGGTGGTGCAGTGAACCTACGCCGTTGGCAACGGATAGTCGTCCGGGTCGAGATTTGCGAGGTGCAACGACGCGACGAACTGCTTTCCCTCATACGTCTTCTTGAGCGATGGCTCAGACACGGCGTTCTTGAACGCCGCCGCATTGCCCTGCCGGTACGCCGATGCCCACAGCATCGCGAGCGTGCGCGCGCCGTCGGCGAGGCACCCGATCGTATCATCGCCTAACGCCTTCCAGAGGCCCTGAAGAGTCGCCTTGCTCTTCCCGCCACCGAGGCCCTCATACACCTCGCAGATCCGCGTTGGCGGAAGGCGTCGCGCCGACCGTCGCATGAGCTCGAGGCATGCAACGCCCGCTTCGTGACCCGTGGTGACCTTCTTCAGCGCCGGCCCAAGCTTCCCGATCGCGAAGTCGTCGAGACCTGTACGCACTTCCTTCGGAAAGGCGTCGATCATCTTTTCTTCGTACGCCGAGTGCACGCCGGTCGAAGCGCCATCCAGGCCGTCGGCGTGCATGGATCCGTGAAGCGGCTGACACGCGTCGCCGATGTAGTGGGACAGAATTCCCGCCGCGCACAGGAACGCGGTTTTCTTCCCGGCCTTCCGCGCAGCGACCATCTCTTCGAACACCTGCCACACGCGGAACGGCAGCGATCCCATGTTCACGGTCTTCGCCTCTCGTGCTGGCTGACGGCTTGGGTGCGTTCCGGTAGAAGTCCATCCACGCCGCGATGTCGAGGCGCGCTGGCTTCTTGCCGCAGAGCTGATCGAGCGTCTTCCCGTTCGCCCCAGGAAGATCGATATCCGCGTAGTGGTTCCAGTTCTCCTGCGGTCTTGCGGCCTTGCCGCCGGGGTTCATGGTCGTCTTCCAAACGATATCCGGCACGTCGGCGAGCGGTACGAATCGCATCGGGTCGTCGCTGAGATTCTGGTCGTCCTGTGCCAGGCGCTCGGCGTCGTACGTGATCCGCTCCAGGTTTGCCTCGAGAAAGCCCTCGAGCGCTCCCTTGGTCATCGCGATCGCCATCTGCGCGATCTTGTAGTGGCCGACGGCCCCCCAGTACTGCGGGAGCTCCGCGCGCATGTCGGTGACGATGTCGACGTCGAGCTCGCGGCACGCGACGGCGAGTGACGTCGCGAGCGCAAACTGTGTGAACTGGCCATCGTCCCCGCTCAACCGTTGCCCGCCCCACTGGATCGCGAGCGGTCGGTACGGCAACAGGCCGTCATCGGCGTCGTCAGTGGCGTCATCGTTAGGCACCGCGGCGGGGCGATGTCGGCTTGGCCGTCGGGCCTCCTGCCTGGATGGGAACATGCTCGGATCGACGCACCACAGCGTGCCCGAGTCACCCGGCGCGGTCACGATCGGTTTCCTGGTCCGCGAAGCGATGAGGAAATCCGAGACATAGTCGGCGCCGCCAACGGTGCGATACCGGTAGAACAGCGCCTTGATCGCCCCGTTCAGGCGACCGGACGCCGCGCCGTACGCGACGACCTTGCACCCGATCCAGTCGAGTGACGCGCTCACCGAATCGAAGTTGAACATCGGTCCGAGTCGGCCAAGGCCGAAGATCTTCGATGTCCACTGGCCGGCGTCATCGACGTCAACGAGGCCGACGTCGAGATTCACCATCGTGTTCGCGCCGCCGAGCCCCGGATACACCGCGGAGAATGGGCGCTTTCTGATCTGTAGCGGCGGCGGCGCCGTGACGCCAAGCCGGCTGCGACGCCCTTTGACCACGGCAAAGACTTCGCTCCCCGCCTCTCCGACGACATGCTGATTCGAGAGCGCGTACAATCGCGCTCCGTCAGTCACGACGCACCCGACAGAACCGACATGCTCTGCACCCTGGACGTCGGTCAACAGCGGGTAGCCGCCGCCGATCAAGTGGCTCGTGTATTTCAGGCTTGGCGGTTCGGAGCGCGGGCCCTCGTAAAGCGACGCCTTCACGACGCAGGTGGGAATGATCCGGCCGTCATCGAGATAGAGGAATTGCGGAACGACACGGCCTCGACGCTTGTGCAGCTTCTCCGGCGTCTCCCACTCGGTGACGAACACCAGGACGCACGGCCACGACCACGGCCTCACCGTGCTGTTTTCGAGCGTGCGCGCTCTCGCGGAGCCGTCCTTGCCCTCACGTCGCTCGCGAACGGATACGTATCGCTTGTAATCCGGGTCGGTGTCTCGAATCAGAAAGCGACCGATAGCCGTGGCGAAGACGTTGTCGAGATGACAGAGGTGAACGTGGTAGGCGTCCCGCGCGTCGAGGAGGTCCTTTACTGACAGCGACGAGAAGCTCCTGGCATTGGGATCGAAGTCGCGATTCATAGCCCGGGGGTTGTGGGAGGCGACCGCGTGATCTCTGAGCTCGCCTAACGACGACTCGAGAGCCGCACCGTCGGTGCCAATTGTCCTGGGTCGTCCGTCTAATATTATGCCAGACGACCTGGTCGCCCTCCACCTGCGCGAGCTCTCAGTTCTTCGGTCGCGCGGCGAGCGGGTCGAGTCGCATCTCCACCGAATCGCTCGATTTCCGCCCGGCCTTCCGGGTTGAAGCAGGAAGGGGCCGTGAACCGTGGCCCGGCCACGAGCCGTCCTCTGTTTGCCTTACGCGACGCTACCGAGTGCAGCCGCCCGTCACGGCCTGTCGCTCGGAGGGTAACGGTGGCAGTTTCGACCAGGCCGAGAAAAAACGACGACTGAGTCCGATAAACCCAACGTAGGGCCCAATCCTCAGTCCCGGGGGGCGGATGACCGTCGACGCCGTTCTCCAGAATCCAGCGCGCGACCATCGCATGGCCGACCATCGTGGTGCTGTCCCGCCAGAACTGGCACAGCTCCTGAACGGCGGGCCGCCGGCAGACCGCGACCGCGCCTGGACGACGTTGGTCGCGACCCACAGCCGGTTGCTCATGGGCGTCGCCCGTACGATAGCGACCGAGCACGACGGCGTGATGGACGCCTATACCTACGTCCTCGAGCGGCTGCGCGAAGACGACTACCGTCGCCTGCGCGCCTACGTTGCGGACAGCCGGGCCACCTTCACCACGTGGCTCGTTGTCGTCGCTCGCGGGCTGTGCGTCGACCACCATCGCCGCCGGTACGGCCGTACGCCGCGGGGCAACGGCACGGAGTCCGGCTCCGGGTCCCAGCGCGCCGTCCGACGGCGGCTGTTCGAGCTCGTACCATCGATGGTCGATCTGGCATCGATCGTCGACGAGCACGATCTCGCGGCCGACGAATCCGTACAGGTCGCGCAGCGCGATCAGGCCCTCGCCGTGGTGCTGGATACGCTCGACCCGGCCGACCGCGTGCTCCTCAAGCTTCGATTCGAGGACGATCTTCCCGCCCGCGAGATTGCCACGATCCTCCAGATGCCTTCGGCGTTTCACGTGTATCGCCGGTTAGCGTCCCTGTACACCTCCCTGCGGCGGCGCCTCGTCGCCCGCGGTGTCGAGAGCAGTGCACCATGAGACGCGCGCGGCGAATGGTTTACCCACTCTATCCGTACTCGCGGACCGATCGATGACCGAGCGTCCTGACACGCAGCACCCGAGCGACGAACAAGTCGCGGCGTTTCTCGATGGGCGCCTCACGACCAACGAGCGCGCACAGGTACTCACGCACTTTGCCGCGTGCGCGGAGTGCCGCCGAGAGATGACCGTGGCGCACAAGGTCCTTGGCCCCTGGCGCGACGTTAGGCGCGCGCCGATCTTCGGACTCGTGACTGTCCTCGCCGCGGTGCTGGCGTTCGTCGTCGTTCGCCCGATAGCGCACGACCCAGCCCCGAGCGCGGCCGCCGTTCGCTCACCCGATCGCGTGTCGCAGCCTGACCGCATGGCCGGCATCACGGTCGTCGCTCCACTGGATCGGGCCGTGATTGACTCGACCATCGTTTTCCGATGGCGTTCCGGGGGCGTCGATGCGACCTACCGGCTCACCATGCAGGATCGCTCGGGCGGTGTCGTGTGGGATACCACCCTGGCGGATACCGCCGTTGCCCTTCCGCGCCAAGTGGTTCTCGTGAAGGGACAGTACTTCTGGTCAGTCGATGCGCAGCTTGCCGACGGCGGCTCCGCCAAAGCCGGGGCGCACCAGTTCACTGTGCGCTGACGAATGGACCGGGCGCGACGACGTTGCCTGGCAAGCCTGCTGCTTGCCGTTGCCTGCTCGCGAGGTGACGCGCCCGCGCCGCAGGCGTCGTCGCGTTCGAAGGAGCAGCCGGCGACACCGGTCGACTCGCTCCTCCGCCTTGGAGACGGCATGCTTCGCCAAGCGCCAGAGAGTGCTCGAGTCCTCTACACCGCGGCGCTGACGGGCGCGCGCTCGTTAGGAGACTCCGCTGCCATCGCGAAAGCGCTGACTGGTCTCGGGCAGGTCGCTCGGCCACTGGGGGAGATGGCTGAAGCCCGGCGGCTGGGCGAACAGGCTCTCGCGTTGAAGCTTCGACTGAGGCTCTCCTCGGAGCTCTCGCGGTCGTACAACGCCCTCGGCCTGGTCGCCTGGGAGGAAGAG
>DATCGG010000442.1:0-10031 GCA_036509075.1 Gemmatimonadaceae bacterium
GGGACTCGGCCGGGATGCTATTAGCGCCGACGAGTCTTCCTCGGCAGTAATAGTCTCCCAGCCGAGTCCCCAGTCCCCAGTCCCCAGTCCCCCAGTCCCTACCTGTAACCGACCGCCTGCATTCCGAACAGCTCCGAATACAAGCCACCAGCGTCGACGAGATTCTCGTGCGTCCCCTGTTCGACTACCTCCCCACCTTTCAGCACAACGATCCGGTCCGCCATGCGCACCGTGGAAAAACGATGGGAGATGAGGACGCCCATCCGACCAGCCATGAGCTCGGAGAACCGCTTGAACACCTCGTACTCGGCCCGTGCGTCGAGGGCCGCCGTCGGCTCGTCGAGGATGAGCACCGGCGCGTCGCGCATGTAGGCCCTGGCCAGCGCGACCTTCTGCCACTCACCGCCAGACAGATCGACCCCATCCTCGAAGCGACGGCCAAGCATTTGTCGATATCCTGCCGGCAGACGCGGCAACAGAGACGATGCGAGCGACTGGTCGGCGGCATGGACGAGCGGTTCCGGCGCCGCAGCGCTGGCGCCGTTGTCGAGGTAGCCTCGCACGGACTCGATCTCGCCGACGCCGACGTTCTCGTCGAACCGCATGTCGTAGCGAACGAAGTCCTGGAAGATCACGCCGATCTCGCGACGAAGCGACGTGAGGTCGTATTCCCGAAGATCGACGCCGTCGAGGAGGATGCGTCCCTCGGTGGGATCGTACAGGCGCGCAAGGAGCTTCGTGAGTGTCGTCTTTCCAGCGCCGTTCTCGCCGACGAGCGCGATGCGTTCTCCGGGTCCGAGCGTGAAGCTCACGTGCCGGACCGCCCACCGTTCGCTCCCGGCGTACTTGAACCCAACGTTCTCGAACACGAACCCGCGTCGGATCGGCCGCGGCACCGGCGGCGCGCCGGGTGGTGAGCTGATCGTCGGCTTCATCTCGAAGAACAGGAACAGATCGCGGAGATACAGTCCCTGCTCGTAGATCGCGCTCGCGCCGAGCAGGAGCCGCTGGATGAGGTCCCGCCCGCGCGAGAACGACGCGGCGAGGAACGTCAGCGAGCCGAGCGTGATGCTTCCGGCGATCGCGCGGGCGATGATGACGATGTAGGCCGCGTAGTATCCGATCGTCCCGATGAACGACAGCACCGAGCTGACGACGGCCTTCCGTGTCGCGAGCTTGCGATTCTCCGCGTACCAGCGGTCGGAGAGCACGCGGTAGCGCTCCGTGAGCCACTCGGCGAGCCCGAACAGCTGAACTTCCTTCGCGGTGTCGTCGCTCGCGCCTACCCAGCGGAGATAATCGAGCTGCCGCCGCTCCGGGGTCCAGCGGAAGAGCAGGGAATACTCCATCGCGGCAAAGCGCGTCTCGCCGAGGAAGCTTGGTACGATCGCGATCACCAGCAGCACCATGAGCCACGGGCTGAACGCCAGCAGGGCCGCGCTCAAGGTGATGAGGGTCAGCGCGTCCTGCGCGAGACCGAGCAGCTGCGCGATGAGTCCGATGCGACCGACAGTCTGGCGCCGCGCGCGCTCGAGATGGTCGTAGAACTCGGGGTCTTCGAACTGCGCGAGATCCAGCGTCGCCGCGTGTTGCATGAGGCGGACGCTGATGCGGTTGCTGAAGAGATCACCCAGTAGACTCTCGACGAGACTCGACGCGCGCGCGAGCAGTTCGCCCACGATTACGATGCCGAGCTCGATGGCGACGAGCCCCGCGACGGACCGCCACGTCCCTCCATTCCGCTGCGCCGACACCACGCCGTCGATGATGAGCTTCCCGATCCACAGCGTGACGATCGGAACGAATGCGCGAACGAGACGGAGCACCGCCATCGCGACGGTGAACCCGCGATGCGTGTCCCACACCATGGCGAGAAGCTGCGGGACGTAGCGAAGCGCATCCATGCGCTCGCGGAACGACGGCTTCTCGCCCGGCTTCTCTGACTGTTCCGCCCGGCGGCCACGGCGGCCGCCAGGCGACACGAATACCACAAACGGTGAACCCATACCGAACCCTAACGCGCGTGCGCGGGGCGGCCGAATCGGTAAATCGGCGGACCATCGTCATCTCGAACCGTCAGGCGAGCGGGCTGTCATTCCGAGCGCAGCGAGGAATCGCCGTCATCCCGGTCGAGGGCTCTCTTTTCGGGATGAGCGCGATCCCTCGCCTGACGGCTCGGGATGACTGCGTCACTTCGTCAGGTACTTCTCCGGGATCGGGTTGTCGGGTCGCTCGGAATCCCAGAAGATCGTCACGACCCACCACCTCGTGCCGTCGTTCATGAGCTGGATGCTGTTGATGCCGCGGGCGAACGGCTTCGCATCCTCCTTGGTGTGGCGCGATTCGTAGGTGCTGAACAGCTGCGTGATGTTTCCGAACGTATCGGTCTTGCGGCTGATCTCGCGTTCGAAGAAGCCATTCTTCTCGAGGTTCGGGCCGGCACGTCCGATGTACCCTTCGACGTCGAGCACTCGCGGAACGACCTTCCCCTGCGATGACGCGGTAGTCGGGATGAGCCGTGCGCCGGGGATGAAAAGCGAACGCATCCGATCCCAGTTACGCTGCTGTCCGGCGGGACCGGAGATCACGTCGTAGAGTGCCGCGATGATCGCGTCCAGCGAGCTGACGTCCGCGGGATTCGCCGCCGGTTGGTTCGCGGGCGTGGATGTGGTCGCTTGTGCGACGAGGCGTGGCGTGGGAACCGCCAGGAGGGGCAGGGCCAGGGCGGTGAGAGCGTATCGCGCGAGCCGTTGCATGATGAAAGGGGCGTTGAAGTGAACGAAACGAGGACTGGAGTCGCAAAGATGCGCGCGGGCCGAGCGATGGCTACCCCGGCCCCGTGGCCTTGCGCGCAACCGGTCTGCTCCGCTGCTTACGTGCTCTCCGCCACCGCTGATCATGCCGACATCGTCGTCCGTTCTCGCCGCCACCATTCCGGCGCCTAACGAGCCAGTTCGGATCACCGAGCTCGCGCGCCCGGCGCTCGAGCCCGGCGCGGCGCTGCTCCACGTGCTGTTCTCCGAGGTATGTGGGACGGACGTACATCTCCATCACGGCAAGCTGGCGGGCGTCCCGTACCCGCTCATCCCCGGCCACGTGTCCGTCGGGGTCATCGCGGAGCTCCGCGGGCCTCTGGCCGACGTGGAAGGCACGCCCTTTCGCGAGGGCGACGTCGTCACGTTCCTCGACGTGCACGAGACCTGTGGCGCGTGCTATCACTGCCTCGTGACGAAGCAGACGACCCGGTGTCCACACCGTAAGGTCTACGGGATCACGTACGGCGTGAAGGACGGGCTGCTCGGCGGGTGGTCGCAGGCGCTCTATGCGCGGCCGGGCGTGAGGCTCATTCATCTCCCGAAGGAGCTGGACCCGGAAACGTTCATCGGTGGAGGCTGCGGGCTCGTCACGTCGCTTCACGCCGTGGATCTCGCGGGCATCCGACTCGGGGAATCGGTCGCGGTGTTAGGCGCCGGACCGGTGGGGCAATCAGCGATCGCGCTGTCCGCTCTGTCAGGCGCCGGGGACGTCATTGCGGTCGGGGATCCGGCGAGCCGTCTCGAGTTCGCGAGGCGCATGGGCGCGACCGCTACGTTCGGTCTCGACATCCCGCCCGCCGAGCGCACGGACGCGATCCGGCGCCTAACGCGTGGCCACGGCGTGGACGTGGTCATCGAGGCCTCGGGAAGCCCGGCCGCCGTGAGCCAGGCGCTGGACATCGTGCGGGATGGCGGACGCGTGGTGATCTGCGGTCACTACACGGACAACGGGCCGGTCGAGATTCATCCGCACTGGCAGGTGAACCGCAGGCACGTCGAGATCCGCGGCTGCTGGGGGTGCGACTATTCCCACTTTCACCGGGCGGTGGGGCTGGCGGCGCGCTTCGGCGACCGCGTGCCGTGGCGCGCCATGATCGGCGGGCGATACCGCCTGGCGGACGCGGGCGGGGCGCTGGCCGCCGTCGAACAGCGCGCTGTGACGAAGGCCGTGATCGTGCCTAACGCCTAGCGAGGCCACCTGGCCGCGCCCCCGTGCCGCGCGCTCTGCTACGGTCGACATCGCCAGGGCGGGCCGAAGGTCCAATGGCGTCGAGTCTCAGTCGAGGCTGATCGTGAGATGCTTGCGCGGAGCCTAACTATGGCTGAGCAACCGAGCGCGGCCTCGATCGAGCCGGGGGTCGTGCACATCGACTTCCCGTATCACTACAGCGTCGACGGCCTCCAGCACACGGGGAGGGTGAGCTGCGACATCAACAACGGTGAGTTGGGCTGGAACGCTTCCACTTCACTCGATTCCAGGATCGTCCGATGATGCACACGCACCGACTTTTTGCTCTGGTGGCCGCCGGCGCCGCGGTCACGTTCTCTGCTTGCGCCTCGAAGAGCGGTAAAGTGACGGAGGAATCCGCCGGCGCCGTCGCGAGCAGCGCAAGCAGCGCGGCAGGCTCCGCGTCGTCCGCTCTGTCCGGCGCGCTCGCGCCCGCCTCGGCGCTGATCGGCGGGCTGACCAAGTCGATCCCGGGCATGTCACAGGCGCAGGCGATCCTCGGCGCCGGTTCCATGTTCGGGCTCGCGAAGGCGAAAATGCCCAGCGACCAGTTCTCGCAGCTCGCGAGTTCGGTCCCCGGGGCCTCGGCGCTCGTGGACGAGGCGGTCAAGGCCGGGTTGCCCGCCGCGGAACAACTGACGGGGCTTTCGAGCCTAACGCCGATGCTGTCGAAGGCTGGCATCAGCCCCGCCATGGTCAGCCAACTCGTTCCGGAACTGACGAAAGCTGTGACGTCGGGCGGGGGGAAGGCACTCGGCGACGCCTTTGCCGCGATACTGAAATAAGCGCGGGCGTCAGGCCGTCGCTTCGATGGCCTCGCCCAGCTGTTTCTTTTGCTGATATCCCATCGCCTTGAGTCGGGCGACGCGGATCGCCATGGGGGGATGGGTCCCGAACCAGTCGGCGACCTTCCCCTCGTGGAGCGACGATTGCCTGCCTAACGGGTCGGCGATGCACAGGTGGGCGCTTCCGCGCTTGATCGACACCGTCGGCGCGTCGGCGTGCTCGATTTTCTCGAGCGCGCTGGCCAGCGCCAGCGGGTTGCGCGTGAACTGAGCGCTCATCGCGTCGGCCAGATACTCCCGCTTGCGACTCACGCCAAGCGCGAGTAACCGCGTCACGAATGGCGCGACGAGCCAACTGAGCAGCCACAGCACCACCAGCACGATGACGAGCGGTCCCAGGTCCTTGTCGCGCTTGCCGCGCGACCCACCGCCCGTAACGGCCCCAAACCGCACGCCTCCGCGAAGCAGGCGGCCCATGCCATCCGACATGAGCGCGACCGCGCCGACGAGCGCGGCGAGAAGGGTCATGAGTCGCACGTCGAGGTTCTTCACATGCCCCATCTCGTGGGCAATCACTGCCTGGAGCTCGTCGCGGCTGCACGTGAGTAGCAGGCCCTCGGTCACGGCAACGTGAGCGTGCTCCGCGTCGAGGCCCGTCGCGAACGCGTTCGGGTCCGTATCCGCGATCAGCCAGATTCGCGGTCGCGGAAGCCCGGCGGCGATGGCCATCTCTTCCACCACATTCACGAGCCGCGTTTCCATCGCGCCGTCCGGCGTCTCGATCTCGCGGGCTCCTGCCGACCAGAGCACCCTGGTCGGGCCGGCCTTCCAGGCGAAGGCGGCAAGAAGTCCGCCGATCGCGGTGAGGACGAGCCCGAACCACGGCACGGAGTGGCGATAGGCGTTAGGCGGTGCGCCGCGCGTCAGCTCGTACAGGATCCAGTCGCCGCCGAACCCGAGCCAGGCGAAAAACGCGACGAACACGAACACCAGCCAGCGCGTCCGGCGCCGGTTGGCTTCCTGTTGCTCGAAGAGGTTTGCGGTTTCGAAATCGTCGGCCATTGGAGACGGGGACGGGCGACGGGCGATGGGCGACGGGGTACTGCGGACTGCGCAGTAATGCCGTCGTCCGTCCCCCGTCGCCAGTCCCCGAGCCCTGTTACGCCGTCGTGCGGGGCGGCGGAGACCCCAACGAAAGGTCCACGTTAGGCACCGCCCGCTCGGCCACGTCGGTGATCTCCCAGAGCTCCGCCGGCGACGCGCCGGCCATGCCGGCGACGAGGTTCGTCGGGAACTGCTGCTGCTTCGTGTTGTACTGCGTCGCCGTGTCGTTGTAGAGCTGCCGCGCGAACGCGATCTTGTTCTCGGTGGACGTCAGCTCTTCCTGCAACTGGGCCACGTTGCCCGTGGCCTTGAGGTCGGGATAGGACTCGACCACGGCCAGGAGCCGGCTCAGCGCGCCCGTGAGCTGCGATTCCGCCGCCGCCGTCTGGGACACCGACACGCCTGGGGCCTGCTGCACCTGGATCGCTTTGTTCCGCGCCGACACGACCGCCTCGAGCGTCTCTCGCTCGAACTGCATCGCGCCTTTGACCGTATTGACGAGATTCGGGATCAGGTCGTGCCGTCGCTTGAGCTGCACGTCGATCTGCTTCCAGGCATTCGCGACCTGATTCTTCAGCCCGATCAGCTTGTTGTACGCCCCGATGAACCAGAAGACCAGGAGCGCGAGGACGACAAGCAGGACGATGAAGGCCATTGATCCCCCAGTGTCAGGTCGATCGCCGTCGTTCGGACACCTTGTCCATCAGCCACGTGATTGGAATCAGAAACAAGGGGGTCAGCATGTGGCCCAGCAGCAGGTTCACCCAGGTGAGCGCCAGGTAGAACGCACCGAGTCCGAGGCCAACGACGAGTGTGCCGAGCGGTCCGTGTGTCTCCAAGGGAAGCCTCGCAAAACGTGGAGTGAGTCGGTGACAGGCACCGGTCAGAGCGAAAACTGCCATGCTCGCGGGTTACCTTCAAGACGCTTCGAGCCGTCTCCGGGTCGCGCCTTCTACGCCACTTCCTCCGTGACCGCCGTTCCTGACCTCCGCGCAGTCGACCAGGCGGCCGCCGCCTTCGTCAAGGCGAGCCGGCGCGACAACGCACCTGTGGTGCTCGCCGTTTCCGGTGGCTGCGACTCGATGGTCCTGATGCACGCCGTGGCGCGGGCGTGCGAGCGGTCCGCCGTCCTGTCAGGCGATGTCGCTGCGCGCGTGCTCACGTTCGACCATGGCACGGGTCCGGCGGCATCCGCCGCGGCGGCGCTGGTTGCGACCGAAGGCACGAGACTCGGGTTCGATGTGCGCACCGGTCATGCATCGCTGCCGACAGCCACCGAAGCCGAATGGCGTGCCGCGCGATGGCGATTCTTTCGAGAGGCGGCGCAGCCGGGTGCGCGCGTGGCCACGGCGCACACACGCGACGATCAACTGGAAACGGTCGTGATCCGCGTAATGCGACACGCTGGCGTCCGCGGCCTCGCGGGTCTGGCCGCCGAATCGCCTCGTGTGACGCGCCCATTTCTCGAGCTCACCCGCGCGACAATTCACGCGTATGGCAACGCTCGCGGCATTCCGTTTGTCGAAGATCCGTCGAACGCGTCGCGTCAGTACCTCAGAAATCGGGTGCGGCTCGACCTGTTGCCCGCGATCGACCGGGTCCGTCCTCGGTTTGGCGCCGAGATGCTGGCGCTGGCCGAGCGGGCGGTTGCCTGGCGTTGCGAGATCGACGCGCTTGCTCGCGAGCTCGTGTCCGAGAGCGCCGACGACGGCACCATTCGCGTTGCCAGGGAAGAGCTGGCAACATACGATTCATCAACGCTCTGCGTTCTATGGCCGGCGATCGCGGCGCGGGCTTCCGTCACCCTCGATCGTCGCGGAACTCTACGTCTGGCACAGTTTACCACTTCCGGCGCCCCAGGGACCCGGATGCAGTTGTCGGGGGGCATCGAAGTTTTTCGGCATCGCGACTTTTTGGTGCTTCGCCGTTCGTTACCGCAGCGGGAGGCGAGCTCGGTATCACTCGATGGCGCGGTCCGGTTCGGCGAGTGGCGATTCTGGCCAGTCCCCGGAGGCCAGGGTCGCGACGAGTGGACCTCCAACGACACGCGCGACGAGGATGGGCGCCTTCACGCCGAAGACCTTTGGGTCGCCATTCTCCCCGCGGACCGGCGCTTGTCGGTTCGTGCATGGCGTCCTGCCGACCGAATGCGCCCGCGAGCGCATGGGGCGGCACGTCGTGTGAAACGCTTCTTTGGTGACATGCGTATTCCGGGGCCGAGCCGAGCCGGCTGGCCGGTCGTCCTTGCGGACGACGAGATCGTATGGATTCCTGGTGTCCGCCGCAGCGACGCGGCGTCCGAACGGTCCGGCCGACCGGTAGTCCGATATGCCTGTGAACGCACCTTCGGTGAGCTCCGCAGCAATTGAAGACCCGCGCCTCGACGGGCGCCCGGTCAAGCGCATCGCGTTCACTGGCCAGGTGATCGCGGAGCGTGTGCGGGAACTGGGTCGCGAGATCACTGACGCCTACCCGGATGGCGAGCTTCTGGTGCTTGGACTGCTGAAGGGGAGCTTCATCTTCCTCAGCGACCTCGTGCGGGAGATACAGCGGCCGCTGCAAGTAGATTTCCTCGTCGCCTCGAGCTATGGCGACGCGACGGTGTCGAGCGGGAGCGTCCGCCTGGTGTACGATCCCGAAACGACCCTGGAGGGCAAGAACATTCTGTTGGTCGAGGATATCGTCGACTCCGGACGCACGCTGAGCCGGCTGCTCGATCTCCTCTCGGAGCGGAGTCCGCGCTCACTCGAGGTGTGCGCGCTCCTTCACAAGCACGTCGCCGAACATTTGCGGTACCCCACGAAGTTCGTGGGCTTCGATGCGCCAAATGAGTTCCTGGTAGGGTACGGACTCGATCATGCCGAGAACTTCCGTCACCTGCCGTATATTGCGAGCTTGCAGTAGTTGCAGGACGAGCAGAGGCCTATGCCACCGACTCCACCAAAAAAGCCATTCAACCTCGGGCGTTTCTCCAAGACGCTCTCGTTCTGGATCCTCGTGATCCTGATCCCGGTCGCGTTCATCCAGTTCTCGAGCTCGCGCTCGGACTCCGCGCCCGACATCAGCTACACGCTCTACGACCAGGAGCTGCAGCGGGACAACATCAAAGAGGTGAAGATCCAGGCGGGCAGCCGCGTCATCGGGGCGTTCAAGCAGGAAGTCTTCGTCGGGCAGAAGGCGGCGAAGCGCTTCACGCTCAAATACCCGATGGAGAACAACCCGGCGGAGCTCGAGCGCCTGCGCGCGAAAAACGTCAACATCATCGGCACGGACGCGCGGCCATCCTTTGGTGCGCTGCTGTTCAACTTCCTGCCGTACTTCCTGCTGATCGGCTTCTGGATCTTCCTCTTCAAGCAGATGCAGGCGGGTGGCGCGAAGGCGTTCTCGTTCGGCAAATCGAAGGCGAAACTGCTGACGGGCGACACGCCAAAGGTCACGTTCGCCGACGTCGCGGGTGCGGATGAGGCGAAGGTCGAGCTGCAGGAGATCATCGAGTTCCTGAAGGACCCGCAGAAGTTCACGAAGCTCGGCGGACGTCTCCCGAAGGGCGCGCTGCTCGTGGGTCCGCCAGGTACCGGCAAGACGCTCCTGGCGAAGGCCGTCGCTGGTGAGGCCGGCCGTCCGTTCTTCTCGATGTCCGGGTCCGACTTCGTCGAGATGTTCGTTGGGGTCGGAGCGAGCCGTGTGCGCGACCTGTTCGAGCAGGGCAAGGCACACGCGCCGTGCATCATCTTCATCGACGAGATCGACGCGGTCGGCCGCCATCGCGGCGCTGGTCTGGGCGGCGGTCACGACGAGCGCGAGCAGACGCTCAATCAGCTGCTCGTCGAGATGGACGGCTTCGAATCGAACGATGGCGTGATCCTCATCGCCGCGACGAACCGTCCTGACGTGCTCGATCCGGCGCTGCTCAGGCCGGGTCGCTTCGACCGCCAGATCGTGGTCGATTCGCCGGACCTTCGCGGCCGTGAGGGCATTCTGCGCGTGCATCTCCGCAACAAGCCGATTGCGGAAGACGTCGACATTACCGGTCTCGCCCGTGGTACCCCGGGCATGGCGGGTGCCGACCTCGCGAACCGCGTGAACGAGGGCGCACTG
>DATCGG010000443.1:0-3827 GCA_036509075.1 Gemmatimonadaceae bacterium
GGTTGAGTCGGAGCGAGCCCTTCGTCTGGTCGTTAGGCTGAATCGACCCGGTCTCCTTCGAGAGCTGCGTGGACGCGTAGTAGGTGGTGCGCCCGCCGCCGCCCTGCGCGGATAGATCGAAGCCGCCGTAGGGACCCTTCTTGATCATGGTCTCGTTCGCGTCGAGCGCGCGCGTGCCGTCCGGACCGGTGAACCGCGGGAACTGCGTGACCGGGAGATTGTGGCGCAGCTCCTCGAAGCCCGTCGCGAGGCCGAGGTTGAACTGCGTCCGCTGATCGCTCGTGTGACCCCGCTTGGTGAAGATCTGAATGACGCCATTCGTCGCCTCCGACCCGTACAGCGTCGCGGCAGCCGCGCCCTTCAGCACTTCGACCCGCTCGATGTCGTTCGGGTTCAGGTCACCGAGACGGTCGGTCGATGCACCACCGCCGAACGAGCAGCAGGCACCGTCCTGGAACCACTCCGTGGCGCGCTGGTCGATGCGAACGCCATCGACGTAGATTGCGGGCCGCTGTGACAGCGAGAACGACGCGGTGCCGCGGATGCGGATGTCCTGTCCCGTCCCGACGCCGCCGCCCACGGTCGTGGCGCGAAGCCCGGTGACTTTCGAGGACAACATGCGACCCACATCGGGAATCGCCATCTGTTCCGACAGCTTCGCGGCGTCGACTTCACCGATCGATGCGCCAACCTGACGCTTCTCGACCGCGCCACCCGTGCCGGTAACGACGACCTGCTGTAACTCGACCGCGCTCTGGGAGAGTCGGAAATCGACGCGAACCGTGTCGCCGCCGACGGTGATCGCCCGCGACTCCGGACGATACCCGATCTGTGTTGCGCGGATCGACTGTGCTCCGGACGGTGCGTTCCGGATGATGAAGTGACCGTTCGCGTCGGTCGCAGCCGCGGCGCTTTCATTCCCCACGACCTGAACGCGGACTGCCGACAGTCCGCGTCCGCTGCTGGCCTCTGTAACCGTGCCTGAGACGACGCCCGTTTGGGCGGCCGCCGTAGTGGCGGCGAGAGCCAGGCCTATCGCCGATCCGGCGAGCCTGGCCAGGAAACGCGTTCCTCCCGGCGAACGTGACGTGCGCATCTTCCCTCCATGAGTGGAATGGGCACTGCCCGTTCTTCCGTCTTCGTGGAGAACGGGTGAAAATGGGAGCGGGCGTGCGAGCGCGCTGGGTGACAGCCCTGCGTCGAACAAGGTGAACGTGGAACGGTAGAACGTCGCGACGGTATACCGACGCGGTGTACGCGGCATGACACTGGCGCGCTGACGATATCTTCGCAAGAGTCGAGAAGATCGAAGTTGCACATGGGAACAACTCAGGGGACAAAACGATTGACGCGTGTCGATCGAGTGGTATGACCAGACGTTCTTGGACGCTCCCGGCGAAACTGGTATGGCTGATGAGTGCGCTTCTGCTCGAAGTGGCATGCTCGAGCGAGCGCACCACCGGTCCATCGATTCCATCCGGTGACCCCGCGGCGTTTCGCTGGTCGCTTCCCGATGGCTTTCCGCTCCCACTCGTGCCCGCGGACAACCCGATGTCCGACGCCAAGGTCGAACTCGGGCGGCGGCTCTTCTACGACACGAGATTGAGCGGCAACAACGTGTTCTCCTGCTCGTCGTGCCACCGGCAGGCGAACGCGTTCGCCGATGCGCGCAACCTGCCGTTCGGCTCTACCGGGCAGCCGCACCCACGCAACAGCATGTCGCTGCCTAACGTGGCGTACCAGGTGGTGCTCGGCTGGGCGAACACGCAGACCCGCCGACTCGAGGCCCAGGCGCTCATCCCCATGCTCGGCCAGATCCCCGTGGAGCTGGGCCTCGCGGGGCGCGAGGAGGAAATGCTGAATCGGCTGCGGGCCGTCGCCCTCTACCAGTCGCTGTTCCGCGCGTCGTTTCCCGGCGATACGGCGCCGATCACGTTAGGCAACGTCACCAGGGCGATCGCGACGTTCGAGCGCACGTTCGTGTCCGGAGATTCCCCGTACGACCGGTTCCAGCGCGGCAACACCGGCGCGCTGTCCGACGCCGCCCAGCGCGGCGAGGCGCTGTTCCGGAGCGATCGGCTCAAGTGCGCGCAGTGCCACAGCGGCGTGATGTTCACCAACGCGGCGCGATGGGTCGGGTCGACGACGCCCGGCGACCCTGAATTCTTCAACACGGGCTTGTACAACATCGATGGCGCCGGCGCCTATCCCGCCCCGAACACCGGGCTTCAGGCGATCACTGGCGTCGCGTCGGACATGGGCAAGTTCAAGGTGCCGTCACTGCGGAACATCGAGGTGACGTTCCCTTACATGCACGACGGCACGGTGGCGACGCTGTCGGACGCGATCGACCACTATGCCGCTGGTGGACGAACGATCACGAGCGGGGCGAACGCCGGCGTCGGGAGCGCGAACCCCCACAAGAGCGCGCTGATCGGAGGGTTCACGATCACCGCCGACGAGAAGTCCGATCTCATTGCGTTCCTGCGCTCGCTCACCGATTCGACGTTCCTGACGGATCCGCGATTCTCGAATCCCTGGATCAAGTAGCGACTGCCGTCTGCGCCTAACGTGGAGGCCGATAGAGCGCGCCGGGGATCCACCACTCCTCCATCACCTGCATCGCGTCCCTGCGGTAGACGGAATCGTCCGAGAACGCGAGCTGGTCGAGCGCAGCCACCACGACCTCTTCCTGCTCGCGCGTCAATGACGCGAGCCTCGGCGGATCGCGATCGGGCGGGCGCAGCGACCAGAGCAGGCCGTCGATCGCCATCGTACCCGGTGCGTTGCTGGCGATGTGTCGGAGGGCGTAGTCGATCAGGCGCGGGAGATAGTGCCGCCACGACGCCGCGTCGAGGAAATTGAGGCCGTTGAACGCGAATGTCTCCAGATAGGCGTCGGTGGGCTCGTCGATGCCGGCATCGTACGGGGGCGGCTCGTCGTAGCTGTCGAGGGCGTCGCCGCCGCGCAACGTGATGCGCGGAATCACCTCGACCTCCGCCGTGAAAGCGTCGAACGCTCGCATGCGGATCGCGTCCCTGGCGGCCGTCATGACAACTCCCTGCCCCCTCCGATAAATTTCGGCCTCCCACAATCGTCCCATCAGCCACGCGTCATGATGAAACGCCCTACGTTCGCGTTCGGGCTCGTGTTAGCCGCGCTCCCGATCGCCGCCTTCGCACAGAGCGCTCCCGCGTCCACGAGCCGCGAATCCGGTGCGAGTGCGCCTGTCGATCTCTCCGCCGCCAAACCCGGCCGCGATCCCAACCAGCCCATCGACTCGGCCTACACGGCGAAGATCAAAGAGTACACGACCGAGCCATTCTTCCTCTCGCCGCTCGTGGACTACCTGCCGGCCAGCAAGCCCGTGCCCACACCCAAGGCGGTGTTGGGCGACATCGCCGGTGCGCCGACCAAGCTGCCGTACTCGAAGGAGGTCTACGAGTACATGCGGGCGCTCGCAAAGGCCAGCCCGCGCGTCAAGGTCTACTCGATCGGCACCACCGAAGAAGGGCGTGAGATGATCGCGGTCGCGGTCGCGTCGGAGGAGTTGATCGCGAAGCTGGACGAGAACAAGGCCAAGCTCGCGAAGCTCGCCGATCCCCGCACGATCAATATGGACGACAAGGTGGCCGAGGAGATCGCGGCCAGTGCGGCACCGGTCTACTACATCACGGGGACGATCCACTCACCCGAGGCCGGCGCGCCAACGGCGCTCATGGAGCTCGCCTACCGCCTCGCGGTGGACGAAAGCCCCTATATAAGGAATATCCGCGACAACCTGATCACGCTCATCACGCCAATCGTGGAGGTGGATGGCCGCGACC
>DATCGG010000444.1:0-49523 GCA_036509075.1 Gemmatimonadaceae bacterium
GCTCAGGCCTAACGCGGCACCATATCTGCCGCGGCCCGCGAATCCCGACAGCCTCCCGCTTGCGCGGCCGCGAACGCTCGTCCGCCTGACGAGTGGCGACACACTGCGCCTCACCGCCGGCATCGTTCGGCGTCCCTTCAAGGGGCAGACACTCACGATGTTCGCGTTCAACGGCCAGTACCCGGGCCCGTTGCTGCAGGTCGCTCAGGGCGCGCAGATCACCGTCGAGCTCACGAACGCGCTCGACCAGCCCACGACGGTGCACTGGCACGGCGTCCGCCTCGACAACGCGAACGACGGCGTGCCCGATATGACCCAGCGTGCGGTCGCTCCGGGCGAGCGTTTCACCTATCACCTTCGCTTCCCGGACGCCGGCATCTACTGGTATCACCCACACGTGCGCGAGGACGTCCAGCAAGACCTCGGGCTCTACGGCAACATCATGGTCCGCTCACCTCGACCCGACTACTTCTCGCCGGCCGATCGTGAGCAGGTGCTCATGCTCGACGACCTCCTCCTCGGCGAAGATGGTATGGTGCCATTCGGCGCGTCGACCACCACGCACGCTCTCATGGGGCGGTTCGGCAACGTGATGCTGGTGAACGGAGAGCCGCGTTATGCACTCTCGGTCGACCGGGGCGAGGTCGTGCGCTTCTTCTTCACGAACGTATCGAACACCCGTGCGTTCAACCTGTCGTTCCCGGGTGCGCGAATGAAGGTCGTGGCGGGGGACGTCGGGAACTACGAGCGCGAGCAGTGGGTGGAGAGCGTCGTGATCGGACCGGCCGAGCGGTACGTGGTGCACGTGCGATTCGATCGACCAGGTGACATCGCGCTCGTGAATCGAGTGCGCGGGCTCGACCATCTGTACGGCCGGTTCTTCTCGGAGGAGGACACGCTGGGTGTCGTGCATGTTTCGGCCAGCGCGCGGAGATCGAACAGCTCGGCATCGTTCGAGACGCTCCGTGCCGACACCGCCGCGCGCGCGAGCGTCGCGCGATACCGCGGGTATTTCTCGCGCCCCGCCGACAAGGCGCTCGTGCTCACGATGGAAACGCAGGGGCTGCCGTTCTTCACCCGGCAGATCATGCAGCTCGACTCGATCTTCTTCACGCCGGTGGAGTGGAGCGGCACCATGCCGGGTATGAACTGGGCCGCGACGGGGGACCAGGTACGCTGGATCCTCCGTGACCCGGCCACCGGCAAGGAGAACATGGACATCGACTGGAGGTTCCGACGCGGCGACGTCGTGAAGGTCCGGCTCGTGAACGAGCGCCGCTCGTTCCACGGCATGCAGCACCCCATCCACATCCACGGCCAGCGGTTCCTCGTGCTGGCCGTGAACGACGTGCCGAACACGAATTTCGTGTGGAAGGACACGGTGCTCCTACCGGCGGGCGCGACGGCTGACATTTTGCTTGATCTATCGAACCCCGGACGCTGGATGCTACACTGCCACATCGCAGAGCATTTGTCGGCGCACATGATGATGGCGTTCACGGTGCAGTAGTCCCAGGAGGAGCCATGCGCTCATTCAGGTTCGCAATTCTTCTCGCCCAACTCGTTCTACCGGTCGCTACGCTCTCCGCCCAGGCTGCGACGAAGCTCTCGCAGCAGGTGCGCAACCAGTACGTGAGCGTGACCGAGCCAGTCGTCGCACTCACGAACGTCACCATCATTGACGGCACCGGCGCGGCACCAAAGCCTAACCAGACCATCGTCATCCAGAACGGCAGGATCACCGACGTGGGTCCCGCCTCGAGCGTGAAGGCACCAGCCGGCGCAAAAACGATGGACCTCTCTGGCAGCACCGTCATTCCGGGGCTCGTCGGGATGCACGACCATCTGTTCTACACGGCGGCCGGCGGGCGCGCCGCACAGATGTCGTTCACCGGGCCGCGCCTCTACCTCGGCAGCGGCGTCACGACGATCCGCACGACCGGTGGACGTGCCCCGTATGCCGAGATCAACACGAAGGAAGCGATCGATTCGGGTCGTATTCCTGGCCCGCGCGTGCACCTGACCGCCCCATACATCACCGGTGGATCCGCTGGCTCCGCGGGGAGCATGGCCGAGATCACGACGCCCGAATCGGCTCGCCGGTTCGTTGCCTACTGGTCGCAGGAGGGCGTGGAGTGGATCAAGGCCTACACCGACATCCGCCGCGCGGAGCTCAAGGCCGCCATCGACGAGGCACACAAGCGCGGCATGAAGGTGACGGGACACCTGTGCTCCGT
The DNA here is from genome assembly GCA_036509075.1 of Gemmatimonadaceae bacterium. Classification (GTDB taxonomy): domain Bacteria; phylum Gemmatimonadota; class Gemmatimonadetes; order Gemmatimonadales; family Gemmatimonadaceae; genus JAJKIV01. The sequence continues at coordinate 2,238 of DATCGG010000444.1, forward strand.
GAGCTTCCGCGAGGCCGTCGCGTTAGGTATCGACAATCTCGAGCACGGCCTGTTGACGGCCACGGACTTCGACCCGGAGAAACAGCCGGACGCCTGTCCCTCCAACAGCATCGCGCGCGTGGGCGTCGCGAACATGACGAGCGACACAGCGAAGTCGGCGATCTCGGCCATGGTGTCGAAGAATGTGGGAATGACGTCGACGCTCGCGGTGTTCGAGCCATTCTTCCCGAATCGCCCGACGAAGGACGAGCGGACGCTCGAGGCGATGAGCCCGGATGTGCGCGAGGCGTATCTCAAGATGCGCGCGCAGATCGACACGGCGAAGAACTGGACCATGAAGCCGGAGATGTTCAAGAACGCGATGGAGTTCGAGCGCGAGTTCGTGAAGGCCGGCGGCCGACTGGCGGCGGGCGTGGATCCGACGGGCTTTGGCGGCGCGCTACCGGGCTTCGGCGATCAGCGGAACTACGAGCTCTTGATCGAGGCGGGATTCACACCACCGCAGGTCGTGCAGATCATGACCGCGAATGGCGCGAAGATCCTCGGAGTCTACGACAAGCTCGGGTCCGTCGAGAAGGGCAAGGCGGCGGATCTCGTCGTGCTGCAGGGCGACCTAACGAGTGACCCCAGCGTCATCCGCAAGGTCTCCACCGTGTTCAAGGATGGTGTGGGGTACGATTCCGCCAAGCTGATCGCAGCCGTGAAGGGGAGGGTGGGCATCGACTGACCCGCCTCGAGCTATATGAGCACAACGATCGAAGCCTCCCGCGCTGATACCCTGGTCGCAGCACCTGCGACCACGTCGGCGCGCGCGGCCGAACAGGTCTGGCCGCTCTACGCCGTGCTGTTCTCGTCCGTGTCCATCGTCGTCGGACTGATCTGGGACATCTCGTGGCACCGTACGATCGGACGCGACACGTTCTGGTCGCCGCCACACGTGCTCGAGCAGGTCGCGGCGATCGTGGCGGGCGCGAGCTGCGGCTGGCTGGTGCTGCGCACGACGTTCGGGGGCAGTCCCGACCAGCGCGCGGCGAGCGTTCGCTTCTGGGGCTTCCGTGGCCCGTTAGGCGCGTGGGTGTGCATCTGGGGCACGCTCATGATGGTCACCTCGGCCCCGTTCGATAACTGGTGGCACGACGCGTACGGGCTGGACGTCAAGATCATCAGCCCGCCGCACATGGTGCTCGCGTGGGGGATGATCGCGATCCAGGTCGGGGCGATGCTCATGGCGCTCGCACGCCAGAACCGCGCATCGAGCGAAGATCAGAGCCGCCTGAGTTTCCTCTTCGCCATGTCGGCGGGCATCCTGCTCACGATGCACGCGACGGTGATCATGGAGTACGCGGCGTTTCCCAACGAGATGCACAGCACCCGATTCTATCGCGTGACGGCGATCGGGTTGCCACTGATCCTCATTGCGACGTCGCGTCCGTCGCGGCTTCGCTGGCCCGCAACGACCACGGCAGCGATCTACATGACGATCATGCTCCTCCTCATGTGGACGTTGCAGCTCTTTCCGGCGGTGCCGAGGCTCGCGCCGATCTACAATCCGGTGACACGCATGGTGCCACCGCCCTTCCCCCTTCTGCTCATCGCGCCGGCGCTCGCGATCGACCTGCTCATGCGCAAGCTCGAAGGGCGGAACTGGCTTCTGGCGCTCGCGGCCGGGCTCACGTTCGTCGCGGTCATGCTCGCCGTTCACTGGTGGTGGGCCGAGTTTCTGCTCACGCCGCATGCGCGCAACGTGGTGTTCGGCGCCGATCAATGGGACTACAACGCCAAGCTTGGGTCGTGGCGCTACCGGTTCTGGACGGCGGAGCAGTCGGTCGGCGATATGGCGCGTGGCATCGGGATCGCCGCGCTGACCGCCGTCGTCACGTCGCGTATCGGACTGTGGATCGGGTCCGGGATGGCGCGCGTCCAGCGATAGTGCGCTCGCTTCATCGCGCCGCTCTCGTGGCGGCGATCGCGCTGGTCTCGTCCGCACACATCGGCAGTCCCGACGTGTGGTTCGACGGGTTGGCCGGACCGTACAAGGTCCTGGTGCACGTCGAAGCGCCGCCTGTCGTGCCGGGGATCGCCGTCATCAACATTCGCATAGGGGAAGCCGGCGTTTCGCGCGTCACCGCGTTCGTCAACCATTTCGACGCGACGGGCGGAGCACCGCCACCCGACGTGGCGAGCCCGATTCCGGGAAGCACGTCATGGTACAGGACACGGCTGTGGGTCATGAGCGCCGGGTCGAACAGCGTTACCGTATCGGTGAGCGGCGCGCGCGGTGAGGGAACCGTCGTCGTGCCGCTGGTCGCACTTCCGGGGCGGCGACTCCAGTTCAACGGCGCGCTCGCCGGCGTGCTGTCGATCGCTGCACTGGTGCTCGCGTTAGGCCTGTTCACGATCGTCGGCGCGACGGTGCGCGAGGGTGTGCTGCCGCCCGGCGTGGAGCCAGACGCACAGCGCCGCCGACGTGCCCGGTTCGCGATGGCCCGCGCGGTGGTCATCCTCGCGATCGTCATCGTTGGCGGCGGCGCGTGGTGGCGCGCGGAAGACGCGGACTTCACTCGAGGTCTCTTCCGACCGCTCGCGGTTCGCGTCGCCGTCGACACGACGGCCGCGCAACGTCGCTTCCAGCTCGCGATCACCGATTCCGTTTGGGTGCATCGAAACGACGTCGCCTGGCTGCGTGCGCGTCGCGCCACCTCGGCAACGCCGTTGATGGAGGATCACGGCCAGCTCGTGCACCTGTTCCTCATCGCGACCGATGGTCGATCGGCGTTCGCCCACCTGCACCCGAGCACCGCCGACACGGTGACGTTCACGTCTGTGCTCCCGGATCTTCCCGCGGGGACGTACCGAGTGTTCGCCGACATCGTGCACCAGAGCGGGTTGACAGAGACGCTCACGTCCACGGTAACGTTGGCAGGCGAGCGTCATTCGGCGACGCGCGACACGACGACGGACGCGGACGACACCTGGGCGATCGGTCAGAAGGGTGATTCGATGCGCTCCGTGCTGGCCGACGGAACGGTGCTTACGTGGAACCGGAATCCGACGCCGCTCGTCGCGGGTGAGGAGGCGGGGCTGCGATTCGCCGCCACCCCTCCGGCCGGCGACACGGCTTCGCTCGAACCGTTCCTGGGTATGGCGGGGCATGTCGTCGTGGTTCGCGACGATGGCAAGGTGTTCATCCACCTCCACCCGCTCGGTACCATATCGCTGGCGGCGCAAACACGCCTCACGGGCAACGCGCCCGGCGTGATGGTCCACGCGATGAACACGGCGCTCGATCCGGCGGACTCGTTGTACTTCCCCTACGCATTCCCGCAGCCGGGTAAGTACACGGTTTGGGTTCAGGTGAAGCGGCACGGGCGAGTTCTGACAGGATCATTTCCGGCTTTCGTGCGACCGAGCAGCGCTTCCGACTCTACGCGTTAGGCGGTATTGCCGCGACCTCGGCATGGCGAGACGAGTTCCTGATTTCCCGGATGCCGAGATTCAAGCGTCGCCGCAGCAAGGTCCGCAACGTGGTACCGTCCGCATAGCCCACACGAGCCGCGATCTCGTCCACGCTCGCGTTCCCCGTCTTCAGCAAGTGCACGGCGCGCTCGATGCGCAGACTCTGGAAGTACGCCAGTGGCGACTTGCCGAGCACGTTCTGCATGTGGCGGGCGAGCGTGCGCTTGCTTGCCCCGGTGGCCTTCGCGGCCTCATCGAGGGAAAAGCCGCGCGTTAGGCGCGCGCGCGCCCACCGCTCGAACCGCTGGACGACAGGATCATCGTGCACCAGGTGATCGGTCAGCGCGTAGGCCGACTGCGAGGGCCGAGTGTCGACGATCAGATACTTCGCCGTGAGCGCGGCCAGCTCCGGGCTCACCCCGCGCACGAGCCAGAGCGCGAGATCGATGTGGCTGAGTGCTGCCCCCGCGGTCACGAACTGGCCGGACTTCACGATCATGTTCGATTCATCGAGCGACACGTTCGGATATCGCTTGCGAAACAGCGGCGCGAGCCACCAGGTCGTCGTCGCGTGCTGACCGTCGAGCAATCCCGACTCGGCGACGACGAACGTGCCGATGCATGCCGCGGCGACTGTCGATCCACGAGCGGCCCAGCGCCGAAGGAGCGTCGCCGCGTCCGCGATGTCGGGCCTCGCCAGGGCCGCCTCGAGCGGCGCAGGCATCTTGAACCCGATCGCCGGAACCACGACACACTCGGGCGGCCTCGCTCCTGGCGCGTGCACCGGCACCGTGAGCCCCTGTGAGGTCGTCACCTTCTTTCGCACGCCGACGATTCGCACGTCGAATCGAGGCACTGCCATGTCGGACAACTCGATCAGCTCGTTGGCCGTCTGAAACGCGTCGAGGACGGCGGACAGGCCAAGGTCGAACACGCCGTCGAGTGTGAGGACGCTGATGCGCATGGCAAGTATGATACTAAGAATGGCGTTCTTGCCAATACCCCCCGGAGGCGCGCTGGCCTAGCATCCAGCGACAACCCCTCACCGAGGAAAATGAGATGCTCAAGCACAGCTTATTCGTCCGGCTCGAGGCAAAGGCCGGCAAAGAAGACGAAGTCGCCGCCCTCCTGCAGCAAGGTCTTCAGCTCGCGAATCAGGAAACGACGACCCCGCTTTGGTTCGCGCTCCGTTTCGGCCCGACCACGTTCGGCGTCTTCGACGCGTTCGAGAACGAAACCGGTCGGCAGACCCATCTGAACGGTCCGATCGCCAAGGCGTTGATGGACAACGCGGCGCGTCTGTTCGCCACGCCGCCGGCGATCGAGCGCGTGGAGGTGTTGGGCGCCAAGCTGCCGGTGGAAGCGCTGCGGTAGCAGGATCAAAGGGATCAGCGTCGTTTGAATTTCAGGGTTGCCGAAATTCAAACGACGCTGATCCCTTTGATCTAGACGTTTGCCAACTCGCCGTCGTGCGCGCGCTTGAGCTCCGCGATGTCGAGCTTCTTCATCTTGAGCATCGCTTCCATCGTGCGCTGCGCGCCCGGGGAATTCTCGTCCTTGAAGAGCTCCTCTATCCCCTTCGGGACGATCTGCCACGACACGCCGAAGCGGTCCTTCAACCAGCCGCACACCTGCGCGTTTGGATCACCACCTGCGCCAAGCTTCGACCAGTAGTAGTCGATCTCGTCCTGCGAATCGCAGTAGACCTGCAAGGAGATCGCCTCATTGAACTTGAATTCCGGCCCGCCATTGAGGGCTGTGAACCGCTGTCCGTCGAGCTCGAATTCCACCGTCATCACCGAGCCGGCTGGCTTGTGATGAGTCTCGAATCCGACCTTGCTGTAGCGAGTGATCGCGACGATCTGCGATTTCCTGAAGATCTCGGTGTAGAATCTCGCTGCTTCCTCAGCCTGATTGTCGAACCACAGGCATGGGGCAATCTTCGGGGATTTTGCCATCGATATGCGCCTCGCGGTGAGGGTGAAAAAGGACCGCGAAATCCCCGCAAGGAGCCGGCCGCCAATGCGTGGCAGAGCACGGTTGAAAAGAGCTATCGACTACCGACTACCTTAGGCAAACGCTTCAGATCCAATCGGGCCGCTTGCACTGCAACGCCGAGTGGGTCGCGAAGCCCGGCAGCGCCGGTGGGGATGCCGACGGCCATGCGCTGCACGAGGGCATTCACGCGGACGTGCGCGTCGGTCGGCAAGGGCTTCGTTCCCGCGATCTGCGACACGTGACTTTCGCGCACGAGCTGCGCCCGCCACACCTCTTTGCGCGACGCCGGGACAACGGTGACAGTCGCTGTCGAGTCGAGCTGCGCCACGAGAATCAGGAGCGCCGCGGCGCGCTCTCTTGCTCGGCGAGTGGAGTCGATGGCGGTCGCATGCGCCGCACTGAAGATCCGCCCATCTCGAAGGTTGGAACTGGCGAGGAGAAACGTACGCAGCCTAACGGTGTCCGCAGGCAGACTCCGCCACGTCGCGGCGAGCGCGGAGGGACCGGTCTCGTCGCACCAGGCAAGCGCCTTGAACGTTTCCGCCGTCGCCGTCTTGTTGGCGACCTGGCTGGCAGCCGCCTCACAATCGTCGCGCGCGCCGGGAATCCGCGATTCCCGTGTGGTGGCGGCACACGCCACCCCGGCGAGCGCGAGCCAAGCGCCGGACGCGACCGCGCGCGCTGTGCGAGCCACCGGCGCGCCCATCATGACGCCGCGAATCCTTGGGGCGGCGCGAACCGCGGCCGCCATCCGCGTCGAATCATCCACTCGACGACCAAGACGTTAGGCACCCAGCAGAGCCACGCGGACCATCGATAGGCTGGCACGAACTGTCCCTGGTAAACGGTGGCGAGGATCGGCATCCAGACGCGAAGCGTCACGGCCGCGAAGATGAGAGCATAGCTGCGCAGCATCCACTCGCGATGATGCCTGACGTCCCTGACGCGGATCGATCGATAACCCATGAGCGACGCCCCCAGCGTCGCGAGCGCGAGAAGTCCAAACGCTGTACGCGGGCCCGGCCCGCCGGTGGCGTGAAACGACAGCGACAGACCCGCCACGCCAAGGACGATCGACGAGACGAGATAGATTCGGCCGAGCCATCGATGCACCGGCCACCGCCGTCCCTGCCTCATGGCTGGTAGGAGATTGACGAGGCCAAGCGTGAGCGCGATCGGCCCGAACAGTGTGTGCGCCATCACAGTGAGCGGGCGCGCGCGAAACGACGGTGCGAGCTCCGGAGTGTACGCGCGTTCGCCGAGGAACACGTAGCGGAGCGAGTAGGCCGCGATGGCGAGCGCGAAAACCGCGGCGACCCACCAGGCGATCGGCACGCGTCGCTTTGTAGGAACCGCGGCCAGGACTTCGACGTGATCCTCCATGGACGATCCTCCCGTCATACTGGCGTCGTAGAACGCGCTCGACAGGACCCCGAGGGGCCCTGTCGAGTCGCTCCGGGCGCTCCCGTCAACCGACAGTCGTTAGGTATGTCAATCGTCCTCATCCCACGGACGCCTGTCTGCTTTCTCCTCGCGGCGACGGTCGCGCTCGAACGCGCGGCGAATCGCGCGCTGGCGAGTGGTACATTCGAACACGCACTCCACCACGTCCGTCCTGAGTCGGCGCCGTCCACCGGTCAGATCACGAAAGACGAGCCATCGCGGGCGCCAGAGGCGGGCGAGCGAGCGTTCGATCGCACGCGCCGTGTCGGCCGAGACGACCAAAAAGGACGTTCTCGTCTCGACAACCCAGTAGTCCCCCTCCCCCTCCGGCATCCGCGGCTCCTCGGCATCGAGGTACTGCTTCAGCCTGTTTGTCATTGGTTGAGTATGAATTGGTTGCAACTTCGCTCACCCCGCGACGAGTCGCGAGGTGCGGGGCGGCCGCACCGATGGCACCACCGCCCCGCGTTCACCTCCGCATTTGATTCCTGGCGCGGCACCAAGGGCGGTACCGCGCATCCTGCTCACATACTGCACGATCTTCCGCAGCTCATCGAGCGTGCGAGCCACCTCCGGCGCGGCCTCACGCGCCATGACGCGAGCGGCCGCGTTACCGAACGTTAGGCTCATCGCCAAGACCCTGAGGCAGGGCGTGTTGCTGACCACGCGCCCCAGGGCGCTCAACTCGACGACGCGTCTCACGACGCGCGGTCCATCCGCCTCGATTCTGCCACGCACGACGTGCATATCGCGCTCGCTGCCGAAGATGAGGTAGCGGTCGAGCCGCTCCCACTCATCGACGGGCCACTGCGGCGCCTCGGCGGAACGCGTGAGCAACCACGTCCCCCGGTGTCGCTCGACCTGCGGCGTCGCGAGACGCGTCAGGCGAGCACGAATGTGCTTCTGTCGCTGCATCATGTTCGCCTCCATGGTTTGATTGTTGTGCGAATTTTGAAACTGATGCCTGAAAACGGAAAACTGATGACCGATCACTCATGACTGGCCATGACACCACGAGATGTCATGGCCAGTTTTCAGTTCCGTGTCGTCGGTCATTGGTTCTCGGGCATCAGTGAACTGCCTCAGGTCATGAACTCCGCCAGCACCCCAGGCGTCGCAGTATCGAATCCCACGACGTCCAGCATCCCGGCATCATCCGGGTCCGCGATGCTGAACCCGTTCGACGCCATCGCGACCACCACCAGCTTGGCCGCGATCCCCATGCGCTCCCGATACCCGCGGAGCGCCTGCGCCGGGTGGATGTTGCCGGCCCACGTTTCGCTGTCCGTGAAGAGCGCGAACGCGTCGACCGCCCAGCGGTGCTTCAACGCCTCGACCATCGGGAGCGCGCAGTCGGTTCCCCCGAACGGCAGGTTCCCGATCTGGCGCGCCACGTCATCGAGTCGCTGACGCGGCGAAATCGTTAGGGGCGTGAGCCCCGTGTTGTACTGCGACCCGTGCGTCGCCGTCCACTGCGACGGATAGTCACCCTTCGTGAACGCGACGAACCGATGATCCGGCTCGGTCGCGGCCGTCACGAGTGCCATCGCCGCCGAGGCGTCGCGGCAGGTCAGGTAGTCCATGCCGAACACCGCCGCTCCCATCGATCCGGAGACGTCCAGCGCCAGCATGATCCGCTTGCCCGTCACGGGCGCGTTGTCGAACGTGAGGTAGAACGCCGTGTCGAGCGCGTCGACGACCCGCGTCACCGGCGTCCACTTCCCGCTCCCCTTCATCCCGCGCCCCTGCGCGTACGTCTTCATGGCCACGAGCACCGCAACCGGGTGCACACGCGCCCCACGCAGGACCTCTCGGTCGGCCAGTCGATCCACGACCGTTCGCGCTGCCTCGCTTCCCGATGCGATCAGCCCGACCTTCGTCATGACGCCAAGGTTCCGGATCATGGCCGTGAGCGGCATGCGCTCGAGCAGCGCCTCCCACACGACGGCGTGGGTGAGCAGCTCGGTCGGAACCATCTCACGGGTGAGCTTCGAGCGCGAAATGACCGTGGCCGCTTCGTTAGGCGTGAGGTGGGCGAGCGACTTGATCGCCTCGATGAGCGCGACCACATCCACGTCGCTCACCCCGTCCAGCTCCAGTACGCCGTCCCACCCCTTCGTCGCATAGCGAAACAGCACGTCGTGCGCGACGGTGGGCGCCTTCGGGTGGGCGAGACGCAAAGCGTCGCGGTGCGCCCACCCGTCCCGCGCCTGGTACTTGGAGATCTGGTACGCGAGGGCCGGTGCCGGCTTCTCGGTGTACCAGCGCCCGACGGCGCGCCGGACTCCACGCCCCCATCCGCGGAACCCGCGGACATACTGGAGGAAGTGGAAGAGGTGCGTTCCCGTGCGGGCTACCTCGGACAACGCCTCGAGCGCCATCGCGCGCGTGGCGTCGTCTCCCAGTCCGGCACACATGGCCAGCGCGAACAACGCCGGTTCGTTGCTCGGCGCACGGCCAGCCGCGCTGATCTCGACGATTCGACGCACGGCGCGAGGCCCGTCTTCCGTGATGCACTCGCGCGCGTTCGTCGCGTTTTCGATCGTGAGCGTGCGCTCGCGGATGTAATACGTTCCGCGCTCCGACCCGAAGATCAGGAATCGGTCGAAGCGCGTCCACTTGTCGACGGGCCAGGCGTACCCGCCCGCCGAGTTGGGGACCTGGCTGGTCCCGGGGATACGCTCGGCCTGCGGCGTCGCGAGACGCGTCAGGCGAGTCGCAAAGTGCTTCGTGAAGTCCAACATCTCGCCCTCCTGTGGTCGAGTCGGCTGGCGCCGAGTGATTGGTGAAAGGCCTTCGGATGAGTTATTGAGCTGGGTATACCGTGTGGAGCACGTATGGATGCGGCTCCGCGCACGGTTCCGATAACCCACGCTGCGTCGACCCGAAGGCGGGAATGTCGAGCGGATGAAGAGTTGAGCTCGAGCGCCCGATGATTGGTCGGGCGATCGTTGGAATCGATAATCGAGCTCGGTCGACCCACTCGAACGTGAGTCGTTAGGGCGCCATCAGCCCTAACAGACGGGCGCGCCGTTCGTTGCTTCGCCGTTTGAGCTGATGGCTGATGGCTGATAGCTTAGTCTTTGAACGGATCGAACTCGTTCTCGCCCGCCATCACGACGATGATAGGGCTCAGGGTCTCGAGGACTTCGATCGTGTCGCCCTGAGCGGCGAGCACGTCGGTGAGGCGGCGATAGCAGTGCGGAGACTCATCGCATCCGCCGCCACGAAGAATCACCCCTGACGCCTTGAGCCACTGCTGCATCATCTGCGGCGATACTCTGCCGGCGTTGATGACCTGACCCGCAAGCGGACCCTCCTTGTACTTCTTGAGCTGTCCCGAGCGGCGGTCGCGCTTCCCCGCCGCCTCGGTGCGCGACATGACGCGACCAGCGCCATGAACGGTGGAGAAGAGCGCTGCGTCCTGTCGGCTGCGCTCCTCGGCGTCGGTAAGTGAAGGTGATGGCTCCGTAGCGCCACGCAAAATCACGGAGTCGTCGCCCATCGACCCACCAACGAACCCCATCTGGCCAGGGAATGCGGGCGTCGCACCCTTGCGCACCACCACCAGCTCCTGAACGGCTCCCACCGCGGGCACCCAGTGTTCTTCCTTCCACGCGAAGTTGTGGTGGTTGTGCACGACCTCCTCCGACGACCCACCCAACCACTCCACGACCTTGCGCGCGACCCACTCGCGTCCTGCGTAGGCATAGCGTCCCGCGAGGTTCATCAGCGCCCAGTAGTCCTGCCCGAGCGGCGCTGTGAGGTCCAGAAGGACCTCCTGCTCCTTCGCCTTGTCGCCCCAGCGCAGGCCCTGGCCTAACGCGAGGAAATTGGTGGCGATCGTGTGCCCGAGGCCGCGGGAGCCGAAATGGACGCCAACCCAAACACGCTCCTTCGTATCGACGAAGACGTCTACATAATGATTCCCGCTCCCGATCGTCCCCAGCTGACGGCGAGCCTTGTCGCGGAGATCGTCGCGGTAGCGCCCGATGTTCGGGATGACATACCACGCGTCATCCATGAAGAGCGGGTCATCGACTGGCGCGTCGTCCGCGTTGTTCTTACGCCCGATTCCGAAGCTGAGCTCGGACTGCAGCAGTTCGGCGAACTCGTTGAGCATCGCGTTGCCGATGACACGTGACGGGTTTCGCGCCCGATCGGCGCTCGTGAGTCCGCACAGCTGGTCGAGCGTGAGGTCGGTCCGGATCGCGCAGTTGCCGCACGCGATGTCGAACCCGACACCGACGACAGAGACCTTTTGATCGTAGGCCGCCACGCCACCGATTGGCATGACGTAGCCAAGGTGGCCGTCGGCCATGAGCGCTACGCGCGTGGCGCGACGCTCGACGTCCGCCAACTGCGCGAGCGTCTTGTCGTCGTGCCGGCCGAAGATGTTCATGGCGTTCATAGTCGTGTCCATGTGAGGAAAGAGCCGCCAGCGTGATTTGCACACGCGGCCTCCTGGGTCGTAACCAGGCGCTCTGAATCTGCTGAGCTATGGCGGCGATAGTACCACCGGCGATCGGCGGGAGTCGAACCCGCATCTCGTCACCGTGTTGTCCGCGCTCGTCGGCCCTCGTCGGGCAAAGGACTCGTGCGGCGGTGACACGTTCTGACTTTGAACTACGAACCCCGGACGACGCGCGGCAAGAGCCCATACGCGTCGGAAAAAAGTCTTTAGTCGTGAGTCTGTAGTCGTTAGCTCAGACTATCGACTATCGACTATCGACTTACTTCACTCACTCCACCGACGGACCGTCGGGGGCCACCTCACCATTGGCTCAGGGAGTCGCGTTCGCCTAACGCCTCAGGCTTGGCGCCCCCGCCGGCCGGCAGTGGAGCGTTCTGATCTTTCGTAACCGATCGGTTGTCAAACAGCGCTGCTGCTCCAAGACCGGCCCAGATGCAAATCGCCCCACCTGGCAGCCTTCGCGCAGGTGGGGCGATTCGGTTCGCTCCCGCGAGTTGGAAGCAATGCCTCACGGCATTCGCTTCGGTCTCGAGCCACCTGCGGTGTCCTTTCCGTGATCGTAACTGCCGACCTGCTTGCCTTCCGTCTCGATCCACAGACGGCGCACGGAGATGCGACCGGCGTTGAACCGCGCGATCGAGCTCGTGGTCGACTGGCGCGGGCCAGTCGGGCAGAGATCAGCGAGTGGGAGATAGACGGTCGGTTTCATACGAATTCCTGTAGGCGAAGCGATCTATATGGTTCACGTTGAGTCAGCGGCGCTGGCGCGCGCGACCCCCTCGAAACAACCTGCCAGACCCCGCAATCCCGCCGCGAGTCACAGATAAAACGAAAGTCGCGCCTCGATGCTCTCACTCGCCGTGCGGTGAACGGTCGAGGTGGCACATCCGCGCCGCGCGCGGCGTGCCGTGAACATCGGGACGCGACTCCCAGGGGGCGCACACTAGCATCGACCGATTCCGTTGTCAAGTACATTTCATACGCATTACCGCCGTCTATTGGGTCATCGACGATGCTCATTCGTCCACCTCAGGTGGGCGCACGTGTCGGAGATCACAGCCGCCATGCCCGACCTACTCGCCGCGCGAAGCCAGATGGCCATGTCCCTCGGCTTCCACATCGTGTTCGCGGTGGTCGGCATCGGACTCCCCGCCCTCATGGTGATCGCCGAGTGGCGCTGGACCCGCACGGGTGACGCCGTCTACCTCGACCTTGCCAAGCGATGGTCCAAGGGCGCCGCCATCCTGTTCGCCGTCGGAGCCGTCTCTGGAACCGTCCTCTCCTTCGAGCTCGGGCTCCTGTGGCCCGGCTTCATGCGCTTTGCCGGGTCCATCATCGGCATGCCGTTCTCGCTCGAAGGGTTTGCGTTCTTCACGGAAGCAATCTTCCTCGGGATCTACCTGTACGGGTGGGATCGCGTGAGCCGAGGCGCCCACCTGTTCGCCGGCATCGTCGTGGCGGTCAGCGGCGTCCTCTCGGGAATCTTCGTGGTCATCGCGAATGCCTGGATGAACACGCCCGCGGGTTTCGACATGGTTGCCGGCAAGGCCGTCAACGTCAGGCCATTCATGGCGATGGCGAATGCCGCGGCGTTTTCCGAGACGCTCCACATGACTCTCGCCGCGTACGCCGGAACAGGGTTGACCGTCGCCGGGATCCACGCCGTTGCCCTCCTCCGCGGAAACCGGTCAGCGTTCCACCGACTCGCCCTCGGGATCGCCCTCTCGCTCGGCGCGCCGGCCGCGATCCTTCAGCCGCTCTCCGGTGATGTGAGTGCGAGGAGTGTGGCCGTCCATCAGCCCGCCAAGCTCGCCGCGCTCGAGGCGCACTTCGAGACGCAACGAGGTGCGCCGTTCCACATCGGCGGCTGGCCGGATGTCGACGAGCGTGAAACGCGATGGGCGATCAGGATTCCGCGCGCCCTGTCGTTGCTCGCCTTTCACGACCCGAACGCCGAGGTGAAGGGACTCGACACCGTGCCGCGCGACGAGTGGCCGCCGGTGGCGATCGTCCACATCGCGTTTCAGATCATGGTGGCGTTAGGCACGATCATGGCGCTCGTGTCGGTGTGGGCGCTCTGGCGCTGGTGGCGCGGCCGCGCGATCGACGCCGTCGTCGACGACCGCCGTTTGCTGCGCGCGCTCGCGCTGGTGACACCGATGGGTTTTCTCGCGATCGAGGCCGGCTGGACGGTGACCGAAGTCGGCCGACAGCCATGGGTGATCCACGGCGTGCTGCGAACGGCCGACGCCGTCACGCCGATGCCGGGGCTCGTGGTGCCGTTTCTGATCTTCACGCTCCTGTACGTGCTGCTGGGAGCGATCGTCGTGTACCTGCTGCGTCAACAGTTCATCCGCGCGCCGACGCGGTGACCACCTAACGATGAATCTGACCCTCGCCGAAGTTGCCGCCTGGATCGTCATCGTCGCGCTGAACGCGTACGTGCTGTTTGGCGGCGCGGACTTCGGTGGCGGCGTGTGGGACCTGCTCGCGTCCGGTCCTCGACGGCAACAGCAGCGGGATCTCGTCGCGCACGCCATCGGTCCGATCTGGGAAGCGAACCACGTCTGGCTCATCGTCGTGGTGGTCATGTTGTTCGTCTGCTTCCCGCCGGCGTTCGCGGCGTTCGGAACGGTGCTGCACATTCCGCTCTCGCTCATGCTCATCGGGATCGTGCTGCGCGGTTCGGCGTTCGTATTTCGCTCCTATTCCTACGGACCGCGCTCCGAGCAGCGCCGCTGGGGGCAGACGTTCGCCGTCTCGAGCCTCATCACGCCGGCGGTGCTCGGCATGTGTGTCGGCGCGGTCGTGTCTGGCCACGTCGGCGCGGCGATGAAGGCCGTTGACTCCGGGACGGCCGGGTTTGCGGCCACGTACGTTCTTCCGTGGATCTCGCCGTTCACCATTGCCGTCGGCGCCATGGCGGTCGCGCTGCTTTCGTTCCTTGCCGCGACCTATCTCACGATCGAAGCCGCCGCCGACCGCGCGCTACAGGATGACTTCCGCAACCGAGCGCTCGGCGCGGCAGTCGCGGCCATGGCACTGGCGATCATTGCGCTCGTGTTAGGCGCCGAAACCGGCGTCATGGCTCGTTTGATCAGGCCCGGATGGGCGACGCTGGTGCTCGCCGGCTCCGCCGTGGCGGCGGTGACGTCGGCGGTATCGTTGCTTCAGCGACGCTTTCAACTCGCTCGGGTCGCCGCGGGAGCATGGGTGACGCTCGTCCTGTGGGGCTGGGTGCTCGCCCAGTTTCCGTTGATCATCCCGCCTGACCTGACGATAAACGCCGCCGCAGCACCGAACCGAACGCTCGCGGAAACGATGGCCGTTCTCGCCGGTGGCGCCGTGGTCCTGATCCCGTCGCTCTGGTATCTCCTCCGAGTCTTCAAGGGCCGCTCGTCGTTAGTCGGTAGTCGTTAGCTATTAGCTAACGACTACCGACTAACGACTTAACAGGCACAGTCACTCGAGCACGATGATCAACCACACGGACGCACTCCAGAAGCGCTCCGGATCATTGATGCGAAGCGTCCTCCCCGACGACGACGCCTCCACGGAAACCAGATCGGGATCGTGCCGCGACACGATCCGGTATTGCCTCGCTCTGGGCAACGAGATCTCCGTATCGCGGACCCGATCGATTCGCGTGAACACGCCCTGCGCCATCGCGCGCGACGGCGTGAGGCTCTTGCCGAAGCCGAGGATGCCGCCCTCCTCCGTGAGAACGCCCGCGCGAACGAGCTGCTTGCGGGAACCGACGACGTACCAGGCCGTGTTCGCGCGCGACGTGATCCGCCTCAGTGAGTCGGTGAGCGCCTCGTTCTCCTGGGCAAGCACCGCGTTCGCCTCGGTCAGCTTCCGGGTCGAATCCGTGAGAGCGGTGACCTGCGTCTCCAGCTCGGCGATTCGCGCGACGTACGTCGCGATCAGATCCTTCTGGCCCTCGATCGTGCGGAGGTGCTCCTCCACCTCCGCCCGCAACCGGTCGTTGTCCTTCGCCGCCTCGAGCAGACGCTGCCCGCGCACACGCGAGCTGTCCTCGACATCGGCGAGACGTCGTCTGACGTGCTCGAGCCTCCGGAGCATCACATCGCGATAACCTCCGGGTCCTGCCGGGATCTCGCCCGCGGGGTCGACGCCCACTTCCCCGCCAGCGGCGCTAGCGCTGTCCGACCCACCCATCTCGGCCGTGATGGAATCCATCGCTGCGAGGCTCGCCGGCGATCCGTCCATGTGCTTCAACTGCTCGGCCACGGCTTCGATCAGAACGTGCGCGTCTCGCACCTCGCGGAGCAACGTGTCCTTTTCGGCAGAGATGCGCTCGAACATGACCATCTGCCTCTGAAGACTCGCGTTCTCGGTCGAGAGCGAGTCGATCGTCATGCGCGATCGTCGCATGAACGGCATGAGGTCCATTCCCCGATCGCAGCCAACGGCGGCCACGAGCAATCCGATCAGCGCTCCGTTCCTCAAGGCGCTTCTCCCGCCGGCCGTGCGAGTACACATGGTTTGTCCCCCCACCCGTAACGTTCCCGCAGCACCGGCGCGACGACATCGGCGAACAGCGACACACCCGTTAGGCGCTCGGCCGCGCCACGCTCGGATTCAACGTACACGATCCCCACGATCGGACACGCGCGCGGCTTGGCCTTCGCCTCGCGGCCGCCGAACAGGAACAGCGACAGCGGCTCGAAGCGCTGGCTCTCGAGCGTTCCCGTCTTGCCAAAGAAATCGAAGCCGGGACCGTTGAACATCGCGCCGGTCGTGCGTGCCGCCGTGCCCGATCCGCGGACGACGCCACGCATGCCGGCGAGCACGTCGTCGCGGCCGGTCGTGAAGTGCACACTCGGCTTCTCCGCCGGAGCGAGCACCGTGTCGCCGACACGCTGGATGAGCCTGAGCTCAGTCCCGCGGGCATTCATGATGCGGGCAAGCGCTCGCACCAACGCCGCGTTGCTCCAGTTGTTCTCGTTCTCGCCGATCATGAACCCGGCGAGGTAGCGCAGGTCAGAGAACTGGGGCGCGTCCAGCGGCAGCGACGGCACGTCCGGCGACACGAGCTGCCACTGCGGATTCGTGCGCAGCAGTCGCTTCGCTTCGAGCGGACGCCAGAGGCTCTCATCGAACTCTCCGGACTGGCGCCCGATCCGCGCATCGAACAGCGTCTCGAGCTGATGCGCGAGTGGCGAGCTCGCGATCATCCGGCGACCCTGCTTCACGTCGAACCTGGGCCGCTGCACCATGCGCAGGCCATTCAGCGCGTACCACGGCCCTTCGGCGACGCCACCTAACGCCGGCATGCCGTTCGCGCCGCGCTCCGCCGCGCCTAGGAAGCCCAGCGTCACCGCGTACAAGTTGTTCGAGTTCGGGATGAAGCAGTCCCACGTCACCGGAACGCGGGGACACCCGTGCAGCTCGGACTTCATCGGCGTCGTGAATCCGAGAGGCCAGCCAGCGGCGCTCGCGAACCGCTCGCCGGGATGCTCGACCACCAGCGACTTGAGCGAGGGGTACTCGTTCAGCACGGCGGCCGCAATGAAGGGCTTGATCGTCGACGCCGATCGATGGTTCCGGAAGTTCTGATCCAACGCCGCAAACTTGCTGACCCGCACATCGGGCTTGGCCCAGTCCGCGAACGCAAGAATGTCACCCGTTTCGGCGTCGACAATCATGGCTGAGCATTGCCTGACGCCCCCCGCTGCGGCCTCCGCACACCGTCGGTCGAGGCCTCGCTGAACGGCATCGATCGCCGAGCGATCGAGCGTCAGCGCAACGTCCGACGCCGCTTCGCGCGACCGCAGCCGGAGGCCGTCTGCCAACAGCGAGTCGAGGCGGGCGACCAGCGCCGGCGTCGTCGGCATGATGGCCCGCATCGCCTGCCCGTTCCGCTCGCGCGAATACGCGAGCGATCCGCGCGGTGTCGCGTCCACGACCCATGTGGCCGAACTGTCGATGGCAATGATGTCGCCGAATCGAAGTCGCTCGCCTGACGAGACGGGGCTGCCGTTCTTCGTGACCCCTGTGCCAGTCGCGATGACATCGATCACCGCACCAGTTCCGGACCGACGTGCGCGAATTCTTGGGTCTCCCATGCACTCGACGTCCGCGCCAGCACCGAACGCGATTGTCGAATCGTGGCACGACACCCTAACGACGTCCCTTGCTTCCGGCGTCAGCACGACACCGCTCCGGCCGCCTGATAGCACCACATCGGTCTCGACCTCGACTTTACCGGCACGCACGGTGGTGTCGGACGACGCGAGCGTCGCGCCGGCCATGAGGCGGCCAATCCAGGGACCGCCATTCCCCACCGGCGGATCGACCTTGCACGCCGCGGCCGAGACCTGCACACCGGATGCGTCGCCGCTGAGCCACGGCGCTCGCTCGACGCAATGGGATCGGTACTCCGCCCGGTTCGCCGCAAAGGCATTCGCCCGCTCGAGTGTGGACTGAACGAAGTCGCCATCGCGATAGCCGAACTTCCCGCGCGCGGCCGGACCGGCGACGACCGAGTCACCGCTCGATACGATGTCGGCGCGGTCAATGGCAGCGCGGAGGCCGTCGGCAAACGTCGCGAGCTGAAACGGCGCCACGTCGCGATGGGTCGCACGATAGAGCGAGCGAAGGACGACCGCTCCGATAAGCACGACCATTGCAGCCGCGGCGCCGAGGATAATGGCCAGGCGCCGCATCGCGTGGCTGTTGATCTCCGCGCGCTCCGTGACGCCACGCGCGGGACGCGTGGCTCTCGGCAACGCGATGACGGCGAGCGCGAGCGTCCACGATGCGAAGGCGACGTCGGCGCCTGATCGCAAACCGAGCAATGGCAGGTTCTGCCCGGTGAGCGGGAGCAACGACACGTTCGCCGCGGCCATGTACAGCGCCGGCACGGCGACGTACATCGCGAGGCCGCCGAGGAGGATGCCGCGCGGCACCTCGTTCACGGCGCGACCGGCAATCATCGCGCTCGCGAGCAGCAGTAACGCGAGCGCCAGGTAGACGGACAACAGCGCCGCTCCGCCAGCGAACCCGTGCTCGCTGAGCACGAACACGGCATAGGCGTTGTCGGTAAGAGCGACGTCCTCCGAGATCGCGCGGCGCGTGTACGCCGTGCCATAAAGGCCGTTGCCCCACGTGCCGCCAGACGCGGCATACGCGCGCATGCCCCAGTCCTGCTGCAGGGTGCTGACGATCTCGCGCGCGGCGCTGCTCTTCGTGACGAGCATCTGACGCTCGAGGGCGCGGGGATGGCGAACGGCCGCGAAGCGAACCTGGGGTGTCGAGAGCGTCATGGGACGCGCCGCCAGCTCGGCCGGGGGCACCCGAAGCCACGCACCGACGGCGCCTAACGTGACGACCAGCACCACCACCGACGCCGCGAGCCGCCGCGGTCCCAACATGGCCGTTGCCATCACCAGCGTCGCCAGCACCGACGTCACCAGCAACAGCATGAGCCCGCGATCCGCGCCCAGGTATCCGCCGTAGACCGTGAGTGCGAGGAGAACGAACAGTGGCGTCCGGCGACGTGTCTCGCTTCCGGGAGCGGTGCCGCGCAGGTGCGCATCCACGCGTTCTTTCGTCTCACGGTGCCACAGCACGGCGAACACCCGAACGACGAGCAGCAGGCCAGCAATCGCGAGCGCGAAGCCGAGCGTGATCCCGAGTCGCCGAACGGCTCCCCACTGCGCTACGAGCAGTAGTGCGACGGGCGCGAAGGCGAACCAGAGCGGCGGGAGCACGTCCTTTCGGTGGTACGGCCACAACCGGATCGGTCCGACGAGTGGCGCCAGCGCGAACCTCGTGGCCAGAGCCGTTGCCACTCCGCCTCCTACCATCCCAACGATCCCCAATGCAATCCCAGGGGAAGCAAGCGTTAGGCCGACAAGCAGTCCGCCGAGCGCGCCGATGGCCGCTGCGACCCGTACCGCCAGCCGGTAGTGCCTTGGCGACATCCGCGGCCAGACCCTCCCTCGCAACTCGGCCGCTGCATACGCGAACAGGAGCACGACGCTATAGAGCGCCATGCTGAGGTAGGGCGGCACACCACGCAGTGACAACGCGAGCGCGATGTAGAGCACCACGAGCACGAGCAGCGTCGCCACGGCTCGCATGAGATGCCGACTCGAGAATCCGCGCTCAGCGCCGATCTCGAACATCCCGAGCGGCGCGCCGGTCGTTGTCGCTTGCGCTTCGCGCGGGACGAGCAGCGACTGCAGCACGAGGAGTCCAGCCGAGCCGGCCACAATGATGAAAACGACGAACAGCGATCGGTCCTCACCACCCGCCAGTATGTACGTCACGATGGCGGCTCCCACCACGACGCCAGCGTCCGCGACGAGACGGAGCAATGGCGCCATGCCCAATGCCTTGAGCGACCGCTGCCAATCGTGGTGGCGCATGCGCTCGAGTAGCCACACGAGCACTGGAAAGGCGATGAGGAACACGAGCGTCGTCGGCACCGCCTCGGCGTTGAACGGCTCGGACGTCGCGACGCGGATCGCGATCGTCGAGCGAACCATCGCCAACGTGTAGGCGAGGCCGAGGACGGCAAGTCGCAGCGCGGGCACCGGACCCGATGCTGAGCTGGCCGACGCCGCCAGCAGGAGAGCGCCCAGGAGCCAGACGATCGCGAGCCGGGCGAGCGTACCTTCCGCCGCGATTTCCGCCGAGAGGCGAACCAGGTGACCGCGTTCGGATCGCGCGCTCCCCGTCCCGGGGAGCAAGACGGTCTCGCCAACCGCAATGGGGCGGACCTGGCCATCGGCGTGCCATCGCCAGCGGCCCGGTGCCCACTCGAGCGCGCCGGAATATGGAGGCGTGCCTGCGCCTAACGGCACTCCGTTGAAGTCGATCAGCGGCAAGGTCCCAGGCGACGCCGACGCCCCGTACTGCACGCGGTGAACCGCGCGATCTCTGCCGGCGTGAAGCGGCCACCGGTCACCAAGCAGTCGCCCCGCGAACAGGACATGCATACGGTTCGCGCGTCTGTCGGCCGTCACCCGAAGGCGGGAAGATTCGCGTCCGATGCCGATCTCGATGGCGCCGCTGGCGACCCGCGTCTCCGTGAGTGGCGACGCGCCGTTCACGGTCAACGTCGTCCCGGAAGCGGCAGCGATGTAGACGTGTCCGTCGCGGCGGAACAGCACGAACGTCGGGACCCGAGCGAATGCTGGCCCAAAGGCGTCGCTCCACGCACCGCTCTCCGACGCGCGCACGCGAACGCTGACACCGCCCGTGGTCAGCGTGCGTTCGGCACAGAGCGGTGCGAGTCGCGTCGTGCATCCGATCGGCCACCACGGCATCGCGGCCCGAACCGTTGCGGGGGCCGCACCGGCACGTGAGACAACAATCGTGGCGCGTCGGCCTACAGGAGCTGCCGCCAGTACCCGCTGGCCCGCGCGGACTGGGGGCGCTCCCGGCTCCGCCCGCACGACGACTGACGTGTCATTAGGTCCGATGTGGACCGACACCAGGCCGGTGCCGCTCCGTCCGTTGTTCGGCGCCGGGATGCGCACGTCCGCCCCAAACCCCGACCCGATGCGCAGAGTATCGAGCAAAAACGCATACTGGCCGACCACCTGCAGCGATTGCGACGACAGGGATGCATTGCGCCCGCGCAGCAGTTCCACGAGCAGCGCGAGCGGAACTCCGACCACCACGAGCGTCGCCACGCGCGAGATTCGAGCGGGAATCCGCCAGGTCAGGAACGCGAGCACAGCGGTGACCGCCATGCTGAGCACGATCGCGGCGGTGAGTGTCATGCCCCTATCCGCTCGAGCAGGCGCACCGCCGTGCGGCGTTGCGCGTCGTCACCGAACACGAGCACCCACGTCAGATCTTCGCTCACTGCCGCTCGAGGACATTGAAGCTCGCCCAACACGCAGGCGCGCGCGCGAATCAGCCGTTCCGGCGTATACTCCTTGCTCCCCGGTTGACCGCGCTCGATGAGCCGCGTCGCGTGCACGTATGCGCGTCGGAACCACGCCGAGCCCTTCTGGCCGCTGCGTTGAGCGGCGAGCCCCTGCGCGAACGCCGCGCGCATGCTGTCACGCTCCGCCTTCGCGTCGAAGATCACCGGGACGGTTTTCGCGACGGGATGCGTGGGCGCACGGTTCACGTCGCCCGCTGACTGGCGAGTCCGCACCGCGGGCGTTGCCGGCGCTGGTGACGACGATGTGCTGACAGGCCGCACGACAGGTGCAGGGCCGACTACCTCGGTCGGTGCTTCGGTCGGCTGCAGGAGTTTGCGGGCGACGAGTACGCCGCCGAACGCGACACCGCCGCCGAGGACCAGCAGCATCGTCCCCTTCGCCACGACCGACGTCCAGCGTTTTACGAAGTCGAACGCTCGCCCGCGGATCGCGCTCACTCGCGCCGTCCGAACTCGGCGAGCGCGCTGATCCTGCAGCCAATCCAGGACTTCATTCAATCCGATCGGCCGAACCTTGTCGGGCACGACACCCGCCGATGACACCGCGAAGCAGCGCAGCGTCGGGCACACGGCCTCGAACCACGTGAGCGACGTGGCGCCGAGGTGGTCGAGCAGTGCCTCGGTCGGGTTCGCGAGCGCCCCACGCCGCTTCTCCTCCGACAGGCAGTCGATCTTGCTCAGGCAGATGGCCACGGGCAGGTCGAGCTGCGGCGCGCCTCCCGCCTCCAGGAGCGCCACGAGCTGCTCGAGGATCAGGAGTCGATCGAGCGTGGACGCGGCGCCATCGGGCGTCGCCTCGAAGAGCCACAGCACGCCGTGACTCGTCGATACCTGGCGATACAGCTGCTTTCCGGCAGAGCTGAGCCGATGCGCCGGGTCGACGGAGAACTCCCCGGCCGGATCGACGAGCGCGACCCGCAGCTCGCCGACCTGCCGGCCGGCTTTCATCTTCCGAAGCGTTAGGCGCAGTGGACGGTACGGCATGTCTCGCACGCCGGTCTTGGTGTTTCGCCGCTCGCTCAGCTCCTCGTGCGCGCGAAGCACCATCGCCTGTGTGTGCGGGTCGTCGCAGTCCTTCGGGTGGGCGGTCCACCGTTCCCCGTCGTCACCGCGTGAGAGGCCATACAGCGCGCCGATGAAGCCACTCTTGCCCGCCTTGGGCGCGCCCCAGAGGAAGAACCCGTCGTGCGTGTCACCCGGTGCAAGCGACGGCACCGGCGTTATGGTCGGTGGCGCCACGGGCGATGTGGGCGTGGTCGGAGCTGTCATCGACGCTCACCCGCGGCGACCGCGCCACCTGTCGTCAGGCTCGGCAGCTTACCGAGCAGACGTCCGATGACCGTCCCGCCATCGACGCCGAGGAACGAGCGCAATGCGCGCTCTTCATCGGGGGACAGGGCGCGCCGTGCCGTGGCGCGCCTGAGCGCCGCCCTGGCGTCGGCGAAGCGTTCCTCGTCGCGCACACGCTCCACCTCGTGCAACGCGAGCGCGAGGCGGCGCATGCGGACGCCATCGCTCACGCTTTCGTCGACCACGCCCAGCAGTGCGTCCGTCAACCGTTCAGCAGCGTTAGGCGTCGCGATCCCCGAGACCACGCCCGCCAGCAGCGCCAGCTCGGTCGCATTGCCATGACGGTGTACCGCCGCCACGAGATGCGACTCGAGTAGCGCGACCGTCACCGCATCGATCGTACCGCCCTCCGCGCCAGACGCTACGCAGGCATCGACGAGCGCGCCGATCGTGAACCGCCCGCCAGCGTAACCACGAGCGACCCAGGCGAGCGCTCGCGCCAGCAGCTCGCGGCGCACCACGTCGTCCACGCGCCGCACGAGCTCGAGCCATCCCGGCCTGAAAACGAAGGCGGCGTCGGTCGTCGCGAAATGCAGCAGCACGCGCCCGATGTGAGTGGCGAGCTCGCTGCGTGGCGCGAGACGGTGCGCTTCGTCGAGCAGCACGGTCGCCACGCGGACCGGGGCATCACCGATCGCTCCCGTATGAGCACGGTCCAGCGCGGCGACGATCCAGCCCACCAGCTCGACCTCACCTCCCGGCGCATCGCCTATCGTCCGCGAGAGCTCGGCCGCGAGACGACGCGGGTCGCCGCCACTGGCCAGAGGCTCGCCGACGCCGAAGAGCCGCCGCAGCGCACGCTCGGCGTCGTCAGGCGGCGGCGCGCTCGCGTCAATTTTCCCAGCCGACCAGATGCGCACGAGGCCATCGGCGAGCTGGCCAAGCTTGTCGGGAGGCTCGAGCAGCGCACGCTCGCGGAACGTCCGCCTGACGACCACGAGACCGATCGCCGATGCGCGTTCTCGCGCGCGACCCGCCGCGGAGGCCACGACCGCCGCGATCGCGTTCACGCCATCGACCGCGTCGCCGTACGACGTGCCCCTCGCCGCCAGCGCGTCGAACAGCCGCGCAACCTGGGATCGTCCTTTCACCCAGCGGGCGGTGCCGTTGTGCCAGGCGGCCTCCCACGGCAACGCGGGATCGGCGACGTCGAGGAACCGGTCGAGATCGTCGAGCGCGGCGGCGGCGCACGCGAGGGTGACCTGCGCGGCGCGCGCGCTGTCGTCCTCGGCAGGACGCGGAACCGCGCGCAGCCCGTCGAGAAGAGTCGAGAAGAATTTCGTGAACCGGTCGCGTTGCTGGTCGCGGCGCAGACCCACGGCGATGGAGATGGCCTGCACTGCACTCCACGCACCACGCTGTTCTCCACGAGCAACGTCCGCGAGTGACGCGGCCACGCGATCGGCTGCCGCGTGCCTGAACAGTGCGTCGGCAAGACGAAGACGCTCGTCGTCGGTTACCGCGCGGGCCGTCACGAGCACCGCGCGCCGCAGGTCGCCGGAGCGCAGCCCTTCGTGGAGGAGGTCCATCCGTAGGATGCCCGCGATCTCGGCGCCGAGGTCGATCTGAGTCGGAGCGACCTCGGGCGACAGCACGGCACCGACCGCCCAGGCCCTATGGAGCCGGTCACCGGTCTTGCCTAACGCCACGAGTCGCCCGGCCGTTGCTGCCGGATCGGCGAACCGGGGATCGGCCGCGTCCCGCGGAAGCATGGCCGTCCACTCGCGCTCCACGAGCAGCGCGTGCGGCCGCTCGGCGACGGTGAGCCGAGGCGTGTGCTTCGGGACGTCGATGGTGGGGATCTGGAAGGTGAGTGCCGAGCGGAGCCATGGCGGCACGAGCAGCGTCAGGCACTCGACAGTCTCCGCGCGAACCCCAGGCAGGAACGACAGCACGCGGTCGCCAGCGAGCAGCGCCGCGAGCAGCGTGGTGATCGTCGTCTGGTCTTCGGCCTTCAGCAGCTCTGCCAGCCGGGCCGCGCTCGTGGCTTCGTCCCGAGGCGTCAGCGCGGGAATCGGCAGCTCGCCGAACCGTTCGGGACGGTGATCCCGTGCGAGTGGCGGAAGCGCGGCGAACGCGTCGTTGCCGATCGCCGCGAACTCGTCGTCGTTCAGCGCGACGACATCGTACACGAGGGACGCGCGTCCCGCGGAGTCGCGGTCGGCGTTCGTGAAATACCGCGCGAAGACGTGGCCCCACTTCGGCGCGTGCAGGTAGGCGAGTCCCGAATCGAGATAGGCGCTCGGATCGCCGATATCGGGGACGCGGCAGAGCTCGAATGCCTCGTCGTACGAGAGGTTCGCGGTCTTGGCGACGAGCGCATATCCGTCGTTGACGAGACCCCAGATGGCGCGCCGAGGGCCGCCGGAAGCGGTGTCAGGTGCGGTCATGCTGCCCCACGATCCACGAGATCGGCAGATGGACGAACTTGGGCCGGGGCTCCCCGTCGAGCACCTCGCGGTCACCGACGCGGCGGAGCGGCCTGCCTAACGCGGTGAGCTTGAAGATGTCGAACCGTGTGAGCCACGAATATAGGACAGGCGCCGTGTCCCCGACCGTTTCCTCGAACAGCGCCTTCGGCTCGGCATCCATGAACTGCGGCGCCCGATCGATCTGGCTGAGGCACACGGCGACCGGGATCGTCAGCTGGTTCGTGCGGACGTCGAAGGGCACGCGCTCGCCACGTCGCGCGGCGTCAGCGAGCGCGAACTTGAGTCGCCCGAGCGTGCGGTCGAAGAAGCGCATGTAGTAGCGCGCGCGACCCTCGTCAGGCACGAAGCTGGGATTGATGAGGAGAATGAGCCCGCGAGCGCGGGTCATCTCGCGCAGGATGTTGGGCGGGATGTCGCCGTCGTACACTTCGCCGGGGACGTCCCAGAAGTTGAGGCTGGCTTCGTAGCGCGACTCGGTGTTGAGGAGCCGCGTTATGGGGCCGGCGGTGGTGGGTAGCGTGTAGAGGCGAAAGTCGAGGCGTCTTTCAACTAGGGTCTTGTATTGCTCGGGGACAGCGGGAACCGGGAACGGGGAACGGGGAACCGAGGCTCCGTAGATGCTCTGCTCCCATCTGCCCGCCTGCGGCGGGCTCCCGCCGGTTCCCGGTTCCCCCTCTTCCAGGCGAGCTATCGCTCGTACCCGATCAGCGACCCATTCGGCCGCGGCCGAGGTCGCGGGCAACACGCAGACGCGTCGCGCCGCGTCAGCGGGCGGACTCCAGTACACGAGGGACGCGATGTAGATCGACTTCCCCGACCCCTTGGCTCCCCACATCATGATGCTGTCGGAGGAAGCCGAGGAGACGCCATCGAGCGACCTGCTCGTGGAGCCGGCCGCTGAATTCGACGTGCTGTCCATTGGAATCCCGACCTCTGCGCCGGTGATGAGCATCACATACGACGACAACCCGGCGGAGGTTCCACGACAGACGTCGGACTACACTGGTAATTGGTTACTGGAATTGGTTACAGGTAATCAGAACCCTCGGGATGCGTCTCGCTGCGCGATGAGCATCCCGAGGGTTCAAATAACCAATTACCAATTCCAGTAACCAATAACCTGTTCTGTTGCGCCTTCTATAACTCGATCTGTCCTCCTTCGTGGTTGAGCAGCCACTGCTTCCGAGCGAGTCCGCCGCCGAACCCCGTCAACGAACCATCGCTTCCAATGACGCGATGACACGGAACGATGATCGGAATCGGGTTGCGGCCATTCGCGGCGCCGACCGCTCGCACGGCCGCGGCGTTGCTCACACGTCGCGCCAGCCGCGCGTAGCTGATCGTAGCGCCGAAGGGAATCTTCGTGAGCTCGGTCCACACACGCCGCTGAAACTCCGTCCCGTTAGGCGCGAGCGGCAGGTCGAATGCCCGAAGCCGGCCAGCGAAATACGCGACGAGTTGGCGGCGCGCCTCGTCGAGGAGCGAGTCCGCGCCACGCCGGTCCGCCCAGCTCCCGTCATCCGGCTCGGCGTTCGCCATCCACACGCCGACAATCGCGGAGCCGTCGCTCGCGACGACCAGCCTGTCGATCGGTGTCTGGACCACGTCGTAGAGGACGTTCGCCGGCGCCACGACCGTCATCGCTTCGCTCCACCTTTCGTCGAGTCGCTACCAGTCACCGGGACAGCGATGCTCGCCGCGGAGTCGGCCGCCAGCGGCTTCTCGCCTTTGAGGTGCTGATCCAGGAACGCGAGAATCCCGGAGTAGCCCCGGATCTCGTTTTCCCTTTTCACGAACCCGTGTCCTTCGTCGGGGAACACGACGTACTCCACCGGCACGCCGTTCTTCTTCGCCGCGGCGACGATCTCGTCGGATTCGATCTTGAGAACGCGAGGATCGTTCGCGCCCTGCAGCACCATGAGCGGCACCTTGATCTTGTCGGCGTTGAACAGCGGCGAGATGCGGCGCAAGCGAGCAGAGTCCGTCTTCGGATCGCCCATCTCCTTGTATAGCGCCTCGCGGAACGATTCCCAGTACGGCGGCACGTTCGACAGCGTGCGCACCCAGTTCGAGATGCCGAAGAGATCCACGCCGAGCTTGAATGCATCGGGCTGCAGCGTCACAGCGGCGAGCGTCATGTACCCGCCATAGCTGCCGCCGATGATGCCGATCTTCGTCGTGTCGACGTAGCCGAGCCCCGCGAGCATTCGCTTGGCGGCGACGACGTCGCCAAGATCGGCCTCGCCGTGCTTGCGGTCGTCCATCTGGAAGAACGTCTTGCCGTAACCACTCGAGCCGCGGTTGTTGATGTCGAACACGACATAGCCGCGGTTCGCGAGCGCTTGCGTGAGCTCGAAGTACCCGACCTGCGCCTGACCTCCCGGCCCGCCGTGTACCATCACCATCGCCGGCGCCTTCGCCTCGGATGATGCCTGGTGCGGTTTGTAGAGAACGCCCGGCACCTCGAGGCTGTCGTACGACTTGAAGCGAACGACCGTCGGGACGACCAGATCCTCGCGCTTCATCTTCGGGTCGAGCGCATTGGTCAGGCGGCGAGGCGCCGCGCCGACGGAGGCGACGTACAGCTCGGGCGGCACGCTGCCGTCGCTGGCGTAGAACGCGATCAGCGAATCGTTAGGCGCGATTTCGACGCCGCGGATCAGTCCCGTCGGCAAGTCGGGCAGCGACACAGGCTCGAGTGTCTTCGCGTCCAGCACCCGGGCGGCCGCCTTCGAGTCCTCGTTCACTCCCACAACGAGATACTTGCCGCTCTTCGAGTAGCCCGCGCCGAGGATGTCCCACTTTTGCTCATAGACCGTCTTCTTGGATCCATCGACGAGGTCGTACGCCCGGAGTGACGCATACTCGCGACCGCTGTCGGAGACGAACAGGAGCTTCGTGCCGTCGGGGGAGAAATCGGCCGGCGAGTTGTTCACCGCACCGGTGTGCTTGGTGATGTTGGTCGCGGTGTTCTTCTGGAGATCCTGCAGGAAGATGTCCTGGTCCGACGTCGTGTAGCTCTTCACGAGCGCGAGATAACGCTTGTCGCGCGACACGCCGGCGATGTTATATCCGTCGGTGTTCTTGTAGACGAGCTTCTTCGCAAGGCCGTCCGTCTTCACCTCGTACACGTCGAAGAAGCGCGGATCGCGCTCGTTGGTGGCGATGAAGAACGATTTGTCGTCGCCGGCCCAACCGACGAACCGCGCCGAGAGCTTCGCGCCGGGCGTGATATCGGTGACGGTACCTTCGGGCGTACGCACGTAGAGGTGCGAGAGCTCGTTCCCGCCCTGGTCGGACGAGTAGAGGATTCGTGCATCGCCAGGGAAGTACGAGATCGGGAAGATCGAGTTCGTCGTCGATTTCGTGAGCGGCTCGAGGTCGCCACCCGCAGCCGGGACGGCATACGCGTTCCAGATCCCGGAGGTGTTCGACGCCACGAGGATCTTCTGGCGGTCGGGCGAGAACGAGGCGCCAAAGAAGCCCTTGTTGGCGTAGAAGTCCGCGACCGAGTACTGCGTGGGCTTGAAGGTCTTGTCGGTACTGGCCGCTTCGCCGGCGGCGCTCTGCGATTTGGGTTGCTCGGCGCTGCACCCCGCGACGAGCACCGCGAGCATGAGAACGACTGACGACCGCGTGAGGCTCATGATCGATCTCGAGTTCGAGGGAGATTCTGGATATAGCGTGTGTCCGTTACGTGCAACAGACCGGATAACAGCTCCTGCCTGAAGTGGTCCGGCTAGCATCGCTGTAGGGCAAGCTTTTTTCGGGCACAGCGATGAAGCAGATGCTGCTGAAACGGCCGGATCCGGCTTTGCATCGACGCTCCCTTGCGCAACGAGCCGGGATTGGAATGAAATGTCCTCGGGACGCATGAGCGTCTCGGGGTCGTTCTCAAAATCTCACGCTCGTTGTGCGAGGAGGGCAGCCAGTGAGGGATTCATCCGGCAGTTTCCGCAATATCCGCTTCATCGTTTTCCCCGAAAATGAGCTTGACGAGAAGCGATGCGAGTCCCGAGAAGCGATGCTTTCCCTGCTAGTCCCGCCCGCCAGCCTCGAAATCACGATCCCGCCTAACGGTAACACGCTTGCCCTTGATCGTCGAACTCCGTAGCGCGTCGATGATCCGCTCCGCCATCCGCTCCGGCACCTCGACCAACGAGAATCGGTCCGCGATCTCGATCGCCCCGATGTTGCTCGAGTCCACGCGCGCTTCGTTCGCGATGGCGCCGACGAGATCCCCGGGACGAACTCCCGACTTCCGCCCCGCACCCACGTACACGCGCGTTACGTCCAGGTCCGCCTGACGACCGCGCCCGCCCCGACGCGAGCCTCGATCGGCTCGAGGATCACGATCTTCCCGGAACGTGCGCTCGCCCCGGACCGCGCGCTCCCCGCGCCCACCACGCTCGTCGCGCGGTCCACGATGCTCACGCGCCAGGCGCGGCCGCTCTACGGACTGGATATCCGGAATCTCCTCCTCCGCGCCATCACCATCTCGGCCACGTTCATCGGCGAGCTTCACCGCCGCCGCCGCGATGTCCACCACGTCGTACTCCGCCGCAAGCGCGTTCACGACGACGCGATACGTCTCGAGCGATTCCTCACCCTCGAGCAGCGCCTCCTCGAGCGAGCCTCGCGTCAGCTCGAGACGCCGCGCCCGCAGGTCAGCAACGGTCGGCACCGTCGAGATCTCGATCTTCTGCTTCGTCACGCTCTCGATGTTGCGCAGGAGCCGACGCTCCCGCGGCTCGCACAGCGTGATCGCCACGCCTTCGCGGCCGGCACGCCCCGTTCGCCCGATGCGATGCACATAGGCGTCCGGCGCGGACGGCACATCGTAGTTCACGACGTGCGACACGTGCTCGACGTCGAGCCCGCGCGCGGCAACGTCCGTCGCGATGAGCAGGTCGGTCGCGTTCGCGCGAACCCGACGCATGACCCGGTCACGCTGATCTTGCGACATGCCGCCATGCAGCGCCTCCGAACGATACCCGCGGCCGTTCAGCGTCTCGGTCAGCTCATCGACCTCCGTGCGCGTGCGACAGAACACGAACGCGAGCGTCGGCGCCTCGACATCGAGCAATCGACCTAACGCGGCGATCTTGTGAGCCCGGCTCACGATGTACGCCGTCTGCCGAACGCGCGGCAGCGCGCCGGCTTCCGCGCGCTCGCCCGGGATCGATACCCGCACCGGATGATTGAGGTGCCGTTCCGCCAGCGCGCGGATGCGCGGCGCCAGCGTCGCCGAGAAGAGCGCGGTCTGCCGAGTGGTCGGCGCGGCGGACAGGATGGCCTCCAGGTCCTCGGCGAAGCCCATGTCGAGCATCTCGTCGGCTTCGTCGAGCACGACCGAGCGGATGTTGCCTAACTTCAGCGTATTCCGACGGATATGATCCAGGGCGCGACCCGGTGTGGCGATCACGACGTCCGCACCGCGCTCGAGCGCGCGGAGCTGCCGCCGAATGTCCTGGCCACCGTAGACCGGGACGGCGCGCATGCCGAGTCCCTTCCCGTACTTGTGCACGGCTTCGCCCACCTGCATGGCGAGCTCCCGCGTGGGCACGAGAATGAGGACGGCGGGGCCGCCACGCTCGACATCAATCGCCGCATCGTCTGCGCCGTCATCGGTTTCGGCGCCTTCGACCACACGGCCGACCACTTCCACGCCGAGCGCCGCCCGTTGAATGAGCGGCAGCGTGAATGCGGCGGTCTTGCCCGTGCCCGTTGCGGCCTGCCCGAGCACATCGCGCCCCTCGAGAAGCGCTGGGATCGCGGCACTCTGGATGGGCGTCGGCTCCTCGTAGCCGAGGGTCGTTAGGGTGGCCGTGATGCGAGGATCGAGGCCGAGCTCAGCGAACGCGGAGACGGCAGCGGGGCCAGCGGCGGTGTCTTCTGACACGGGTGAGACTCGGTTGATGTAAGCGGAAGCGCGTGTTGAAGTCTAATGGTGAGGCTGCAGGCTGCGGGCCGCTGCTCGCTGCGGGCCGCTGCTGGGCTGGTAGCCGAGTGCTGCGCGCTACTGCCGCGTGCTGCTGGCTGCTGCTATTACCGCCAGTCTGTCATTCCGAGCGCAGCGAGGAATCGCGACGGTCCCGGTAGAGGACTCTACCGGGATGATCGCGATCCCTCGCCTGTCGGCTCGGGATGACACGCTCTTTTGCCCGCCGCCTGTCGCCTGTCGCCTGTCGCGTTACAGCTTCACCAACCCTCCGTACGTTTCCGGACGGCGATCGCGGAAAAACTGCCACACATTGCGGACCTCGCGGATCTTGTCGAGATCCAGCTCGGCCGTCACAAGCTCATCCCGATCACGCGCCGCCTGCGCCACGAACTGACCGCGCGGGTCGCAGAAGTAACTCTGCCCGTAGAACTCACCGATCCGCCATGGGTCCTCGTACCCGACTCGATTGATCGCGCCGACGAAGAATGCGTTCGCCACGGCGTGCGCTGGCTGCTCGAGCTTCCAGAGATACTCGGACAACCCCGCCACCGTTGCCGAGGGGTTGAACACGATCTCCGCGCCGTTGAGGCCGAGCTCGCGGGCCCCCTCGGGGAAATGCCGGTCGTAGCAGATGTACACACCCACATCCGCATAACGAGTCTTGAAGACCGGATACCCGAGATTGCCCGGCCGGAAGTAGAACTTCTCCCAGAATCCAGGGGCACAATGGGGAATGTGGTTCTTCCGGTATTTGCCAAGGTACGTGCCGTCGGCGTCGATGACAGCGGCCGTGTTGTAATAGATCCCCGCACCGTCCTCCTCGTACAGCGGGACGATGATGACCATCTCGTGCTTCTTCGCTATCTCTTGCATGAGCCGCGTGGTCGGCCCGTCCGGAATGCTCTCCACGGCGTCGTACCATCGCGTGCTCTGCTCGGCACAGAAGTACGGGCCGGTGAAGATCTCCTGCATGCACAGGATCTGAACCCCCTCGCGACCGGCCTGCTCGATGAGGCCCATGTGCTTCGCGAGGTTCGCCTCGCGGATGGTCTCGAGCTTCTCGGCGGTGCTGCAGGCGTGGATGGCCTGAATGAGGCCGCACTTTACGATGCGTGGCATCGATCGGGAATCGGGAATAGGGAATCGGGAATCGAAACTGCCGGGAAGCGGGAGGCGCGCGACGGGAACGGCGTGTCATCCCGAGCCGACAGCCGAGGGATGACCGCTAGCGCTCCTGCGTCGGTCGTCCTCGCATGAGCAACAAGTACAGCACAAAGCTCAACGCGAACGTGATGAACCACGCGTACGAGTAGAGGTGATCGAAGAAGTTGGGATCCTTCACCGTGCCGCCCGGCACGGACACTGCCCGGATGAAACCCGGGACCACCGGGAGAACCGAGAGCACGAGTGCGACGATCGCTCTCGGGTTCACGCCGTTGCGGTAGGTGTAGCGGCCCTGCTCGCGGAACAGGTCGTTGACGTCGAGCTGCTGGCGCCGGAGCACCCAATAGTCGGCGATGAGAATCCCGCCTAACGCGCCCATCAGGCTCGAGTAGCCCAGGAGCCAGGTGAAGATGTAGGCCGCGGCGTCGGAGTAGAGCTTCCACGGCATCATCACGATGCCGATCACCGCCGTGATCAGTCCGCCCGTGACGTAGCTGATGCGGCGCGGGCTCAGATTCGAGAAGTCGTTGGAGGGCGACACGACGTTCGCCGCCATGTTCGTCGTGAGCTGCGCCGCCAGCACGACGAGCGCCGAGAACATGACCACGCCGGCGCCGCCGATCTTCGTCACCAGCACGACCGGATCCCATTCCGCCTTGCCGAAGATCACGATCGTGGCACTCGTCACCGCCACGCCGATGAACGCGAAGGCCGTCATCGTGGTCGGCAGTCCAAGCGCCTGGCCTAACGCCTGCGATCGCTGGTTCTTGGCGTAGCGGGTGAAGTCCGGGATGTTGAGGCTCAGCGTCGCCCAGTAGCCGACGTTCGCCGTGAGCGCCGCCGGGAAGAGCGTCCAGAACGGCGTGCTGCCCTGCTGGAGCTTCACCGATTCGCCGAGGATGCGCCCGAGGCCGCCGCCGCGGTCGATGCCCCACCAGAGGAGCAGCGCCCCGCCACCTAACAACAGCGGCGCCGACCAGCTCTCGAGGAGCTTGATGCCCTCGGTGCCCTTGAGGATGATGATGACCTGGATGCCCCAGAAGATTGCGAACGCGATCGCGGTCTTGCCCGGAACGGTCGCCCAGCCCGCCCACGCCGCCGCGAATAGCGCGTCGAGCGCCAACGCGCCAATCCAGGTCTGAATGCCGAACCATCCGCAGGCGACGATCGCGCGCAGGATTGCCGGCACGTTGGCGCCGCGGACGCCGAAGCTCGCCCGGCAGAGCACCGGGAACGATACGCCATACTTCGTGCCGGCGTGGGCGTTCAGGATCATCGGGATGAGCACGATCGTGTTGCCTAACAGGATCGTGATCATCGACTGCCACCAAGTCATCCCCTGCGCCATGAGGCCCGACGCGAGGGTGTACGTGGTGATGACGACGCTCATGCCGATCCAGAGCGCCGCGATGTTGTAGGTGGACCAGGTGCGGCGTTCCGGCGCGGTTGGGGCGAGGTCGTGATTGTACAGCGGGCTGGCGCTAATGTCCGATGCGCCAGCAGCCGGTGGGGCGAAGGTTTGCGGCTCGACGCCCGTTTGCGTGGTCATTGGGCGCCAGCGCCCGCGGGAACCGGGAACTGGGAACCGGGAACCGAGGCTCCTCGGGGTTTCTGTTCCCCGTTCCCGGTTCCCTGTTCCCGCTGTTCCCGGTTCCCCGTTCCCGGTTCCCTTCTCAGCCAGACGCCGCGTCCTTCCTTCCCGACCACGCGATAGTCGTCCACGATGACTTCGCCACGGGAAAGCGTCGTCCTCGAGAAGCCGGCCAGATCCCACCCGTTGTACGGCGACCAGTCTGCGTTCGTCTCCATGGACTTCGGGTCGACCTTGTGCGTCCGCGTCGGATGAATGATCGCAAGATCCGCGTCCGCCCCGATCGCGATCGAGCCCTTGCGCGGGGCTAATCCCATGATGCGCGCCGGGTTCGTGCTGAGCTTCATGCACATCTCCTCGATCGACAGCCGGCCGCCTAACACACCTCGCGTGTACGTCAACGGCAGGAGCGTCTCGAGGCCCGGCAGTCCCATCGGAATCTTCGTCCAGTCGCCTTCCCACATTGCTTTCTGCTCGCGCGTGAACGTGCACGTGTCCGTCGAGATGACCGAGACCTCGCCGTGCTTCAGGCCTTCCCACAGGCGCTCCACGTCCTTCGGCTTTTTCACCTGGGGACAGCACGCGTAGAGGTGGCCGTCTTCACGACCGAACACCGAGTCGTCGAGCACGAGGTACTGCGCACAGGTCTCCGCGATCACCGGTACGCCGCGCGCCTGAGCGGCGCGGATGATGTCGGCGCCCTCGCCGGTGGACATGTGGACGATATAGAGCTTCCCACCCGTCGCCTCGCACCACTGCACCACACGCTGGATCGCCTCGGCCTCCACGAAGTTCGGGCGCGTCATCGGATGCAGGCGAGCACCGAACTGCTGCATCAGCTCGGGCGTGTGATGCCGCGCGATCAGCTCGTCGAGCACGCGGGCGGACTCCGCGTGCACGAGCAGCATGGTGCCGTACTCGCGCATCTTCTCCAGCGTTCCGTAGAGCGCGCGGTCGTCGGATTGCCATCCCTCCGACTCGTAGATCATGAACTCCTTGAACGTCGTGAAGCCTCGCTTCACCATCCCTTCGATCTGGTCTTTATGTTCGTTCCACCGCGTGATGCAGATGTGGAACGTGTAGTCGATGAGCGACTTTCCCTCCGCCTTCTTCATCCATTTGTCGGCGGCGTCGTTGAGCGAGTCGCCGGCGTACGGGATGGCGAAGTCGATGACGGTGGTGACGCCGCCGCGCGCACCGGCGCGCGTGCCTGTTCTATAGTCGTCGGCGGAGACGGTACCGCAGAACGGAAGCTCGAGATGGACGTGGACGTCGAGCACGCCGGGAATGACGTAGTGGCCGGAGGCGTCGACGACCTTGGCCCCGGGCGAATCGAGCGAGGAGCCTAACGCGGCGATCCTCTCACCGGCGATCCCCACGTCGCCGACGAACGTTCCGCCAGGCGTGACGACAGTTCCACCCTTGACGATCGCGTCGAGTTTCATAGGGTCTCCTTTGTCATTCCGAGCGCAGCGAGGAATCGCCATCGTCCCGCAAGAGAGGCCCCTTTACGGGGATCACGGCGATTCCTCGCTGCGCTCGGAATGACGATCAGACGCGCGCCGCCTGCTCTGGCGACGCGTAGCCTTCTACGATTTCGTATCCGCCCTGGTACTCATCGCCCTCAGGGCGGCGAATTTCCGACTGCAGCACCATCCGATCCCGCCGAGCGCCGCGGAAATCAGCGAGCGACGTCCATCCGTCAGCCGTATGCTTCTCGACGAATTGGTCGAAGCCCGCGAGCAGCTTCTTGATCACGTTAGGTCCAACGGCGTGATCCAGCATCGCTGCCGTGCAGACCTGGACCGTGCCCGTGCCCAGCAGGAAATACGAGAGCGCCTGCGCAAATTCCGAGATCCCGCCAATCCCCGAGAACGCCTTGTCCGGGAACGCCTGGCACATGCGCGCCATGTTGCATAACGAGAGCGGCAGGATCGCCGGGCCGCCAAGGCCGCCGCTCGACACGAGACCATCGACGTTGATCTCGAACTCCAGTGTCTCGGGGTCGATGATCGGGAGCGACGGGAAGGTGTTCGACGACACGATCGCATCGGCGCCGCCCCGGAAGCACGCCGCGGCTTCGACAACGATGTCCTGCGTCGCCGGCGTGAGTTTCGTCCACACGGGAACCTTCGCAACTTCCTTCACCGCCTCGGTCACGACCGAGCAGAGGCCTTCATCCTTCCCGATGTTGGACCCCATGTCTTTCCGGTCCATGTGCGGACACGAGAAGTTGAGCTCCAATCCATCCGCGCCCGAATCCTGACACGCCTCGGACAGCGTTTGCCAGTTGCGGAGCTCCTTGTCGTTGCCCGAACCCGCCATGATCGACGCGATGAGCACGCGATTCGGGAATGCTTCCTTGATGCGCCGGATGCGTGGCACCCACCAGTCGAGCGTCTTGTCGGAGATGAGCTCCCAGTTCCACGACGAATGCAGCGCCGCACCGGGCCGCTTCTTCATCGAGACGTAGGCGTCGTCGGGCGACGTGCGCATGAACTTCGCCTTCGCGCCCACCACGTTGACGACCGGGTGCAGCCCAATGGTCTTCGTGACCACGCCGCCCCATCCTGCCTCGAACGCCCGCATGATGTTGCTCTCGGACTCTGTCGGCGGAGCCGACGAGAGGAGAAACGGGTTCTCGAACTCTATGCCGGTGAACGTGGTCGTTCGGTCAGCCATAAGACCCCCGTCTGAAAGGGACTAGGGACGGGCCGGGAACCGGGAACGGGGAACCGAGGCTCCTCTCGGAAGCACTGTTCCCGGTTCCCCGTTCCCCGGTTCCCAGCAACACCCGATGTCCCTATGACATCCAGTTAACTCCCGCCTCACGATTCCACTTCGTCGTCATCTTCTTCGACTGCGTCCAGAACTCGATCGACCCGCGACCCGTGATGTCCCCGACGCCGAACTTCGATTCGTTCCAGCCGCCGAACGAGAACGGCTCGCGCGGCACCGGCACGCCGACGTTCACGCCGACCATCCCAGCGCTCGCGCGATCCATGACATGTCGGGCGACGCCACCGCTCTCGGTGAATACCGACGCCGCGTTGCCGTATGGCGACTGATTCTCAACCGCGATCGCTTCATCCACGGTCTTCGTCCGCACGATGGCGAGCACCGGGCCGAACACCTCGTCCTGCGCGATCCGCATATCGGGTGTCACGTGGTCGATGATCGTCGGGCCGATGAAGTAGCCATTCTCCTTGCCCGGCACGACCACACCGCGCCCGTCCACCAGCACGGTCGCTCCGGCGTCCTCCGCTTCCGTGATGTAACGCTCGATCCGTTCCTTGGCTGCGAGCGAGATCACCGGACCAATGTCGCGACCGGGAATGATGTTCTTCGCATGCTCGATCATCCGCGCGATGATGTGATCGACCTTCGACACGGCCACCATGACCGACGCAGCCATGCACCGCTGGCCCGCACACCCCGACATGGATGCGACGATGTTGCTGGACGCCATCTCGACGTCCGCGTCGGGCATGACGATGAGGTGGTTCTTGGCGCCACCTAACGCGAGGACGCGCTTGAGGTTCGCCGTCGCGCGGCGGTACACGACCTTCGCGATCTTGGTCGAGCCCACGAAGCTGATCGCCGCGATCCCCGAGTGATCGCACAGCGCTTCGACCGTCTCGCGTCCACCGTGCACGACCTGGAGCACGCCATCGGGCAGCCCCGCCTCGCGTAGTAGCTCTGCAATCCTGCCCGCGCTGAGTGGCACGAGTTCCGACGGCTTGAGGATCATGCAGTTGCCGAGCGCGAGCGCGTTAGGTATCGACCAGTTGGGTACCATGTTGGGGAAGTTGAACGGCGTGATCGCCGCCACGACCCCCACCGGATACCGCTCGATGCGACATTCCACGCCGCGACTCACCTCGAGCACCTCGCCGGGCGTGATCTGCGGCAGCGAGCATGCGAACTCGGACAGCTCGGCCGCCTTGAGAATCTCCGCCCGCGCTTCGGTGGCGACCTTCCCGTTCTCTTCAGTGACCAGAGCGGACAGCTCGTCGATGTGCTTCTCGAGCAGCGCCTTGTACTTGTAGAAGACCTGCACGCGCTCCTTGATCGGCGTGCGAGACCAGCCGGGAAACGCTCGCTCGGCACTCGAAACCGCGGCGTCGACATCGTCGCGCGTGGACATGGGCACGCGCGAGATGACGCTGCCGTCGCTCGGGTTGTAGACGTCGATGAACGGGAGATCGCCGGCGACGAACGAGCCGTCGCGATAGTTCCGGACTTCTGGGTATTTCATGCGCTGAGGCCGATGTTGGTTTCTAGCGCCAACTTACGCCACGTGAGCGCGCCAGGCAAAGGCAAGTCGGCCCCAGATCACCGTATCACTCCGACTTTTCTAGGTGGTTGAGCCACCGATACGCGTTCGTATATGTGGAGTCGAGTGCGATCGCGCGAAACCTCCGGCTACCTAGCACCCCCATCGACGGAAGACGCCCCAGGAGCGCCACGTTAGGCGGAGGTGTATCGGTATCGATGCTCGACGCAAGCTCGAGGTCGTCCAAGCAAGCTCCGCAGTAGGTCCGTTGAAGAACGGCTCTTGCGCCGCCGAAGAAGGCGGACTCACCTTGATGATCCGTAAAGGAAAGGAAGAGGCCCATGAACACCGGAGCGAACGCTCTCGTACACGGGACCGCAGCCATCGTCCTGACACTCTGTGCTTGCGGCCCACGGGACCGCAGCGCGGACGACACCACCGCCAAACAGGCCGGTGCGGCCGTGGACACGGCGGCGGGTCGTGTGGGCGCGGCCGCGGACACCACGGCTGGGCGGACGGAACCTGCCGCAGCAAGCGTCGTCAAGCGTGGCGGTTGGACAGACGCCTCCATCCTCGGATTCATCGGCGCGAACAACGCCGGCGCGGTACGCAAGGGCCAGGTCGCCGCCAAAAAGGCAACCAACCCCGCCGTGAAGAAGTTCGCGGAGCAACTCGTCACCGCGCACCGGGCGCTCGCACTCGAAATGAGGTCTCTGGCGGGAAAGTTGTCCGTGACTCCCGATACGGCTGACGGCGACGTGCACGACGTCATGGACAAAGGGAGGGACCAGATCAAGGAACTGACCGACAAGCCTGCGGGCGCCGACTGGGACAAGAACTACATCGACGACCTGATCGGCAGTCACAAGGACCTGCTCGACAAGCTTCAGGACGCGGCGAAGAACACCAACAGTGCGGAGCTACGCGGGGCGATCGAGAAAGCGACCGGGATGGTGCAGGAGCACCTAACGAAGGCACAGAGCCTGAAGGAGAACGAGCTGAAGGGCTGATGGCGGGCGCTGGTGCCGCGTTAGGGGCTTCGTCGAGGAGTAGCTGCCGCCGTGCTCGCAACATCATCGCTTTCCACCGCGTCCCGCGGGAACGGGTTCGACCGGCCGTCCTGGAGACTGCTTTGTCAGGTCGATGACCTCGTCGGCGACGGACCCTTCGCCCTGTCCGCGGACGGGCTGGACCTTGTGGTCGTACGAACCGAGGGCGGGCTCCGCGCCTATCAAGGTCGCTGTCCGCATCAGGGCGCCCTGCTCGGCGAAGGCGAGATGGATGGCAGCGCGCTCGTGTGCCGGAATCATCGCTGGCGGTTCGACGGCGCCTCGGGCGA
Organism: Gemmatimonadaceae bacterium; assembly: GCA_036509075.1. Lineage (GTDB taxonomy): Bacteria > Gemmatimonadota > Gemmatimonadetes > Gemmatimonadales > Gemmatimonadaceae > JAJKIV01. Next base: position 41,636 of record DATCGG010000444.1, read on the forward strand.
GCGTCAGGGAGGTCCCGGTTGCCTCGTGTCGTGCCCGGTCGAGATGCGGGGCACCGAGCTGTGGGCCGACGTCTCGCCGCTCTCGCGCGCTGCAGCGTTAGGCACCACCGCGCGTCGGACCCTGGATGACCTGCCGGGGCCGAAAGGTCTCCCTGTAATCGGGAACTCGCTGCAAATCGGCATTCAGAACTTCCACCGGGTCCAGGAGACCTGGGCGGCTGAGTACGGCCCGCTCTACGTGTATCGGCTGGGACCGAATCGGATCCTCGGGGTTGCCGATCCACAGCTCAACGAAACGATTCTGCGCGCGCGGCCCGAGACCTATCGTCGCGCGTCGAACGTCGAGCCCGTCTTTCGCGAGATGGGAGTGGACGGCGTGTTCAGCGCCGAAGGCGCCGCGTGGCGTCCGCAGCGACGCCTCGCCATGGAAGCACTGTCGCACCGGCACCTGCGCGGATTCTATCCCGCACTGCAGAACGTCACGAGGCGACTGCGCGCGCGATGGGAGAAGAAAGCGGACGCCGGCGCGACGCTCGATCTCGCCGATGAGCTCAAGCGCTTTACGGTCGACGTTACGACGACACTCACGTTCGGCCATGACGTCAACACGCTCGAGCAGGGCGACGACGTGATCCAGCGCCGCCTCGAGCTCGTATTCCCGGCTTTTGCGCGTCGGCTGTTCGCGATCCTGCCGACCTGGCGATGGATTCGAATGCCGGCTGACCGCAGGCTCGATCGCGCGCTGGCGGAGCTCAGGCAATGGCTCGCGGTGCGACTCGAGGAAGCACGAATCCGTCTGGCGAACGAACCCGCGCGAGCGGAGCGACCGGAGCACTTCCTCGAGTCGATGATCGCGGCGCGTGACGCGGAGGGCCGGCCATTCTCCGACGACGTGATCTTCGGCAACCTGATGACGATGCTGCTCGCGGGCGAGGACACGACCGCGTACACGCTCGTATGGGCCGTGCACCACGTCTGCGATGCGCTTGCAGTGGCGCGGAGCCTACGCGCCGAGGCCGACTCGCTCCGCGGCGGTGACGCGTCGCCTAACGACATAGAGTCGGCAAACCGCCTCGTCTATGCCGGCGCGGTCGCCAACGAGGCGATGCGTTTGAGGCCCGTGGCGCCGACGATCCTGGTCGAAGCCAACCACGATGTGGTCATCGCCGACGTGGCCGTTCCAAAAGGAACGTGGATTGCCCTGCACACTCGTCCGCCCGCTCTCGACGCGCAGCATTTCGGTGACCCGCTGGCGTTCCGGCCCGAGCGTTGGCTGGACGCGAGCGCGACCGGAGGCGCGCACGACCCGTCGGCACACATTCCCTTCGGATCCGGCCCGCGGATCTGCCCGGGCCGTACGCTGGCGCTGCTCGAGATGAAGCTCGTGCTCGCGATGCTGTTCGGCGACTTCGAGGTCGAGCGTGTTGGGAACGCCGCCGATGTGAGCGAGATCTTCGCGTTCACCATGGCGCCGGTTGGCGTGAAGGTGAGGCTGCGTCGACGGTCAGCGACGTGATCATCCTCCGTTACACGCCAATATCCTCGTTCCACAACTCCGGCCGTGCCGCGATGAACTCCCGCATGAGTTGCACACACTCGAGATCATCGACGATCGTAAGCTCGACACCGCGCGACCGGACGTAATCCTCCGGCCCCTGAAACGTCCGGTTCTCGCCGATCACGATTCGGGGTATACCATAGAGTAGCGCCGTGCCGCTGCACATGTCGCACGGGGAGAGCGTCGAGTAGAGCGTGGACCGTCGATAATCCGCGGCCATGAGCCGTCCCGCGCGCTCGATGCAGTCCATCTCCGCATGCAGGATCGCGCTTCCCTGCTGTACGCGGCGGTTGTGCCCGCGTCCGACGATCCGTCCGTCGATGACCAGCACCGACCCGATCGGGATCCCGCCCTCGGAGAGTCCCTGACGTGCTTCCTCGATCGCTGCCCTGAGAAATGCGTCCATTGGTACCCTTGATGCCATCGTGAAGTCGTCCGGTATTTGCGATGTGCCGTGTGGGTCGGGCTCTTTTGCGCAGCAAAGAGAGGAGAGGTGACGACGTGACGACCATGACCCTCGAGCACCACGCGGCTGACGAGCGCCCCACCGGCGGCGCGCTCGCCGCGCTCTCGCTCGCGGCACTCGGCGTCGTCTACGGCGACATCGGCACGAGCCCCATCTACGCGCTCCGTGAGTCCCTCCACGGCAAGCACGGATTGCCGCCGTCGCCCGAGAATGTTCTGGGCCTCCTCTCACTCATTGTCTGGTCCCTCATCCTCGTCATCTCCGTCAAGTACCTCGCGTTCGTGATGCGCGCGGACAACTGCGGCGAAGGAGGAATGATCGCGCTGACGGCGCTCGTCTCGCCACCAACGGAGCGCACGGCAGGACGCCGCGCGATCCTCGTGCTCATCGGTCTGTTCGGGGCATCACTGCTCTATGGCGACGGCATGATCACCCCGGCCATCTCCGTCCTGAGCGCGGTGGAAGGTCTCGAGGTGGCTACGCCGATGTTCCGACCTTACGTCATCCCGATCACGATCGCGATCCTCATCCTGCTGTTCGCCGTGCAGAGTCGAGGAACGGCGCGGATCGGCGCGATCTTCGGTCCCGTGATGCTGCTCTGGTTTCTCGTGCTGGCCGCATTGGGGCTCACGCACCTCGTAGCGCATCCAGGCGTGCTGGGCGCCGTGAACCCAGAGCACGCCGTGCACTTCTTCATGCGGAATGGAGTCACCGGTTTTCTCGTGCTCGGCTCGGTGTTTCTCGCAGTCACCGGTGGCGAGGCACTGTATGCCGACATGGGTCACTTCGGCAAGCGGCCCATCCGATTCGCGTGGTTCGTGGTCGTGCTGCCCGCGCTTCTCCTCAATTACTTCGGACAGGGCGCACTCGTGATCGCCGACCCGAGCGCGGCGGAGCATCCGTTTTTCCAGCTCGCCCCGGATTGGGCGACGATCCCGCTCGTCGTCCTGACGACGATCGCAACCGTGATCGCCTCGCAGGCGGTGATCTCGGGTGCTTTCTCGCTGACTCGTCAGGCCGTACAGCTCGGGTACCTGCCGCGGGTGGACATCGAGCATACGTCGTCCACGCAGATCGGCCAGATCTACATCCCGGGGTTGAACCTGCTGCTGGTCATCGCCTGTGTCGGGCTCGTGTTAGGCTTCCGTTCGTCGAGCAATCTCGCGGCGGCATACGGCGTGGCCGTGACCACGGACATGGTCTTCACCACGATCCTGCTCGCCGTGGTGGCACGGACGCATTGGAAGTGGAGCATTCCGGCGGTCGCCGCCATGGGTATCGGCTTTCTCGTGTTCGACCTCGGCTTCTGGACGGCCGGGCTGACGAAGATTCCGAGCGGTGGCTGGTTCCCGCTCGTCATCGCCGCGTTCGTGTTCACCATCATGACGACGTGGAAGCGGGGCCGGAAGATCCTGGCAGACCGGTTGAACGAGTCGGCGCTGCCGATGACCGGGCTCGCGGAGCGGATCCAGACCGCCGCCCCGATGCGCGTGAAGGGCACGGCCGTCTTCCTGACGCGCGACCCGAAGCTGGTGCCGCACTCGCTGCTCCTGAACCTCAAGCACAACAAGGTGCTGCACGAGCGCATAGTGTTCCTCGGCATGTTCACGGACGCGAAGGCGTACGTGCCGGACGGGGAACGCGTGCACGTCGAGACGGTGTCGCCTAACGTCTTCCGGGTGAACGCACACTATGGGTTCGCGGAGGACCCGGCGGTCCCGGCCGTCATCGAGCGCTGCCGGCGGATGGGCCTCGACATCAATCTCGAGGAAACGACGTTCTTCGTCGGGCGTGAAACGCTGTTGGCGACGGACCGACCAGGGATGGCGATCTGGCGTGAGCGATTGTTCTCGCGTCTGGCGCGCAATGCCCGGCGCGCAACGCGGTTCTTCAAGATTCCGCCAAACCGTGTGGTCGAGCTGGGGGCGGAGATCGAGCTCTGAGCACGGATCCAGGCATCATCCCGGCGGCAATCCTTTTTCGGAACTGCGATGAAGCGGATTGTGCGGAAACTCCCGGATCATCCTAACGACTAAGGCTCCTCCGACCACGAGCCCTGATTATTCGATTAACAGCCTCGGAAAGCTCATGCGTCCCGAGGTCGTTCCCAAGAAAATCCCGCCCCGTTGCGTGAGCCAGCGAAAGCTGTATCCGGCTTTTTCAGCCGCATCCGCTTCATCGTTGTTCCCGAAGAAGGCTAGTCAAACCCCGAATCAATATTGGCGAAAGAGATCCGTCCCTTCCAAGCTTACTGAGGGCCAACCACGCTCGCCCGCCTACCGTTAGGCGCGACGGCACTCGAGTTACCATTCAGGTAACGATCGAACCAGTAGAGCTGCCAGTTCAGGCTTTCCACCAGGTGCTTCGGCTCGCCGGTTCTCGTCAGGTTGTGATTCTCCCGCGGGAAGAACACGATCTCGGCGGTCTTGCCGAAGTGCTTGAGTGCGCGGAACCACTGCTCGCCCTGCTCGATCGGCACCCGATAATCGTTGTCCGAGTGCAGAATGAGGATCGGCGTCGTCACGTTCTTCACATACTTGAGCGGCGAGCGATCCCAGTACAGGTCCATCTTCTCGAAGATGTCGCCGCCGAAATCGCCCTTGTGACCGTACGCCCCATCGCGCGTGCCGTCGTCACTGATGAAGTTCGAGATCGAGCGGAGCGTTACCGCGGCCTTGAACATCCCGGTGTGGCCGACGATCCAGTTCGTCATGTAGCCGCCGTAGCTCCCGCCCGTGACCCCGAGGCGCGTGGTGTCGACCCATGGGTTCGCGGCGATCGCGGCTCGCACGCCGTTCATGATGTCCGTGTAGTCGTTCCCGCCCCACTGCAGCTCGATTCCGCGCTGGAACGTCTGGCCGTACCCGGTCGAGCCGCGCGGATTCGTGAAGAACACCGCATAGCCCTTCGCGGCGTAGACCTGGAATTCGTGAAACCAGTCGACCCCGTACTGGCCGGCTGGCCCGCCGTGGATGCTCAGGATCATGGGATACGACTTGCCGGCAGTCCAGCCTAACGGTTTCACGAAGAATCCGTCGATATCCCAACCTTCCGCACCCTTGAAGGACATCCGCTGGACTGACGCCAGATCGAGCGTCTTCCACAGCGCCCCGTTCGCGTCCGTCAACTTCCGCTCGCCGCTCCCATCCAATGCCGACGCGTACACGTCATCGAGATGCTGGAAGTCGTTCGCGAGATAGACCATGGTGCCTAACGTCGGACTGACGTTCGACGCGCGTACACCGCGCGTGCCGTGCGTCGCCTGGGTGACGGCGCCCGTGGCAACGTCCACGCGAAACACGTGCAGCTCGCCCTTGACTCCCGTGTCGAAGTAGATCGCCTTGCCACGCTCCGCCCACTGCAGGTTCCCTGGAATGAGGTCGAGCGACTTCGCCGCGAGGCGCGGCGTCCCGCCGCCCGCGCTCGACGCGATGTACAGCTGCTGCGGCGCATCCTCGTCCTCGGCGCTCACGAACGCGATCGACTTGCCATCAGGCGACCAGATCGGCGACGAATCGCGCTCGTCGCTCGTGGAGACTTTCGTCAGACCGCCGCCGGCGGATGGGATGACCCAGATGTCGGTGTTGTGGCCTTCGTCGAATTCCCTGCCGGTGCGATCGGAGACGAACGCGATGCGCGAACCGTCCTGCGACCACTGCGGCTCCGTGTCGTTCCACGAGTCGCCGCTCGTGATCGGACGCGCCGAGCCCGAGGCCGCGTCGATGATCCACAGGTGCGAGCGCTTGTCGTCGTACCAGCCCGTATCGTTGAACTTGTAGCTCAGGCTTGTATAGTGCCGAACGTCGCTTCGCTCCGGACCGGTGTCGAGCGTGTCGCTCGGCCCGGTTCTCACGAGGCACACGAACTGTGACGCGTTAGGCGACCACGAGCAGCTCGACACGCCGTTCGAGATGGTGGAGACGCGATGGGGTGTGCCACCGGTCGCCGGCACCGTCCACAGCTGCGCGCGACCCGGTGCCGGCTGTTGTGTGCCTGTCTTGCCGGTGGAGTCCTCGAGCACTCGGCCCGAGGTGAACGCGATGGTCTTTCCGTCGGGCGACCATCGCGGGGCACTCGCCGACCAGGCTTCGTCCAGCAACAGGCGTGGCGCGGAACGCCCATCGCTCGCGACGATCCAGATGGACGGGATGCGCCGGTTCTTTGCCTTGTCGACCCGCGACGACACGTACGCCACCTGGCTGCCATCTGGCGACAACCGTGGATCGGCGACGAAGACGAAGTTGAAGTAATCCTCGGCTGTAATGCCGCGGCGTGGCGACGCGGTCTGAGCCTGGAGGTTGACTGCCAGGCAGCAAGCGAGGGGAAAAGCGAGTCGCATGGGGATGAGGGATGCGGGATGAGGGAAGGGGTAAGAATCGGAAACCCTCGGGATGAGTTAGCATCCCGAGGGTTCTCGCTGTCTACCCCCATCCCTTATCCCCCATCCCTCATCCCTGAGTTGCGAATTCGACTCGGGCGTCGCCGCAGGTCCCGCATCGCCAGGTCGTGGTCGTCACACCCGTAATGGGGTGGGACCTGGTGTGACTATAGATGGTCGCGCCCACGCACCCGCACCCGACGACCTTATTGGGTTCGGGCGGAAACGAAAACGACGAGGTATCGGACGACGACGGATCGAAAGACATCATGAATTCCACGACTCGGGACCCCAGTCGGTCACAGGTCCCAACACTCCCTTAAGCAATAAGTAAGCGCGCGCGGCGATCTTTGTTCCGTGAGCGACCTACTCGACCTCCGCACCGTGAACGAAGCCTGGCACGTCGGCCCCTGCGCCGAAGTGCGGGTGGGGGAACACGTTACCCGCTATGTCCGGCGTGGAAGCGGGCCCAGCGTGGTGTTGCTAGGGGCCGAATCGGAGTCGACCCCCATATGGAGATCGCTCGTCGAGTGGCTTGGCTCGGACTACCGAATCACCATTCCGCAGGCTCCGTCCGACGACACCGACCGTAGCGAGTGGCTGCGCGGGTTCATCGAAGGGCTGGGTCTATCGGCATTCATACTCGTCGCCAGCGCAGAGTTCCGCGCCGCAGCGTTGGATCTCGCCGCCGCCGATGACCTTACAGTACATAGACTCGTGCTTCTGCCCGACCCGAGCTCTCCGGTGGGGCAATCGACCTCACGAGACCTCTGGATAGCTCCGGGCTGGACGCCGACAGAAGCACTGCGACGCATAGAAACATTCCTTTCGACTGAGGAATAGCGGTTCCTAGCCGTCTGTTTGTGCTGCGCTTGAGGAAGCGAGGTCCGCCGTCTATTCTAGGCGACCGGTTCGTCCCCCCACCAAGCCCGCAGCCCTCCGGATGACGACGTCCGCTCCGCCTGCACCGTCGACCGTCGCCAATCACAGCCCGATCGCCGATCTACCGGTCCACCTGACGCGGTTCATCGGTCGCGGCCACGAGCTCGGCGAGTTGTCGAGGCTGATCGGCGCGACACGTCTGCTCACGCTGACCGGCGCCGGCGGAAGCGGCAAGACGCGACTCGCCCGCGAGGTCGCGTCGGCGGAAGCCAGTCGCTACTCCCGGATTGCCTGGGTCGATCTCGCCCCCGTCGCCGACTCGGCGATCATCGCGCGCGAAGTCGCCACGACGCTGCACATTCCGGATAGGGGTGGACGCCCGGCCGAGGCCCTCGTCGCGACCATCGGGGACAGCCCGATGCTCCTGGTGCTCGACAACTGCGAGCACCTCGTCGACGCCGCGGCGGAGCTGGCCGAGCATCTCCTTCGCGCGTGTCCTCGACTCAGCATTCTGGCAACGAGCCGCGAAGCACTCGGCATCCCGAGCGAAACGGCCTGGCTCGTCCCACCGCTTGGCAGCACAGAAGCGATTCAGCTGTTCGTC
>DATCGG010000445.1:0-7920 GCA_036509075.1 Gemmatimonadaceae bacterium
TTACTGGCTAGGAAAGCTCCTCGGCGCTAATAGCATCCCGGCCGAGTCCCTAGTCCCGAGTCCCCAAAACCAACACTCGAGGTCGTGGTGCGAATCACCCGCTACGCGTTCGCATTGATCGTTGCGATGGTGTCGGTCGCCGAGGCGGCCGCTCAGCAGCCGCCGGTACCGGCACGTGGCGCGGTCCAGGGCGCGGCGGTCCGTGCCGCGGCACGCAAATACCGGGAGGCGCACGAGGCGGACATCGCGCGCGAGTTCGCCGAGCTGCTGGCGATACCTAACGTGGCGTCGGATAGCGTCAACATCCGCCGGAATACCGCTGCTGTCGTCGAGCTGCTTCGCCGCCGCGGTGCGAGCGCGCGTGCGCTCGAGGGCGACGGCGGACCGCCGGCCGTGTACGGCGAGCTCCGGACACCCGGCGCCGCACGCACGGTGGTGTTCTACGCACACTACGACGGCCAGCCGGTCGATCCATCACAGTGGACCGGCGCGCCGTTCACGCCGGTGTTCCGCGATGGATCGCTCGCCGCTGGAGCCAAGGTCATCCCGGCACCTGTATCGGGGCAGCGGGTCGACCCGGAGTCGCGCATCTACGCCCGTTCGGCGAGCGACGACAAGGCTGCGATCATCGCGATGCTCGGGGCCCTCGATGCACTGCGCGCTGCGAGCATAGCGCCATCCGTCAACCTCAAGTTTTTCTTCGAGGGCGAGGAGGAAGCAGGATCCTCGCATCTGCGTCGCATGCTCGAGACTCACGCCGAGCTTCTTCGGGCGGACGCGTGGGTCTTCTGCGACGGCCCCGTGCACCAGAGCGGGCGCCAGCAGGTCGTGTTCGGCGCGCGCGGTGTCATGGGCCTCGAGCTCACGACCTACGGGCCGATGCGAGCCCTCCACAGCGGTCACTACGGAAACTGGGCGCCGAACCCCGCCGTCCTCATGGCGACGTTGATCGCCAGCATGCGGGACGATGATGGCCGCATCACGATCGCCCACTACTCCGACGATGTGCGGCCACTCTCCGCGGCGGAGCGAACGGCGTTAGGCGCGCTCCCCACGATCGACACCACGCTGCGCAAGGCGCTGGCGATGGGCGCGACCGAGGCGAACAACGCGCCGCTGGCGGAGCGGATCATGCTCCCCGCCCTGAACGTTCGAGGCATCAAGGTCGGTGGCGTGCGGGAGCTGGCCGCGAACGCGATCCCGACCGAAGCGTCGGCCTCGATCGACTTCCGACTGGTGCCCGACCAGAAGCCCGAGCGCGTGCGCGAGTTGGTCGAGGCCCACCTCCGTTCCCGCGGGTATTACATCGTCCGTGACACACCCGACTCGGCGACACGCATGGCGCACCCGAAGATCGTGCGGGCGGAATGGGAAGGCGGATACGCCGCGACGCGTGCGGCCATGAACATTCCGTTCTCGCGAGCGCTGCTGACCGCCGCGTCCGCGGGCGCGACCAACCCGCCGCTGGCGGTCCCCATGCTTGGCGGCAGCCTGCCGACGTCCACCTTCGAGCAGATGCTCGGCGTGCCGCTCGTCGTGCTGCCGATCGCCAACTACGACAACAACCAGCACGCGGCGAACGAGAACATCCGGATGCAGAACCTGTGGGATGGAATCGAGCTGTTCGCGGCCGTGATGGCGCGCGTTGGCCACGAGTGGAAAGAGAGTACGGTGCCCTGACCCGAGGATCCCATGAACCGACGACACTTCTTGCACACGACCGGTGGAGTCATGGCCGGCATGGCGTTAGGCAGCGGACGTCCTGCCATCGCCGAGCGCACCGCCGCGGCGGCCCTGCCGCTCAAGCGGATCGGCCTCGAGCTGTGGAGTGTGCGAAAGGAGATGGCGAAAGATTTCGACCGCACACTCGCCGCCGTCCGCCAGATCGGCTACACGGACGTCGAGCTGCTCTGGTCCATGAACAATTTCGGAAAGTCCACCGCGGAGGTGAAAGCCGCGCTGCAGCGCGAAGGGCTCAAGGCGCCGTCCGCGCACATCTCGCCGCTCACTATCCTCATCGGGTGGGAAAAACGACTCGATGCCGCGAAAGAGCTCGGCCATGAGTACCTCATCGTTCCGAGCTTCACGGACGACACGAGTCAGACGCTCGATCAGTGGCGGGAATGGGCGGATCACTTCAACAAGGCTGGCGCGGTAGCCCGCAAGCATGGCCTCTGGCTCGCCTTCCACAACGAAGCCGAACACATGAAGCCTATCGACGGCAAGATCCCGTACGACATCTTCGTCGAACGAACGGACCCGTCAGTGGTACGGCTCCAGTTCGACATCGGGAACATGGTGATCGGCGGCGGCGACCCGATGCACTACCTCGAGAAATACAAGGCCCGCTACTGGAGCTTCCACATCAAGGACGTCGTCGCGGACCGGTCGAAGGACACGGAGCTCGGCAAGGGCACGGTCAACTTCAAGCAACTCCTCTCGAGCGTACCGAACATCGACGCGAAACCCTGTTACGTTGAGCAGGAGGGCCCTGCGGATCCGCTGGCGAGCGTGAAGCAGGATTACGAGTACCTGAAGAAGCTGAGCTGAGGATACAGTCCGGTGACACAGAGCGTGTCGAATCTGGCCACGCGTCTACAAACGACGATGGGACCCTCCTTCGCCATCGAGCGCGAGCTCGGTGGCGGAGGCATGTCGCACGTTTTCCTCGTAGCCGACGCCGCGCTCTCCCGTCGCATCGTCGTCAAGATTCTCCCGCCGAACCCGAGCGCGAAGGTCGACGCGGAGCGATTTCGACGCGAGATCCAGATCGCCGCGAGCCTTCAGCATCCGTGCATCGTCCCGGTCCTGACCACCGGGTTCATGGACGACGTGCCGTATTACACGATGCCATTCGTGGCCGGGGAGTCGCTGCGCACGAAGGTCACGAGTGGGCAGTTGCTGCCCCTGTCGCGCGCAGTGCGCGTCCTGCGGGACGTGGCGTCGGCGATCGCGCACGCCCATGACCACGGCGTCGCACATCGGGATCTCAAGCCCGACAACGTCCTGCTCTCGTCGGGATACGCGGTCGTCACGGATTTCGGCATCGCCAAGGCAGTCTCGTCATCGCGGGATGAGGCCGATCCCGAGCTGACGTCGCGCGGCATGACGGTCGGCACGCCGGCCTACATGGCGCCCGAACAGGCGACGGCCGATCCGACCGCCGACCATCGCGTGGACATGTACGCGTTGGGCGTGATGGCGTTCGAGATCCTCACGGGCCAGCGGCCGTTCGTCGGCCGCACCGCGCAGGAACTGCTCGTGGCGCACATCATGCGCCCGCCGCCGCCGATCGCCGATCGGCGGTTGGACCTTCCGCCGGGCCTGGCGACGCTCGTGATGCGGTGCCTCTCGAAGTCGCCCAGCGATCGGCCTTCGGCGAGTGAAGCCGTCGATCAGCTCGATGACGTGGCGCTGGCAGTCGGCATAAGCAGCGGCGCGATCTCGCACAGCACGCCGGCGTCGACGAGCGCCGCGCTACCGTCGATTGCCGTGCTGCCCTTCACGAACCGCACCGGCGATCCGGACAATGACTACCTCGCCGACGGCATCGCCGAAGAGATTCTCAACTCGCTCGCTCGACTTCGGACGATGCACGTCGCGGCGCGCAGCTCGTCGTTCGCGTTTCGCGGGTCGGGCACCGACGTGCGCGCGGCCGGTGAGCGCCTTGGCGTTCGCAGCGTGCTCGAGGGCAGCGTGCGAAAATCCGGCAATCGGCTGCGGGTGACGGTGCAACTCGTGGACGTCGCCAGCGGCTTTCAGCTCTGGTCGGAACGCTACGATCGTGAAACGAGCGACGTGTTCGAGGTCGAGGACGAGATCGCGGCGAAGGTCGTGGACACGCTGCAGGTGACGCTGCTTCCGGCGGGGAATGCGCCGGCAGCTCGTCGCCGCCCGACGAATCTCGAGGCGTACGAGCTGTACCTGCGCGGCCGGTACACGTGGAATCAGGTTGGGGCGGGAATCGAGAGGTCGCTCGAGCTGTTCGAGAAGGCACTCGAGCACGATCCCGGGTTCGCGCTGGCGCACGCCGGCGTCGCCGACGTCTTCATTGCCGCCGCGCTCTTCGAGCACATGCCGCCGGCGGAGGCGTTTCCGCTCGCGCGCGTAGCCGCAGAGCGTGCGCACGACCTCGATGACACGCTGCCCGAGGCCTACGCCGCGTTAGGCGCGATCAACCTCTTTCACGACTGGGATTTCCCGAGGGCGCGACTGCTGCTCGAGAAGGGCATCGCGCTCAACCCGAGCAACGTGAGCACCTATACGTGGCTCGCGATGTACCATGCGCTCCGTGGCGACCCGGACACGTCGCTCGAATGGGCGCGTCGGGCGATCCAGGTCGACCCGCTGGCGGCGCCGGCGAGCTACATCGAGCTCTACGCGCTGTACACGGCCCGCCGCTTCGAGGAAGCCATCGAATGTGCGCGGCGCGTGCTGGCCCTCAATCCGGGATATGCCGAAGGCCATCGATGCCTCGGCTCATGTCTCATGGCGCTCGGGCAGACGGGGCCAGCGCTCGATGCACACAAGCAGGCGCTCGCGTTGACAGGCCCGTCGGGGTGGAACCTCGCCTCGCTGGCCGCAGCGCGCGCGCGCCTCGGCGACACCGATGAAGCGGAACGCATTCTCGGCGACCTGGAACGGCGGTCCTCGAGCGAGTGGATTTCTCCGCTGAGCCTCGGGGTGATCTATGCATCGCTCGGCCGCTACCAGGACGCGGTCGCTGCGGTCGAGCGCGGGTTCGAAGCGCGTGATTGCTGGGTCGTGTCGCTGGGCGTGGAACCCGCGTGGACCATCCTGCGCGGCGAGCCTCGATTCGAGGCGGTGGTGGCGAAGGTCGGCATCATGGAGCGCCATACCGCGGATCCCGTGCCTCTGAGCGCGGATCGTCTGGCAATCCCCACTAGTTAGGTCTCGGCGTTAGGCGATACTTCTTCGTTGAATGCCATAAAGCGGATCAGGCGGAAACTGCCTGATCCGGCTTTGCATTTGACGCTGGCTCTCTCAAGGGCCTGGATTGATAATGGAACGACCTCGGGAAGCTCATGGCTCCCGAGGTCGTTCATCAAGAATCCTGGCTCGTTGCGTGCGGGATTAGACCGGTTAGGCAGTGATCCGGCCGTTTCCGCCTGATCCGCTTCACGGTAGCCAATGAAGCGGCTTTGCCTACGGAGATGTGTACGTGCTACCGAGATCTCTACTTCCAGATCTGCGACAACACCCGGATGAAGTTCCCACCGAGAATCCCCTCGATCTCGGCATCGCTGTACTTGCGGCGGATCAGGCCTTCGGTGAGGTCGAACATCCGCTTCGGGTGGTCCAGCCCCTCGATGTCGATCTTTTCGCGGAACCCGTAGCTGCCCTTGTAACCAGCGCGCAACTGCTTGTTGAGCTCCGGCGGCATGTCGTCGTACCCATCGAGGTCGATGTCGCTCCCGACGCCGAGGTGCTCCGGACCAATGAGCTTCTTGACGTGGTCATAGTGATTGAGGGCATCCTCGATGGTCGTCGGCTCCTCGTTCTTGACGAACATGCGGACGCCGGTGATCCCCATGACGCTCCCCGCCTTGCCCACCGCACGAATCGCGTCGTCCGTCTTGCACCGTGGATGCCCGGGCGCAAGCGCACGAGCATTCGAGTGCGTGATGACGACCGGTTGTTTCGACAGCTCGAACGCGTCGAGGGTCGTCCGGTCGCCGCAATGTGAGACATCCACGGCCATCCCGACGTCGTTCATCCGCTCGATGATCCGCACGCCGAAGTCGCTGATCCCCTCATCGCGCCGTTCGGTCGATCCGTTGCCGATGAGGTTGCGGGCGTTGTACGTGAGCTGCGAGACGCGCTGGCCGAGCCCGTAGAAGGCGTTCACGTCGTTCGGTTGGCGGAAATGCTCGGAGTTCTGCAGCCCGAGGATGACGCCCACCTTCCCCGTTCCCTTGATGCGCTTGAAGTCCGCTGCGCTGTCGATGCGATCGAAGTACTGCTCGGTCCCCGCGATGAACGAGTTCCACTGCGCGAAGAACGTCAGCCCTTGCTCGTAGGCGTTGGTGCCGCCAAGGCCGATCGCGGGGTGCATCACGGTGATGCCCGAATCGCGCCACTTCTGGAAGTCCTTGTCCGTGAACGTCTCGGGCGCCGTAAACCACTTGTCGCCCTGCGGGAAGTTCAGCGTCAGCGGGCAGAGCATGTCGATCACGATCGACCGCTGGATGAGAGAGATCGTACGCGCCGAGTACTCCGCGGCGGACCACGCGAACAGCTGGTAGCGGCCACGGTTGATGAATGGCGCGGCGATGGTCGCCGCGCACGCGGCCGCCGCGCTCCCGAGCAGGGCCCGGCGAGAAAGGGTGGCCGGCTTGTCGTTAGGTGTCGTCATCGCGGATCGCTCCCGGTATTCGCTGCCGCGGCACTCCGCGGACGCTCCGGCGCACGCTTGAAGGTCACGGGTCCCGCCAGATCCACCACCAGGTCGTCGACCTTGCCAGCGGCATTGAGGCGGAACGTCACCGGCGCTGGCGGAAGAACCGGCGTATCGAGCTTGAGGTGGAAGGTGTCGAAATGCCAGTGCTCGAGCGGCCCGCGCCACGTCGAACCGTACGCGAAGTTGAGCGCCCCGTTCGACTCCGTGACGCTCACCGTGCCGTAGGCACTGTCCGCGTAAGTGCCGACGTACTCGGCGAGCGCAAGCGACGGCTTCGTGTTTGGCACGCGCGCGGTCGCCTTTGCCTGGGCAGCGCGGGCTCGTGCGAGAAGCGAGTCGAAGCGCGTATGCATCTGTGCGCTCCAGTCGCGCGCCGGGCGCTCGAGCTGCATGTCGATCGCGCGAAGCATCACGGCCGTCGGCAACTGCGATCCGTTCATGTTCGAGAGGATGACGATGCCGAACTTCTCCTCGGGCACCATGGCGACCAGCGCCGTCATGCCGTCGATGTTTCCGCCGTGCTGCACGAGGTACTTGCCCTCGTAGTCGCTCAGGAACCAGCCGAGCCCGTACGCCATGAGGTGCGCCGAGGGGTTCATGCCGTTCCACGTCGGATCGACCTTGATGACCGTCTGGGCCGAGTGCATCTCGTCGGTCATCCGTTTGCTGATCAGCTGCTTGCCGCCGAACTTGCCGTCGCCCAGGTGGAGGCGCACCCATTGCGCCATGTCGACGGCGTTGGAGTTGATGGCGCCCGCCGGAGCGATGTTGTCGATCTTGCGGTACGGGATGGCCCGGACGGTGTCGTTCACCGTGGCATGCGGAGTCGCGAGGTCTTCGATTCCCTGCAGCGCCGTGACCGACGTGCTGCTGGACGTCATGCCCAGCGGCTGGAAGATGCGGCGCTTGATGAAGTCATCCCACGACGCGCCCGTGACCTTGGCCACGACCTGCCCGGCTGCGAGGTACATGATGTTCTGGTAGCCGAACTGCGAGCGGAAGCTCCAGGTCGGGGGCAGGTACCGCACACGACGCAGGATCTCGTCGCGGTCGTTGTCGGAGCCATACCAGATCAGCTCACCGCGCGCGAGGCCGCTCCGGTGACTCAACAAATCGCGGACCGTAATCTCGCGCGTGGCGTAGTTGTCGTAGAGCTGGAAGCCGGGCAGGTAGGCGGTCGCCGGTGCGTCGAGGCTCACCTTGCCGCTGTCGACCAGCATCGCGACGGCCGCGGACGTGAACGCCTTGGACGACGAGCCGATCGCGAAGATGGTGCGCTCGTCGACGCGGGCCGGCTTGCCGATCTCGCGGACGCCGTAGCCCTTCGAATAGATGATCGAGTCGTTGCGGACGATCGCGACCGCGGCGCCGGGCACCTTCCACGTCGTGAGGGCCGAGTTCACGTACGCGTCGAACCCGGGGAACGGTTCCTTCTGCTGCGCGCAGAGTGGCAGCGCAGATGAAACGAATCCAATCGCGGCGATAGCGAGAGCGCTCGT
>DATCGG010000446.1:0-2676 GCA_036509075.1 Gemmatimonadaceae bacterium
GGGCTCAGACACGCTCGGCAATATCTCGCGGCCGCTCCCCCGCCAGTCGATCCCGAAGGCTGTCGCCAAGCAGTGTGCACGCCAGCACCGTGACAATCAGCGCCACACCCGGCGAGATCGCCACCCACGGCGCGGTCACGATCAGATCTCGGCCCCCGGCGATCATGTTCCCCCAGCTCGGTGCCGGCGGCTGGATCCCGAGGCCAAGAAACGAGAGACCGCTCTCGAGCAGAATCGCGTTCCCGACCCCCAGCGTCGTCGCCACGATCGCCGGGCCGAGCGCGTTCGGCACGACGTGGCGCCAGAGGACGCGCGGCGACGTCGCGCCTAACGCCTGGGCAGCCGAGACGTACGGTTGGGCGCGAACGCCGAGCACCTCGCCGCGAACGAGCCGTGCCACGCCCATCCAGCCCGTCGCGCCGAGGACCACGAGCACCGTCGCCGCGCCGGGTTGCCATAGGGCGGCGCAAAGCAGGAGGAGAATCAGCCTCGGAATCGAGAGCAGCGCGTCCGACACACCCATGGCCAGACGATCCACCAGACCGCCGCGCCAGGCCGCTGACGCGCCCACGACCGTCCCGACCGCGCCGGCGAGCAGTGACCCCGCGACGCCGACCGCAAGCGAGATGCGCCCAGCGAGCATCATCCGAACGAAGAGGTCGCGCCCAAACCGGTCCGTGCCTAGCAGGTGGAACCGGCCTAACGCGTCAGCGGACCCCGGAGGCACGAGCCGCGTGGCCAGTACGTCGCCGATCGCCAGCGGATCGGTGGCCGCGAGTGCGGGGATCAGCACCACGGCTGCGACCAGCAGAACGAGAAGGAGAGCGGAGAACCGCGCGAGTCGGCTCATGCGCGATGCCGTGAGCGAATCGCCGCGCTATGTGTCACGTCGCGGATCGATGAGGGGAAGCACGAGATCGGCTGCGAGGTTCGCGAGAATCACGAGCGCCGCGTACAGCACGGTGGCTCCCATGACGACCGGATAGTCTCTCGCCGAGATCGCCATCACCATGACGCGCCCCATTCCTGGCCAGGCGAACACGCTCTCCACGAACACCGAGCCCGCGACCACGCCTGGCAGAGACAGCGCCAGCAGCACCACCAACGGCGGGAGCGCGTTTGCGAGCACGTGGCGACCGTACACCGCACGCGACGGAAGCCCCTTCGCGCGCGCCGTCCGAACCCATTCGGCGCCCGCGAGGTCCGCGACCGTACTGCGCGCATAACGCGCGATGCCGGCGGCGCCCACTGCCGCGAGAACGGTCACCGGTAGCACCGCATGTCGCGCAATATCGATCAAAGCAGACCAGCCGGTCTCCACCCCGGCGGGGTCGCGAATGCCGAAGGCCGGCAACCGGAGGGCTGGGGGCAATCCCCACACCGTCGCGCCATACGTGAATACCGCGATGAGAGAAAGCGCCAGCCAGTAGCTTGGCGCGGCGTAAATCGCGGTCGTCGCGAACGTGAGCGCCGGGTCCACCACCGTCCCTCGGCGCGCCGCCTGTAATGTTCCGATCGCGACACCAACGACGAACGTCAGAACGAGCGAAGAGAGCCCCAGTCCCAGCGAAACGGGGAGCGCCTCGCGAAGCACCCGGGCCACGGGGCGACGTTGCATGAAGCTCTCCCCGAGGTCGCCGCGCAGCAGCCCGCCGATCCACTTTGCATATTGCACCGCGATCGGCGCATCCAGCGCGAGCTCGGCACGGAGCCGGGCGGCGTCCTCGGGCGTGGCAGTGGGCGGCACGAGGAGCGCCGCCGCGTCACCCGGGGCAAGTCTGACGAGAACGAACGTGAGCGTGACGACGAGCCACAACAAGACGAAGGCTGCCGCCAGGCGACGCATGAGGGTACGCACACGGGGATGATGCGCCTCGGCCCGCGTGCGTCAACGCTGCCAGCGATGCTCCTCGGTGCAACGGTTGCCGCATCGTGCGGCGCGCCAGCGCGCGCGACTGACACGGTCGTCTACGCATCCGGTGCCGACCTCGAGTCGGCGAACCCGCTCGTCACCGTCCACCCGCTCTCGCGCCAGATCCAGCGGTTCGCGCTGCTCGTAACGCTGGCGCGTTACGACAGCGCGCTCGTTCCACAGCCGTACCTCGCCTCGCGGTGGGACTGGAACAGCGCCGGCGACGTACTCACGCTGCATCTCCACTCGAGCCTGAAGTGGCACGACGGTCGGCCAACGACTGCGCGCGATGTCGTGTTCACGATCGACGCGGCGCGCGACCGCGCGACCGGATACCCACGCTACGGTGATCTCGCGAACATCATCGAGACACGCGTCGTTGATGATTCGACTGCTCAGCTCCGGTTCTCGTCCGCCCCGCCCGGATTTCCACCGGTGCTCGCCGAGCTGCCGATTCTTCCTTCCCACTTGCTCGCGAACGTGCCGCATGCGGACATGCGACGCGCCGCGTACAACACGAACCCGGTGGGCAATGGGCCGTTCCGTTTCCACACGCGTGAGGCAGGTCGTCGCTGGGTCTTCGAGCGCGCTCCCGATTTTCCGTCCGACCTCGGCGGCCCGGCCAAGGTTGGTCGGCTCGTCGTGGCAGTGGTCGACGAGCCCACGACGAAATTCGCTGGGCTGGTGAGTGGCGAGCTTGCCGTGGCCGGCATCGCGCCGACGATGGCGTCCCTCGCGTCGCGCGATCCATCGCTGCGCGTGAT
>DATCGG010000447.1:0-2919 GCA_036509075.1 Gemmatimonadaceae bacterium
ATCCCAAGTTTGGCGTCAGCCGCTCGATCGCTCAAGATCCCGTTTCTGTTGGTGTACGTTCTTCCGTTGGCGTCCGTTTCCTGGTTTCGGCTCGAAGCGCAACCGCGCAGCCCGCCTAACGCACACCAGGTGCCCGCGCGACAGCTCCTCCCGCAGAACCGGCGACGTGCTCGGGCTCGTGACCGAACCGGCGTCGGCTTCCCGCGATGGTGCGTGATGACATGGTGGAATCGGTCTCCCGGCTGTAAATCCCAGGCAGGCCTTCGGGTCGACGAAGCCGAGTCGTAACCCGCGTGGCATCCGTGGCATCGGCCGGTCGTCCGTATCGGCCGGTCGTCGTGGGAATACATACCGTCCACTCCGATAGTGGGGTCGTGACTGCTCCGACAGCAGGGCTGAGCGGCCGTACCGTGTCGCACTTCCGGGTGCTCGAACCGTTGGGCGCCGGGGGTATGGGCGTGGTCTACCGCGCCGAAGACATCACGCTCGGGCGTATGGTGGCGCTCAAGTTCATGCTCCCTGACTACGCGATCGACGAGACCGCCGCGGCGCGGTTTCTCCGCGAGGCTCGTTCCATCGCGATGCTGGACCACCCCAACATCTGCACGGTTTACGAGGCCGGAAGGAGCGACGACGGTCACCTGTTCCTCGCGATGAGCTATTACGCGGGGCAGACGCTGAAGGAGCGCCTAACGAGCGACGAGACATTGCCCGTTGCACCGGCGCTCGACATCGCTGTCCAGATCGCGCGCGGCCTCGCGTGTGCCCACGCCGCCGGGATCGTGCACCGCGACCTCAAGCCCGCGAACGTGATGCTGACCGCGGACGGGACGGTCAAGATCCTGGACTTCGGGTTGGCGAAATCGCGCGATCAAGCCGTGACCGCCTCCGGGATTGTCATGGGAACGATCGCGTACATGTCGCCGGAGCAAATGCTCGGCGAAACGGTTGACGGCCGCGCCGATCTCTGGAGCCTCGGCGTCATGCTCGTCGAGATGCTGACGGGTAGCCACCCCGCGGGAAGCGACCATGCGTCGGGGACACTCGGCCGCCGGATCGAGGCGAGGCACCCGGGCATCATGACTCCGCAGGTCGCCCGCGCGCTGACGCAGCTCCTCGAGCGACTCACGAGACGAGACGCCGCGGAGCGCTACCAGACTGCGGTGGACGTGGTGGCCGATCTCGACGCGCTTCGCGATCGGATGGCGAGCGCGCGGGCGCGCGGACGGCCGAGCAGCACGTTACGGAATCGAGCGGCGTTAGGCCTCACGGGTGCCGTCGTGGTCGTGGCCGGCGCGGTTGGAGTTCTCCGCTGGTTGGGCACGGGGCGCCCCGCCGGAACGGAGGCGCGCTCGCTGGCGGTCTTGCCACTCAAGAACTACGCGGGCTCTGATCAGGAGTACTTCGCTGACGGGATGACGGACGAGCTCACCAGCACGCTGACGAAGATCGAAGCGCTCCATGTCATCGCGCATCAGTCCGTCCTGCAGTTCAAGAGATCGATGCTGCCCGCGCCGGAGATCGCGCGAAAGCTGCACGTCAAATACCTCCTCGACGGCTCAATGAGGCGCGAGTCGAGCCTCGTCAGGATCACGGCGAGCCTCATTGACGCCGAGGACGATAGGCAGGTGTGGAGCAAGGTATTCCAGGATGATCGGCGTGGCGTGGTGCAACTTCAACAACGAATTGCGTTGGCCATTGCTCAGGGGATCGACGTGACGCTCACCGCGCAGGACCGCATACGACTGGCGCCTGCTCATGTTCCCACTCCGGAGGTCCACGACCTGTACTTCAAGGGAACGCAGGCTCGCCACCAAGCGAACCTCACCGGAGATTTCAGGGAAGCCATTCGCTACCTGACCGAAGCGGTCCGCAAGGATTCGCTCTACGCTGCTGCGTTTGCGGGGCTCGCCTCCGCCTACCTCCCCACCGACACGGCCCGCGCCCGAGCGTTCGCCGATAAAGCGCTGGCTGTCGATTCGACGGTCGCCGACGTCCACATGGTCCGCGGGATAATCGGGCAGTTTCTCGATTGGAACTTCCGGGAAGCTGAGAGCGCGTTTCGTGAGGCCCTTCGTCTCAACCCCGGGGATGCGGAAGCGCATCACGAGCTCAGCATGCTTCTGTCACGGGTGAAAAAGCTCGACGAGTCGCTGGCGGAAAGTAGGGAAGCAATCGCATCAGCACCGACTGTTGATCGGTTCATGAACGGTCTTGGCGAGGTGCTCGCTTTCAGCGGCGACAGCGTGAAACACGCCGAGGCTCTCGCGATCGCAAACCGGTTGCTGAGCAAGGACTCGACGAATGCCGCCGCGCGCGGGTTGCGCGGCTTCGCGTACGAGCAAATGGGGCGGTGGGATGACGCGACGACAGCATGGGCCGCCTGCGTTCGTTCCGATTGTGGCGACGACGGCTTTGCGCGAATCGGTTACATCCACGGCCTGAGGGGCCGCGATAGCCAGGCGATGCAGATCCTGAACACGATCAAAGCTCGCGTGGACGAGCGCGATCGTTCCGGCACGCAGGGGGACCTCGCGAGGAATGTGGCGACGGTTTACATGGGACTTGGAAAGCGGGAAGAAACGTTGACCTGGCTGGAGCGTGCAGCTGAGTTGCGCTCGGGCTGGATGTTGTATCTGGCGATCGACCCGACGTTCAAGGCGCTACATGCAGACCCGCGTTTCCAGGCCCTCCTGAGAAAGGTTGGTTTGCCGATTTAGGGCCGGGTCCCTGGCCGACCGACCTACTCCGGCGCGAGGCTCCGCATCACCCGCGCGAACCCGCGCGGGTCCACCGGCGGGATCTCGTAGTTCGGCGGCGGCGTCTGCCCCAACAGATGCGTGACGAAGTAGTCCCAGCGGCGCCGCATGAAGTACGTGCTCGTGAGCGAGAAGGCGTGGTTCGCGTTCGGCACGACCA
>DATCGG010000448.1:0-5269 GCA_036509075.1 Gemmatimonadaceae bacterium
CCTTTCCGCGCTTGAACGCCCGCCCATCCGCGATGGGTGGAACGAAGAACACGGAGGTCTGAGCTTGCGGCGGGCATGTGAGACCATACTGAGCGCTCGACACCAGTTCATTACCTTTTTGATCTTGCTGCAGCGTCACACGTACGGTGAAGATTTCGCCGAGGTTGCGTGAGCAGCTGAACGTCGCGGTTGCGCTGGCGTACCCGTTCGAGAAGAACTTTCCTTCGCGGTCAACGGTGAATGTGAGGAGGGTGGAGTCGGACGCGAGCGCGGCGGCCTCGCGTGCGGCGACGGCGCGCGTGTTCGGGTGTGCGGCTGGCGCTGTGGACAGCGAGTCGTCTGCGCAGGCGCCGACTGCGAGTGTTACAAGCGCAGTGGCAAGAATAGCGATCGGGGCGCGACCGGCCCGGAAGATCGAACGAAGCATAATGGTTCCTCGGAAATGGAAGGTTGTGCCTAGTGTCTGCGCACTTTTCCGAGGAAGCGGACAGTTGGCCTCAGGCGCTATGCATCCGGCTCCGAGTTCACGAACGCGGTAGCGGACAGATGGAGAGAGGGTGATGACGGATTCGACGGAAACAGCGGATCAAACCGATCGCTCCCCATCAGGTCCGACTCCCCCGCAACGGTAGTAATGGCAAACGCAACGGCCTCGGTGGCTAATGCCTTCCGAGGGTGTTGTACAAAGAATCCCGGCCGCTTGAGCGAGGAGACCTGATCGCACGCGGAGCGATCCGCCAGATCGCCTTTCAAGATCCGTCGAATCCGTCTCCCTGCTGTTGCGGAGTTTTGCCCGACACTCAATGCGTGTTGGCGAAACGAGCCAGCCGGCGCCGCACCTCCTCGGCGTACTGCGCCGGCGGGATGGTCGTTCCACCGGCCCGTGCGTTCGACCCCGCATTCCACCGACCGCCGTAAGCCCGATCGAAGTCGGTCATGTGCAGGTCGTGGATCGTGAAGCCCTCCGGTGCGCGGGCGCCGAGCCGTAGCTTCATGACCCAGCAACCGGCCTCGTTAGGCTTCGGAAGGGCTAGCAGGATGAGCACCGCGTCAGGCAGGAGAGGAGGGAAGAAGATGCCGTCGATCTCGCCGTCGAGGATGCCGAACGCCAGGAGGCCGTCGGACGTCACCCTTCCCTGTGCCACGTAGTGCGCAGCGCACTCGCGCTTGTGGCGCCATCGCCCGAGCGCTTCGCGGGCCTGCTCGGGCAGCGGCAAGCCCGACTCGACGGCTCGCAGCGTCGCAAACGACAGCTCCACATCGCGCAAGGGCTCGAGCGCCTGCAGAGCGTCCGCGATCGCGTTCTCCTCACCCGTGTGATCGGCGGCGAGCGCGGCGCGGCCGTACTCGGGAAGCGCATCGAGCCGGCAGGAGGCGATCCCCGAGCTCAGGATGCTGTCGCAGTCGGTGTGGTTGATGACGACGACCGCCTCCTCTCCTGCCTGACGCGAACCGGCGTTGGCGGCGCGCCAGTCGAGCGCGAGGTTCGTGCTCGAGATCTCCCGCGTCATGCGGGCGGTTGGGGCGTGGTGGTCGATGTTGAGGACGCGCTCATCGAGGCGGTAGCCACCGCGGACGGCGGTGCCGAGCTCGGCGCCCGTTATATAGAAGTCGCACGCGAGGATCTCGCCCGTCGGGTAGCGCGCGAGGAGGTCGTCGAGGTTGCCCGCGCGGAAGACGGGAAGGAGGTCGATCGAGATGGGCAAATGCGGAGCGCCGAGCGCGTCGGGGAGCGTTGCAGGTGTCGATTGGAAGATAGCGCCGCGGTGATCCGAGCGGCCTGACCACCGACGCCGAGAGACCGCCTACCGGGATTCGCCCAGCACGCGCGCGAAGTACTTTGGCAGATTGATGACGAGCGGCTCGATGAATCGGTCCGGCTGCCACGCGAGCGCCTCGGTCAGCGCTTCGGGCGACGCATCGTTAGGGCGCCACCGCTCCACCCGCTGGCCATCGACGTCGATGATCCAGTACTCGGGCACACCCTTCCGCTGATACAGCTCGCGTTTGTCACTGCGGTCCGTGCGGAGCGTCGAGGGCGAGAGCACTTCGACCGTGAGCAGGAGACGGCCGACTTCCTCCCAGGCGCGCGGCAATGGGCCCGGCGTGAGCGGTATCGCGAAGAGGTCCGGCTCGACCATCGTGCGAGGACCGAACATCACGTCGGCGGGGGAGATGATCACTTCGCCCAGACGCTGTTCCTCCAGATACGGCCCGAGAAGATACGCGAGCCGAAGGATCGCCCTCTGGTGGATCAAGCTCGGGGCGGGCGTCACGAACAACTCGCCGTCGATGATCTCGTAACGATTGCCGTCGTCGGGGAGGGCGCGGACCATTTCCACGGTCCACTCGGTGGGTTGGGCGGGCATGGCCATACGATAGACCCCTCGGGGCCGAGAGAACAAGCGAACATGCGCCGAGGGTAGGGTGGGCAAGCGTGTCGTGTGCCATCGAACGGCTGCGCAGGTGCTCACGCGAGTGCGGGACGATGGGATGCTGCGCAGGTGCGTCCTACGTCATGCGACGTATCGATGCCGCGGCAAGGCGAACGCACCTTGGTGCCACCTCGAGCGAGGCCGCCGAGAGATGCAGCTCTGATGCGCCACACTAGCCAGTGAGCATCCCATGTTAGTCCCATCCTTGAAGAAGTCCCTGAAAGAATCCCTGAATCGGGGTCCCAGGCTTTGGTCGCGACTCAACCTGCGCCGCGGACGCGCGCTCGGTGTCCTCTTCGCGGCCGCGGTGCTCGCGTGCGGTGACTCCGGTGACTCGACCAGTCCCGAATCGATCGAGGGAGTCTACACGTTGCAGACCATCAACGGCGGTGCGTTGCCAGCTGTCGTGTATGAGGACGAGGCGGCGAAGGTCGAGATAGTGGCCGGCGCGATCACGCTCGGTCCGGGAACGAAATGGTCGATCAGTCTCACGGCGCGCGCGACAGTGGACGCGGACGTGTCGACGAATACCGAGACGCTCGATGGAACGTGGTCACGGTCGGCATCGACCCTAACGCTGACCTCGGCTGATGGGGATGTGGAAACGCTCGTGCTTTCGGGAAGGACTTTGACTCTCCAGGCGGAGATCGATTCGGGTATGGCGCCGTGGGTGTTTCGAAGGTAGGACACAACTTCCAGAGCACGCCCGTTCTACTTCACGGTCACCCGCACAGTATCCACCATCTTCCCGAAGGTAGCCACGATGGGATGCGGCCCGGGTCTCCGAAGCTCGAGCCGCAGCGCGCCGGTCGCCGTCGTGACGTATGCGGATCCACCGTCCTCGTATCTCACTTGCACCGGCGCGCCTTCGATCGCCTGACCCTCGCGATCGCGTACCCGGACACGCAGATCGAGCGGTTCGCCGAGCTTGATCGTGTCCGGATGAGCAGAGATCTCGACGCGCGCTGCTGGATTCGTGACGACGACCGGCCGCTCGAGCGTCCGCGCAGGCGGCTCCTGGAATGGCATGGTGTCGGCGGTGGATTCCGGGAGCCTAACGCGCACTGTCGTGCGCCCGCGTGCGTCCGCGACGAGATAAAGCGAAGGGGATGCCGATCCGAAAGCGCCAGCGTCCGGCTTCACACGCCGGAGACGCGCCACCGAGCTGTCGTCAACGGACCACACGCCCGGCAGGTCGGCCGAAGAGCCGCTGCACACGTCGTGCGTGCAGCGCATCTCGGACACGTTGATCGGAATCGAATCGCCAACCCCGATCCAGATGGCGCCCGATCCCGATGGACCACCCGCGATGTCGCGTCTGATCCAGTTGATGCTCGCCAGGTACCGCCGCTTCGCTCTCGCGGCCTCGGCGCGGAACGCGGCGTCGGGAGCGGGAATCTGCGGGCTCACGTACTCCACCTTCACGCGCACAGGCGGGCGCCAGTTGTCCTCCGGGCCAGCGCGCTCCACGCTCACCGAGTCCGGCCGGAGCCCAAAGAGGCGGGTGATCGTCTCGCGACCGCGCAACGTGAGCACGACACGGTTGCGGTCGACCGACGCCGAGACGCCTGACGGGTTGCAGTGCATGATCATTCCGCCCGTGCACAGCCCGGGCTCCTCCGACGCGACGAGCGTGCGGAGGTTCGCGAACGTGCGCGTGGTGCTGTCGCTGCCGCCTACCCGAAGCGCCAGACTGCGTGGCCCGTCGATGCCATCCATATAGACGCCCCAGTAGTACTGGTACGCACCGTCGCGCCTGCCCTGCGTCGTCCATCCCCATGTCCGGGACGTGTCGGGAGGAAAAACGACGCGCACTTCCTGCGCGCTCACGAGCACACGCGTCGACCGCAGCTCGTTATCTCGCTCCCGTCCTCGGCGAGCGGCAGCCTCCTCGGCTGTCGCACGAGAGGGGGCCGAGGCGAGCGCGGGCAACCCGAGGATGCGCACCGGCGTCGGCTGGCATTGCTCGTCCTTCCATTCCGGACTGCGATTCTCGCACTTCACGAGCCGCATGTTTCGGCCTAACGATATGCGCTCACTTCCACCCCAGCAGTAGATCCCACCATCGTCGTCAGCCAGCGCGCACGCGTGATCATCGCCGAGCGCGATCGCTCCCCACCGGCGGCCGGGAGAGACCTCGACGGGAGCCGGAGAGCAACGGCCCCCATTGAAGCAGGGGTCGGAGTACTTCGTGCTCCCCACTCGGTCGTTCGTGCTGTCGCGATAGTCAGGCGGCCGCCCGTCCGGGCCAGCGTTGACCGTCGCCAGGGATCCGAGCTGGCCGGCGGTGTTGTTGCCCCAGCAGAAGATTCGACGCTCCGCCGTCAGCGCGCATGCGTGCCAGTATCCGGCCGCGATCTCTACGACCCGCCCCGGCACCGCGATACGATGCGCTCGCGCCGACTCGGCGCTTCGGCATCGGCCGAGCTCGCACCGGTAGTTGCTTCCCCAGCAATAGGCATCCCCGCTGGCACTGATCGCGCACGCCATGCGCATGCCTGCCGCAACGCGCACGAACCGGATATCGTTAGGCGACTGGTAGTCGCCCGGGATGACTTCGGGTAGAACGCGAGCGGGAGTCGGCGTGCTGCACGGCTTCGTGTAGTAGGGTTTGGGGCCGTCGCAGCCCGTCATGATCGATGAATCACCCGTCTCCCCATTCTGTCCGTAGCCCCAGCAATAGATGGCCTGTTCGGGGGTGGATAGACCACACGTGAGCTCCTCGCCCGCACTCACCTGGCTGAAACGCATGCCGCCGATCACGGGAGTGGGACTGCGAGTAACGGCGCCGACCGAGCCAGTCGAGTCGGGAGCCAGCGTCCCGTTCCCCAGCT
>DATCGG010000449.1:0-9179 GCA_036509075.1 Gemmatimonadaceae bacterium
TCCGTGGACGACAATGTCGGCCGGGTGCTCGATTACCTCGACCGGGCCGGGCTCGCGAGAAATACGATCGTCATCTACACCAGCGACCAGGGTTTCTTCCTCGGCGACCACGGGCTGTTCGACAAACGGTTCATGTACGAGGAGTCGCTGCGGATGCCGTTTCTCGTTCGCTGGCCGGCGGTGATCAAGGCCGGTTCGCGGAGCGACGCGATGGCGCTCAACATCGACTTTGCCGAGACGTTCCTCGACGCCGCCGGGATCGCGGTGCCGAACGCCATGCAGGGCCGCAGCCTCGTGCCGGTGCTGCGGGGCCGCGTGCCGGTGGACTGGCGAACTTCGATGTACTACCGCTACTACCACGATCCGGGCGATCACAACACGCGCGCACACTACGGCGTCCGCACGATGACGCACAAGCTGATCTACTTCTGGAAGAAGGATCAGTGGGAGCTCTACGATCTCGTGAACGACCCGCTCGAGATGAACAACATCTACGGCCAGCCGGGCCAGGAGCAGCTGACCGGGAGGCTGAAGGCGGAGCTGTTGCGTCTCAAGCACGCCGTCGGCGACGAGGACCAGCTCGCGAACGAGCAGCTGCCGGACGGGGTGGACGGTACCGTCGCTATGTTGCGCGGGAAATGACGGCGTCGAAGAGGTCCGCTGGCAACGCCGAAAGGCTTGGTACGACGAGGTCCGCGATGAGCGCCGAGGCTGGATAGGTCCCGGCGATGCCGATCGAGCGCATGCCGGCCGCGCGCGCGGCTTCCAGTCCCGCGGGCGTGTCTTCGATCACCGTACAGTCAGCCGGTGCCCGCCCCAGCCGTGCGGCAGCGGTGAGATAGCCTTCCGGGTCGGGTTTTCCGCGCGTGATCTCGTCGGCGCAGACGAGGACTCGCGGCATCGGAAGTCCGGTGTACCGTATGCGAAGCGTGGCGACGGCCCGGGTCCCGGAGGTGACGATAGCCCACGAGTCGGCCGGCAGGCGCTCGAGCAGCTGCCGGGCGCCGGGCACCTTGTAGACGCCGTCGGTGGTCAGCGCCTCGACGTTTTCGAGCGCCGCAACCTCGTCCGCCAGCGAGAGGTGCGGTGCGAGCAGCGCCACGGTTTCGATGGTGCGTCGCCCGTGCGCCACTTCCATGACACGCTCGGGATCGAGTCCCCGACGCGCGGCCCAATTTCGCCACGCGCGCTCGACACACTCGGTGGAGTCGACGAGGACACCGTCGAGGTCGAAGAGGATGGCGGTCGTACGCATCGATGTAGCGTCAAGCTTTGGTCTGAACTGGGATGAAGCGGATGTTGCGAAAAATACCGGATACTGCCTAACGGGCAATTGTCAGCGCAAAGCCGGATATCTGGCCGCTTCCGCCAACATCCGCTACATCGTTGTTCGCGAAAAAGCTCGACCTACCTAACTACCGATAGACCCGGACATAGTCGACGAGCATCGTCGCCGGCAGGATCGCGTCCGACCTCGGGTCGCCGTCGAAGTTCCCGCCAACGGCGAGATTCAGGATGATGAAGAACGGCCCGCCGAACACCCAATTGCCGCGGCGCTCGACCTCATCACGCTGGATGACATAGTGCTGCGTCCCATCGACGAAGAACGTCACGCGACTCGAATCCCACTCCACGGCGAACGTGTGAAAGTCCTCGGCGAAGTTGGCAGCCGCGAGTTGGTACGAGTGCACGAACGGTGTGTTGCCTGAATAGCCCGGCCCGTGCATCGCGGAGCTCGTGGATGTCAGATCGCTTCCGTGGTTCTCCATGATGTCGAGCTCGCCGCACTGCGGCCAACCCACCGCACCCACATTGCTCCCGAGAAGCCAGAATGCGGGCCACAACCCCTGGCCTGCCGGGAGCTTGATGCGCGCTTCCACGCGGCCCGGCGCGACGTCGAGGGTGCCGCGGGTGGTGATCTTCGCCGACGTGTACCGGCAGGGGCCGTAGTAGCACGTTAGGCTCGTCGTCGCCGGTCGCGCGACGATTTGCAGTTGCCCCTGCCCAGTGAGCGAGACGTTCTCCGACGCCGAGGTGTACGACTCCTTCTCGTTGTTACCCCAGCCGCAGTTGCCCGACTGACATCCATCGCCAAGATCATAGCGCCACTTCGTGCCGTCGATGGTGCTCCCAGCGGGCCCGTCGAACTCATCGGCCCAAACCTGTTTCAGCTCGGGGGCGGGAGTGGATGTCGTGTCGGGCCGCGGCGCCAGCGAAGGGCCGTTGCACGCCAGGAACGCCATGCATACGATGGGGCCCTGCCGCCACAGTTCGCGTCGGAATAATGTGGACGTCACCGACCGCTCCCGTAGATTGTAGAGCATCTCACCGTCTCGCCGCGGAGCACCAATGAGAATCTTCGCGCCGATCCTGGTTGCGCCAGTCGCGCTGATCCTGGTGACGTCACGTGCCGAACCTCAGGGCCAATTGGTGGCCAGCGAGGCGGCGTCCGTATCCCAAACGGTCGACGGCACGAAGGTCACCATCACCTACTCTCGACCGCGAGCCCGCGGACGCACCGGTCTGTTCGGGACGCAGGTAAAATGGGGAAGCACCTGGACGCCAGGGGCCAATGTCGCCACGCGCCTCGATCTCTCGAAGGACGTCACGATCCAGGGGCAACCTGTTCCTAAAGGGTCGTACTCCGTCTGGTTCGTCGTCGATCGCGCTCAGTGGCAGATGCTCCTCGATCCCGACACGGCACGGTTCCACACGCAGCCGCCGAAGTCGCGCGCGGGCCAGGTGCGGTTCGACGTGCCTCGCGAAAAAAAGCCGTTCATGGAAGCGCTCACGTGGTGGATTCCCGACATGAGCAGCACGGGGATGACGCTCGCGTTCCAGTGGGACACGGTGTACGTGCCCGTCCGCCTCAAGGTGTCGCCCAGCTACAGCACGATCGTTTCCGTCGACATCGCGCGGCGAGTCGTGGGGCGGTACCATCTGCACTTCGAGCCCATGCCGGATCCGCCGAAGGACTCCACGGTCGCGGAGACGGAGGAGGAGAAGCCCGCGGACGACGTGACGCTTACCGTTAGGCACGACGGCGGCGAGCTTCGCGCGGTGATGGATCCCCCGATGTACAAGACCGAGCCCGGATACCGGGATTACATCCTGCTTCCGGGCAAGGGCGACTGGTTCAAGCTGGGCCGGATGCACAACGGCGAGATGGCCGAGATCTTCGATTTCATGCAACTCCAGTTCGACTCGGCCGGCGATCGCGCGAAGGGATTCGAGGTCCGCCTGACGGACGACACCCTCATTGGCAAGGGGACCCGTCTGCCCTGAGACCGGGGACTAGGGTCCCTCAGAGGTTCTTCAGATCCGCCGCCGCGGCGAGGACCGCGTCGATGTCGTTCGACAGCGCGCGTGCCTCCTGCGTGGCCGACGAGACGTCAGACAGCGCCGATTGCAGCCCCGACGACCGGACCTTGATGAGATCGAGTCGCAGGCTGCCTAACGCCAAGCCGGCGCTCTCGAGCTGCCGGGCGAGCACCGACCGGCGCTGCACCAGGGCATCGAGGGTCGCCCGCTGTCGCCGAAGGAGCGAAAGCTGTCGCTCGGCCTCCGGCGATGGCGTCTCACGCTCCGTCCGCGCAATGCGGGCGTCAAGCTCGTGGCCTAACGCTGGGTCGAAGCTCTGGTCGAGCCGGTAGAGCGCCTGGGCCAGGCTGGCCACTCGCTCCACCAGCAGCTTCACCGTCGCGCCCAGGTCGGGCAGGCTCGCGCGATCGGCCTTGGACAGCTTGTCGAAGATCTGAAAAATGGCAGCGCGGTCCTCGACCGCGCGTCGGATCGCCGCCCCTTCGGGACTCTCCAGCACCTCGACCGGTGCCAGCTTCTGGATCTGTTCCTCCAGCACCGGTCGTTTCCGGCGGATCGTAAAGTGCGGCGCCGGCAGCAGCTGACGCAGGCCGAATCCGGCATCGCGGAGCGACTGGCGGCGAAGCCAGAGCTTCCTCGACATGTACAACGGCACAATGGGAGCGAGCACGAGCGGCGGGGCTTCGTTGACGCCGGCCACGAACGCTGCGATTCCGCCGACGGTCGCGGCGAGCGTCAGGAACGCGTAGCCGCGAATGGCCTTGATGCGTTCGACATACGTCACACGTCCGTGCCACAGTCGAAGATCCTTCCGCTGTTCGGGCGTGAGCGACGCGACGTACGGCGGCTCGTCGAGCACAGGTTTGATTGGCTTCGACGGTACGCGGACTGCCGCCACCTTTCGCGACCCGTCGGGCCGGGGCGACACGTATTTCACGGGCTCGCGCTGTTCGGGGCGCCAGACCGGCCCTAACGACTCCGGCGAGAGGAGCGCATCACGTAACGCTGCGGCACTCGGCCACCGATCCGGCGGCGCCTTCATCATCGCCCGCTCGATCGTCTCGCGCAGAACCCGCGGCGTGTCGGGACGCAGCTCCGCGATCGGCTTCGGCCGCTCCGTCACGTGCTTGAGCAGCAGCGCCATCGAGTTCCCTGCCTCGAACGGCACGCGTCCCGTCAGCATCTGGTAGCCGAGCACTCCGGTGGAGTAGATATCGCTCCGGCCGTCGAGCTCACGTTCACCGACCGCCTGCTCCGGCGACATGTACGTCGGCGTGCCAACCGCGATTCCGGTCGCTGTCAGGCGCGCGCCGGCTTCCATGGCCCGCGCGATCCCGAAGTCGGTGACCATCACGCGACCGGTCTGACGATCAAGCAGGATGTTGTCCGGCTTGATGTCCCGGTGGATGACGCCGCGCAGGTGGGCGTAGGCGAGCGCGTCCGCGACCTCCGCCAGGATGCGGCGCACTTCGTCGACCGGCTGTCTCGGCTCGCGCATCAGGTGCGTGGCGAGGCTTCCGCCGGTCACCATCGCCATCACGAAGTAGGCAACGCCGTCACGCTCGCCGACGTCGTAGATGGGCACGATGTGCGGGTGCGACAGCTGGGCCGACGTCTGGGCTTCGCGAGTGAAGCGCGTCCGGATGGCGCCGTCGTGGGCGAGCTCGGGCGGCAGAACCTTGATTGCCACCGGTCGATTCAGCCGCAGATCGCGCGCGCGGAACACGACCGACATGCCACCGCGGCCAATCTCGTCTTCCAGCTCGTAGGCCTGACCGATGGCGGCAACCACGCGGTCGTGCAGGGACTCGGTCATTCCATTCTCCAGGGCATCGTATCGGGGCGAGCGAAGGGGACGCGTGCCGACCGTACGGACTCGGGTCAAGTCCGGATTCCGCCACCCCACCAGCACGTTATTCTCGTCGGCTTTAAAAACAAGGAGACACAGATTGACGCAGACCGCCCGCGTCAGCGGGCGGTCTGCGTCAATCTGTCTCCTTGTTTTTAAAGCCGGCCCTAACGCGATGCCCGCCAGGTGCGTCGAACTATCCCTCCGGCTTCCACTGCCCCGCCAGCTCCTGCCACATCCGATCGATGGCCGATCCCTTCATCTGCGCGTCGAAGTTCCCCTTGATGAAGGCGTCGCCGTGCGCGAAACGGTCGCTGAACCGAGAAAGATCGATCTTCTCGCGCAGCTGATCGGCCGTCATGCCCGGCTGATACGCGGCTTTCGCCTGGCTCGAGATGGACTCGAGCACCTCAGCGACGTCTCGAACGTACGCCTTGTCGTTCATCACCGGGCCATGACCGGGGACGATCCGCGTTAGGTCCATCCCTTCGATCCGGCGCATCACCGCGGCCCACTCGGTCACGTACGGTTCGGTCGCGAACGGGAACGGATACACGACGAGGTCGCCCGTGAGGAGCGTCTTCGTGTCAGGCAGATAGGCGACCAGGTCCCCAGCCGTATTGCCGCGACCCAGGAAGCTGAGCTCCACGCTTCGACCGCCAAGATCGAGCGTGAGCGACCCGTCGATGCGCCGATCGACTCCCCGGTACTCCATCGCATCGCATTCCGGCATCTGCGCGTCGAGCGCCTCGGCGAAGTTCTCGAGTCGGTGGCGCGTAGAGTCGGAAATCGGCGTTCCATCGGCACGTTTGCCCGTGGCGAGCAGATCGCGCAGTGGCTTGGACGAGTCCACGATGTCCTTGCGGCACGCCTCGCCGCGGAAGCTGTCCTTGCGGCTCTCGATCAGCTTCGCCGTGAACTCGTGCGCGATGATCTGGACGCCCGGAAACGCCTTCGCGAATTCCGCGTTTCCGGCAAAGTGGTCGTCGTGCCAGTGAGAGATCACGACGTAGCGCACGGGCTTCGTCGTGAGCCGCTTGATGTCGCCAGCGATCCGGCGGGTGATCGTCGGGTGGTGCCCGGTGTCGAACACGAGCACCGCGTCCCGGCCGATCACCGCGATGATGTTGCTGCTGACGATCGGATTGAGCCGCTTCTCGAAGAAGCCGTAGACGTTGGGCGCGATCTCCACGGTATCGTAGTCGAACGGCCCGGGCGCCGGTGCCATCCCGCTGCTCGCGAACAGACCAAATGCGAGCGGCGCACAACCATAGAGAAGGCCGCGGCCGCGAGTGAAGTGACGAGGTCTCATGGCTGAAGGTGAGCCGGCGTCACGGGTCGGTGCTTGGACGATATTGGTGCCGCGGCCGACCGGTCCCTGACTTTGGTCGGGTCCGATTCCCACCGTAGTCAGGCGCGCGACCAAGCCATCACACCACCCAAATCCCGTCGAGCGCCCGATCCCGCTACGAATCGGCGCTGCGCTCATTACCGGCGTAGGCAGCAGCATGAAGATCCCCTAATCGCCGTGGATTGGTATGAGTCGCAGATACTCGTTGCGCGCCCCGCTCGCCGGCGCCGCGCACATCGCCATCGTCCTGTCCATCACCGGCGCCAAAGGCGCTGAACCTTCGACACTCAACTCCGGAGTGAAACCGCCGCTCGCACGCATCGCGACGAGCGACAACAGGCAACCGGCCGGCCAATTGGAAGGCAGCACGCTCACGGTACGACTCGAGGCGCGGAACGGCGTCTGGTATCCCGAGGCGCAGGACGGGTATGGCGTCCCGGTTGCCGCATTCGCCGAGGAGGGCAAGCCACTGCAGAACCCCGGGCCGCTCATTCGCGTGAGGTCGGGAACCGAAGTGCGTGCGCTCGTGCGGAACTCCCTCGACAAACCCTTGACCTTGTTCGGCTTCGCGGAGATGCGCGGGCTCGCCGCGGACACTTTCGTCGTTGATCCGGGCGCGGTTCGCGAGCTCCGCTTTCACGCGAAGGAGCCGGGCACCTACTACTACGCCGGGAAGACCAGCAAGGGCTCAGTGTTTGGCCGGTTGGGTGACGACAGCCAGCTCAATGGGGCCATCATCGTGGACCCGGCCGACGCGAGAGTGGTGCCCGACGACCGCGTCTTCGCGATCTCGTGGTGGGCGGTCATCGACCCCTCGAGCCCGACGGGGCTCGACCGGGCGACGCTCGTGATCAACGGCCGCTCGTGGCCGTACACCGAGCGACTCGATGCGATGCAGGGCGATTCGCTCCGATGGCGCTGGATCAACTTCACCGACCTGCCGCACCCTCTCCATCTGCACGGCTTCTACTTCAGGGTCGATGCGGTGGGGAACGGGGCCCAGTACACGACGTACGCACGGGACGACCAGCGTCGCGCGGTGACCGAGGTCGTTGCTCCGGGCGGCACGATGGCGCTCGCCTGGTCACCGACGCGCCCGGGCAACTGGGTGTTTCATTGCCACTTCGTGAGCCACATCTCGCCGCTCGTCTCGATCGGCACACAGCGTGGCGTGCCGGCGGTACCGATGGCGGACATGCCGGGCTCCGACACCGACCCATCGGAACCCACCGAGCACTCGCATGGCGGTGCGGGCGGACACCTGCAGCACACCATGTCGGGGCTCGTGCTCGGTATTCGCGTGGCGCCCCGTGGTGCAACCGCCGCGCAACCGTCGCGCGCGTATCGTCAGATGCGGCTGATCGTGCGCTCGAAGCCTAACGTCTACGATCGCCTCCCCGGATACGCCTACGTTCTCGGCGGAACGCCCGAGGAGCGGGATACGACCGTGCTCACGGTGCCTGGGCCGACGCTCGTGCTGGAGAAGGATGAGCCGGTGGCGATCACGGTGGTGAATCGATCGCAGATGCCCGCGGCCGTCCACTGGCACGGCATCGAGCTCGATAGCTATCCCGACGGCGTGCCCGGGTGGAGCGGGACGGGATCGTCGGTACTCCCAGCCATCGCACCGAACGATTCACTGACCGTGCGCTTCACGCCCCCGCGCGCCGGCACGTTCATGTACCACTCGCACTTCGACGAGTTCGGCCAGATCGCGTCAGGGCTCTATGGGTCGATCGTCGTATTGGATCGCGGCAAGCGCTACGACGGCGAAACGGATCGCGTGTTGGTGTTGAGCGACGACGGTCCGACACAGAACCTGATTCGCGGGCCGTTCCCTCGTGCGTTGCTCAATGGCCAGGCGCAACCGAACCCAATGCAGCTTCGGTCAGGCGTCACGTATCGGTTCCGGCTGATCAACATCCGCACGGATTATGCGGCGACGGTGTCGATCTTCGACGATGGAGAGCCCGCTCAGTGGCGAGTCATCGCGAAGGACGGAGCGGATCTGCCGCCGTCCCAGGCGACGACGCGGGCCGCGACGCTGACGTTCGCCGCGGGTGAGATCTACGACGTCGAATTCACACCGACCACGCCGGGAAGCCTGACGCTGCAATTCGGCGCGCCCAAGCAGGGGCCGATTCCTGGCCAGGCAACGGACGTGCAAGTCGTCGTGCGCTGACGGGCTCAGGGTGCCTCGATCAGCGGCGCGAACCGCTGCCGCATCATCTCGTCTCCGCGCGCTCGCAGCACCGCGTTGCGCGCGGAGACGGGCATCCGCAGGCTCTCGCCGGCAATCCGGCTCTGCTCGCGGACCCACCGCACGCGTGGCCGGCGCCTAACGACGAACGCCTCGAGCGCCTGCTCCACCGTGGCAGCCGCCCGGAGCGAGTCCGCCAGCACGCCGGCGTCCTCCACCGCCAGCGACCCGCCCTGGCCCATCATCGGGGAGCTGGCGTGCGCCGCGTCCCCGATCAGCACGACGCGACCGGTGCACCACTGCTCCTCGCTCAGCCACTCGATCGGCGAGCAGTGGATTTCCGTCGTCGAGTCCAGGGCGCCGAGATATTCCTTTACGATGTCGCCGAAGTCAGCAAAGCGTTCGCGCAAGCGGGCGAGGCGGCCCTCCACGGGATCGCGAATTGGCGGGCCGGCGAT
>DATCGG010000450.1:0-2556 GCA_036509075.1 Gemmatimonadaceae bacterium
CCGGTCGCGGGTGGGCTCGGTTGCGGCGGGAAGGGCGCTGTCGTCGACGCGAACGGGCATGATGCGGGGATCGACGTTGACACCGTCGACAGCGACACGAGCGGCGACGTCGTGCGGATCGACAGTACGCCAGGCAGCGACGCTGCGAGCTCCCCGACAGGCTGCTCGCCATTTCCGGCTCCGAGTGGAGCGACGGTCAGTGTCACAGCCGGAATGAACCTGGTGAGCGTCGTGGCTGCCGCGCCCGCGGGTGCCACGATCCTGCTCGCGGATGGAACCTACGCGCTGGGGGGCGCCATCGTGCAGATTCGCAGCGCCGGGATTACGTTGCGTTCGGCGTCGGGCGACGCGACGAAGGTGATCATCGACGGCGCGTACACCAGCCCCGAGGTGATTGCCATCAGCGCGTCCGACGTCACGCTGGTGGAGCTCACGATCACGCACGCGGTCGACCATCCCGTTCACGTGTATCCCAACGACGCCGGTCCAAATGTCACGGGCACGCTCCTCTACGCCGTTCGCCTGATCGACAATGGCGAACAATTCCTGAAGGTCAACCCGAACTCCGGGCGTTCGTTCTACGTCGATACCGGCCGGGTGGAGTGTTCGTTGTTCCAGATGACCGCCGCCGGACGTTCCCACATCGAGACTTTGAACGGGACGTCGTGCTACACGGGCGGAATCGACGTGCACGGTGGGCGCGGTTGGATCGTGCGCCAGAATCGATTCGAAGGCATCTACTGCACGGACGGCAAGCTGGCCGAGCACGCCATTCACTTCTGGAATGGTGCGCGCGATACGCTGGTCGAGAACAACATCATCGTCAACTGTGCTCGGGGCATCGGGTACGGCCTGATCGAAAGCGGCGAGATGCGCGTGTACGCCGACAACCCATACCCGGGTGTCGGGTACATCGGCCACTTCGACGGTATCGTTCGCAACAACTTCATTTTCGCCGACGTTCCCGCCTTCGACACCGGCGTGGAGCTCGCTCAGGCGCAAGGGACCAAGGTTTTCCACAACACGATCTACTCGGGCCCACAGGCCACGGGCTTCTACAGCTCGATCGACACCCGCTTCACGCACAGCATGGTCGATTTACGCAACAACCTCGTTCAGAGGATCACCATGCGCGACGGGGCGATCGTCACGTCGTCCAACAACAAGGACAGTGTCCCGGCGACCTATTTCAGAGATCCCGCGGGGGGCGACCTGCATCTGCTACCGACGGCGACGGACGCCATCGACAAGGGGATCGGCCTCCCGGAAGCGGGCCTCGACATCGATGGCGAGCCACACACCAGCGGCGCGGCGCCGGACGTCGGGGCCGACGAGCTGCGGTGAGGCCTACGTGAAAGTCGTGGCGATGCGCTACGACTTGCCGTAGCGCGCTTCGAGCTTCGACACGAGCTCGACGTATGCTTTCTGGGCGGCGTCGCGAGCGAGCCCCTTCTTCTTTTCCCAGGCGTCGAACTTGGCGCGCCCCTTGAAGTCGAGCATACCGGGGCGCGAGCCCGTGACGTCGCCCTTCGTGCTCTGCTTGAACAGCGCGTAGAGCTCGAGCAGCTCGTCGGGGCTCGGAGTCGACGTGAGTGTCTTCACGCGCGCTTGCGCGGCTTCGAAATCGGCGGAGGTGCTCACGCTCGCAGGATGGCACGGCCGCTCTGCCCGGGCGAATCGTCGATGAGGAGCATTCCCCGACGTTCGTAGCCATGCGGGCAGCAAGACCCTTGACCTGACCTTTCTGCCACGAGCCGACCTCGAGGCTCGGATGACGCCAGCGCCGTAACCGCGCTCGTCGTCGAAACCCACGTCGCGTCCGTCGGCGTCCGCGACGGCAAAAGCCATGCTAGTCTCCGGGCGCGTGTGCAGAGACGCCGCGCGAAGAACACGCTAAGGACAATCCGCTCGTCAGGAGGACCAGCATGGCCATCAGGATCGAGAGTCCGGTAGAGGCGTTCGCCGCCGTCGCGAGCGTGGTGATCGCCGCGGACAGCATGGGCAGCATGGACGAGCGAGACGCGGTCCTGCAGCGGTTAAAGCAGGCGCCGGCCCTCAAGGGGCAGGATACGGCCGCGCTGACGGCGATTCTGACCAAGGTCACCGGCCACCTGTGCGACGGCCTGCCGACCACCGAGACGGGGGCATTCACCTCGGCGGCGGTGGACCAAGTGATTACCGCGGTCAGGGGCGTGCTCGGCGCCGAGCAGCTCGCCCAGGCGGTGAAGCTCGCTGAGGCGACCATGGACTCCGACGGCGCCAGCGAGAGCGAGAAAGCGCTGCTGGTCCAGCTGCGCGCGGGCCTGAAGTAGGAAGTCAGATCGGTCCGCACCCACCGTCGAGTACGCAGAACCCGAGCGCGTCGGCAGAATCATTCAGGAACTGCGACCCCAGCGGGTCACGATTCAATTTGAGACTGGCGGTGTGGCGCTACGGGCGGCTGCGATCTCGCCCCGCTTGCGCATCAACGCCGACGAGATGCCTGCGGTGATAGCATCGCCGCGTGGCCGCGCGGTCGAAGGCTCTGGTGGGCGTCGCATGCCTGGCGGCGCTCGC
>DATCGG010000451.1:0-33344 GCA_036509075.1 Gemmatimonadaceae bacterium
CAAGCTCGCGGACGAGCTCGTACTCGGTCTCGAGCGAGCGAAGATCGGAAGGAAAGTCGACGTCGGTGGCGGGCATTGGCGCGAAAAGGGTCCCGCACAGTGATGCGGGATACGTGCCGAATGCGCAACCGGCGCCGCACTGCCCGAAAGGCCCGGTTGTTATCACCCCGAGCTGTCGGGCGGCCGCTTTAGCAATCTGCGTGTCAGCCGCCTGACGTCACCAACGGAAGACGCCGAATCCGCTTCCCTGTGAGACTGAAGATCGCGTTCGCAACCGCGGGAGCAACCGGCGACACCGGCGGCTCGCCGAGCCCCGACGGGGGTTCGGTGCTCTGGACGAAATGGACTTCGATCGACGGTGTGTCGCGCATCCGCAACAACCGATAGTCGTTGAAGTTGGACTGCTGGACGTGACCGCGGTCCACCGTGATCTGGCCAAAGAGTGCGGCGCTCAGGCCATCCAATACGCCGCCCTGCACTTGTGCCTCGGCTCCGCTCGGATTCACGACGCGTCCGCAGTCGACGGCCGCAACGACGCGATGCACGCGGGGACGCCCGGCCGAGTCAACCGACACCTCAGCGACATGGGCGACATAGCTGCCGAAGGTGAAGTGCGCCGCGATGCCGCGACCGCGCCCCTGGGGCACCGGCCTCGCCCAGCCGGCTCGATCGGCCGCAAGGCGCAGCACTCCCGCCAACCGACCGGTGTCGAACACCGGTCCGCCGTGGTCTGCATAACGCAACTGTCTGGGCGAGCCAAGCATGGCGAGGCGGAACGCGAGCGGGTCGCGCCCCGCAAGGTGCGCGAGCTCGTCGACCGCACCCTGCACGACGAACGCGTTGGCCGAGTGCAGCGTGGCTCGCCAGGCACCGGTGGGAATCGCCGACGGCACCAGTGTGTACTCCAATCGCACGTTCGGCAGGCATTGCGCCGGGAAATCGTCGGGATACAACTCGGACTTGACGGCGTCCTTCCGACCGGCGAACGCATAACGCGAGGTATTCGCCAGATGATGCGCCCACGCGACCGGCGTCCCTCGGCCATCCAGACCCGCGCGAATGCGGTGCATCCCAGCCGGACGGAAATAGTCGTGCTGCAGATCCTCTTCGCGAGTCCGCACGATCTTGACCGGCGCTCCCACGGTTTTCGAGAGGTACGCCGCTTCCGCCGCGTAGTCGACCATGAGGCGTCGCCCGAACCCGCCGCCACAGCGCTCCATGTGAACCGTGACGTTCGCGACCGGTACGCCGACGACTCTGGCAGCGAGGTCCTGCGCGTCTCCCGGATCCTGCGTGGGCCCCCACAGCTCGATACGATCACCGCGGACGTCGGCCGTGTAGTTCACGGGCTCCATCGGCACGTGAGCGATGAACGGAATCTGGTAGACGACATCGAGTGATTTCGCGGCCGACCCGAGGGCGGCGTCAACGTCGCCATCGTCGCGAATCCGTTGGCCTGGCTGATCGAGGCCGGCGCGAAACGCGGTCTCGAGTGTGGCGGAGCTCGCGTCGCCGACAGGGTCCGTCCAGGTAACCTTCAACGCGCGACTTCCCTCGAACGCGGCCCAGGTGTTGTCGGCGATGACGGCCACGCCCTCTCGAAGCTCGATGGGGTTGTCTCGTGGGGCGATACGAACGACGTCACGCACGCCGGCGACTGCGCGCGCCT
This sequence comes from Gemmatimonadaceae bacterium, assembly GCA_036509075.1. Classification (GTDB taxonomy): domain Bacteria; phylum Gemmatimonadota; class Gemmatimonadetes; order Gemmatimonadales; family Gemmatimonadaceae; genus JAJKIV01. Next base: position 1,670 of record DATCGG010000451.1, read on the forward strand.
GTGTCTCGTCCACGGCGGCGATGCGACAGCCGAACGGTGGGTGTGCAATGGCAGCGATGACCATCCCGGGTCGAACGACGTCGATGCCGTACCGCTGGGCTCCGCGCGCGATCGGTGCGGCGTCGACGTTAGGCACCCGCGTACCGATCGTGCGAAAGTCTTCCGCCCGCTTGAGCGGGACCTGCTCGGGCACTTGGATGGACCCGGCGTCGCCAGCGAGCTCGCCGTACGAGAGGCGCCGCCCGGAGGCCGAATGCACGACGGCGCCCTGATCGGTATGGCAAGCAGACGCATCCACGCCCCAACGCGCCGCCGCGGCGTGCACGAGCGCATAACGAGCAGCCGCACCAGCGCGCCGGAGCGCCTCCCAGTTGGAGCTCACGCCAGTGCTGCCGCCGGTGAACTGTCCGCCGAATCGTGGATCGAGCGGCGCCTGGGCGACGCGAACCTGGCGCCACGGGACGTCCAGCTCTTCCGCCACGATCATCGGGAGCGCGGTTTTCGTTCCCGTGCCGATCTCGGGGTTCTTCGCCGCAATCGTGACGACGCCGTTGGTGTCGATCTCGATGAACGCACCGATCTTCGCGGGCGACGCAGACCGGTTCGCCGAATCTGCCCGGCTTGCTGCGCGTGCGGCGTTGGGAATGATGACGCCTACGAGCAGCCCGCCGGCGGCCGTTGTGCCGATCTGGATGAAGGACCTGCGTTTCATATGGGCGACGTTATGCGGTTGCGCGTCGCGGGACAACGTTCGTGGGATAAGGCGCCGATGCTTTTGCAGATCTCCTACAAAGGCAGGCGGCAGGCGGCAGGCGACAGGCGGCAGGCGATTGGCGACTCGTTGGGCTAATAGCAGCAGCCAGCAGCAAGCGGCAGTAGCACGCAGCACTCGGCTACCAGCGAGCAGCGGCGGGAAGCCAGCAGCTGCTGGCAGCGAGCAGCTCGACGCTATCTCGGCTTCGCCCTCTTCGTCGGTTCTGCCTGCATGGGATCGTCAGGCCAGTAGTGTTTGGGGTATCGCCCACGCAGTTCCTTCCGCACGTCGAAGTACGACGTTCGCCAGAAGCCGGCGAGATCTCGCGTGACCTGCACCGGCCGGTGCGCGGGCGAGAGGAGATGCACTGTCAACGGCACGGCTCCTCGCGCGATGCGCGGCGTGTCCGCCATCCCGAACATCTCCTGTAGCCGCACGGCAAGCACCGGCGCCGACGCGTCGCCGTAGTCGATCGGGATTCGGCTGCCACTCGGCACGACGAGGTGCGTCGGCGCCAGCTCGTCGATCGCCGCGCGTCGGTCCCACGGCAGCGTCGCGAGGAGCGCGCCCGCGAGGTCCACGCGAGCGATGTCGGCCAACGAGCGCGCGCGACCGAGATAGGGACCGAGCCACGTACCTAACGTTTCATGGAGCGCGGCGTCGGAGACGTCCGGCCACGACGCATCCACGTGATGCAGGAAGGCGAGCCGCTGGCGCAGTATTCGAGCGCCGTCGGTCCACGGGAGCGCGTCCACGCCGGCCTGTCGGATCCCATCGAGCAGAACGGCGCTCACCACGTCCGGATCCGGCTGGCGCAACGGGCGCTCGGCCAGCACGATCGCGCCGAGGCGCTCCCGCTCGCGCGCGACTACAGTGCCCTCGCGAGCATCCCAGGTGATCTCCTGCTCGAGCGTGATCTGGTCCGCGAAGTGGCGCTCGAGCTCCACGAGGTCGACACGCGCCGCGAGAAAGATTCGACTCTCGGGCCGCCGGCCATCGAGCTCGGCGGCGACGACGTATGGCGAGTCCGAGAGCGACTGCGCACTGGAGAGCGCCGCTCCGTTTCCGTTCCGCAGCAGAAAGCGGCCCGAGCGCGGTGCACGGAGTTGCCCAATGCGATCGGGGTACGCAAATGCCAGCAGTATTCCCGCAGCCGATGTGTCGTCCGCGCCGACCACGCTCTCGTTCGTCCGCTGGCCACCTAACGCAGTCCGCAGCCGGGAGGATTCGGTGCGGATTCGGCGCAGGGCATCGCCGTTTGCCGTCTGTCCGGCCGCAAGCGTATGCGTTCGGCCACGAACCAGTGCGAGCCGCGATTCGATGTCCGCATCCGGCGGGCGCTCCGGTTGCCCTCGAATCGGATCGCGCTCACTCAATAGCGCCGCGAGGTCGCAGGCGAGCGGCAGCGCACCTAACGTCTCCGCCTCCACGACCATATGAGCAAGGCGCGGGTGGAGTGGCAGCCCAGCCATGCGACGACCGCGCGGCGTGATGCGGCCGCCCGTCGCCGACCCGCTCATCGACTCCAGCGCTCCGAGCTCTAGGAGGAGCTCGCGGGCCTGCGCATACGCGGCTGACGGGGGCTCGTCGAGCCAGCGAAGCGTTGCGGGATCCTCGACGCCGAACGCCGCGAGCTCGAGCGCAAGCGGTGCGAGGTCGGCTTCCAGGATCTCGGGCGACGAGTGTGCGACGAGATGGTGCTGCTCGTGTTCGGCCCAGAGACGATAGCACACGCCCGGCGCCACGCGTCCGGCGCGGCCGCGCCGCTGATCCGCCGACGCTCGCGACACGCGCACGGTCGCGAGGCTCGTCATGCCTGTGCGCGGCGAGAACCGCGGCACGCGCGACAGCCCACTGTCGACCACCACGCGCACGCCCTCGATCGTGAGGCTCGTCTCGGCAATCGACGTCGCGAGCACCACCTTCCTGTCGCCCGGAGAGCTCGGGAGGATCGCGTCGTCCTGCTCGTCAGGCGACAGCGTTCCGTGCAACGGACGAATGCGCGTGCGCGGCGGAAGGGTCCCGGCCGCGAGGAGCTCGTGCACGCGACGAATCTCGCCAGCGCCGGGGAGAAAGACGAGCACATCGCCCTCGTCCTCGGCGAGCGTACGCCTGACGACGGACGCCGCGGCATCTTCAACTCGCACGTCGTTCCGACGCTCCACGTAGCGGGTCTCTACGGGATACGCGCGCCCTTCGCTGGTGATGACCGGCGCATCTCCGAGCAGGCGCGCGACCCTCGCGCCGTCGAGCGTCGCCGACATGACGAGCACGCGCAGGTCGGGCCGAAGTACATCGCGCGTCTCGAGCGTGAGCGCCAACGCGAGGTCGGCGTCCAGACTGCGCTCGTGGAATTCGTCGAAGATCACGAGCCCAACCCCATCGAGCGACGGATCGCTTTGCAGCATGCGCGTGAGGATGCCTTCGGTGACTACCTCGATGCGCGTGGCGCCACTCGCGCGCGTTTCGCCGCGCACGCGGAATCCGACGACGCCGCCAACGTGCTGGCCGAGCAGATGCGACATCCGCCGAGCGGCCGCGCGAGTCGCGAGCCGCCTGGGCTCCAGCATGATGATCTTCTTCCCCGCGACCCACGGCGCCGCGAGCAGCGCAGGTGGCACGCCCGTTGTCTTGCCGGCGCCGGGCGGCGCCTGCAGCACCGCGCTCGTGCCGCGACCTAACGCGGCCGCGAGGTCGGGAAGAGCTGCATCGATGGGGAGCGGGGGCGGAGGCGGGGGCACGTAGAAGAGTACAACGCCTGCTACAGGGAACCGGGAACGGGGAACCGGGAAGAGAGGCCCTCTATCGGGAAGATCGCGATCCCTCGCTCCGCTCGGGATGACACGCTGTTTCGCCCGTCGCCCGTCGTCCGTCCCCCATCCCCCGTCCCCCGTCGCCGGCTGCCGCCTGCCGCCTGCCGCCTGCTAAGGTTTCTCCCCCCGAATCACCGGCTTGAACAGCAGCCCATTCTGCATGATCGAATCGGCACGCACGACGAAGCTGTTGCTCACGTCGAACTTCACGACCAGCGTGCTCGTTTCGCCGTCCCTCACGTTCACGGGGCCACTGGAAAGCTTGATCTTGATGCCGGTCTTGTCGGCGCTCGGGAACTTGAGACCGACGATCGACTCACCACCGATCACGGTGTTCGCGTCATCGTTGAGCGTCACGCTGGATTTCGCCGGATCGATGATCAGTCGAAATCCGTTGTACATGCCCGCGGCCACCTGCGCATCACCAAGCATCGTGTTCGTCCCGTCGGCGAGCGTCATCAGGTCGAACGTGGCATTCGGCTCGGCAACGGTGACCCAACCTTTTCTGCTCGACTCGGATTCCTCGGTCGCCTCGGCCGCTTCATCGTCGGTGGGCTCCTTCGCCCTGGCATCGATGCGCACGACGAAGATGTCGACGCTCTTCACGAACCCCGCCGGAAGCGGAGACCCGGCGTCACTGGTGACGACGTCGGCACTCATCGGGGCACCTACTGACGCGTTCGTGAGCCGCACGCTCACGGTCCCGGTTCCAGCGCCGGTCGAATCACTGCACGCCGCAACCCCGAAGAGCGTCGCGGCCGAGAATGCGATCGCGGTAAAGCGGTCGAATCTGACCATCCATTCCTCCTTCATGGGAGAGTCACCAGCGCCGCGAGTTCGCATTGCGATAACAGCAGCGCATAGCGCGAACGATGGGCCGTTCGATATGCGCGGCGCAGTGACTCTCACGCGACGTGTTCATGTGAGAGCCCTCACGTTTCCCACCGTTCGGGCACTTCGTCCTCGAAGTCATGAGGCCCCACACCGCATTACTTGTCATCCCAAGCACACGCTCCGCTCGCGGTGCGATCCTGGGGCTCGCACTCGTCGTCTCAGGGTGTGCCCCGAGGGGCCACGACGATCGCATCATCCGCATCGGCATTGCCGCCGATCTCAAGCGCCCCAACATGCAGACCGTGTTACGCGGCGCCGAGCTGGCCATCGACCAGCTGAACTCCGAGGGCGCGGGCGGCCGATTCGAGCTTGCGAAGCCGCCGGCGCAGGCGACGGGCGCGGTGGAAATCGCCGCCGCGTTTCGCGACGACCCAACCGTCGTAGCCGTGGTTGGGCCAGCCGATAGTCGAAGCAGCCGAGAGGCCGCGCCGATCTACTCCGATGAAGACGGCGGCGGCCGTCACGCGCTCGCCGCGGTTTCACCGACGTCCACCAGCATGTCGCTGACAGGGCTGAGCTCTTGGCTCTTTCGCGTGTGCCCGAGCGATGCCGCGTCGAGCCGGGCGGCCGCGCGCTACGTGCTCGATTCGTTAGGCCTCAAGCGCGCGTCCATCATGTTCCGGAACGATTCGTACGGGCGCGGCTGGAGCGCCGCGTTCACCGAAGCGTTCACCGCGGGTGGAGGCATCGTCCTCGAGAAAAACCCCCACTTCGCCGACATGAACGACTGGCGGGCCTACGCCGGCATCATCAAGCTCACCAACCCGCAGATCGTGCTCTTTCCGGGTTCCCCCGCCGATCTCGCCGGCTTCGTGCGCTCGCTCCGCGCGATCAACGCCGACACACCAATCCTCGGCGGCGACGCCGTCTCGGAGCTCGAAGCTCAGGCGCGAGAGTTCGCTGGTGTGCGCTATGTCGCGTTCTTCCAGGCGTCGCACGCGGAGACTCCGGCGGCGAAGGCATTCGTCGCCGCCTTCGTGCGGAAGTATGGCGTAATGCCCGAGCAGCGCTCGGCACTCGCGTACGATGCGACGATGTTGATCGGTCGTGCGGCGCGCGAAGGCGGCACGACACGGACGCGCGTGCGCGACTATCTCGCCTCCATCGGCGGCTCGCGTGATGCCGCGACCGGTGTTACCGGTCGCATCGCGTTCGATCAGCAGCACGACGTCGTCGACAAGCCCATCGTGATAGCGACGGTGGGCAAGTGAAGATCAGCGTGCCGCTGCTTCGCCACGTCGCGGCGCAAGGCATCGAGCGACTTCGGCCACGAGCGATGCGGACCATTCGTGGCCGGCTCGCCTTCGGCTTCGGCGGCACCGTCGTGCTGGTCGCGACGATTGCCACTGTCGCCGTGAGCGCCCTTCGCGCGGGCAACTCGGGGAATGCCCAGGCGCTGGCGTCCGTCGAGGCGGAGTTCGACGGATCGCAGCGCGTGATCACGGCGACGCTCCGCGAAATCGCCGCCGGCATGCAGTATCTCGAGAGCGGCGCATCCGCGGACCACGATCGATGGGATGCCATGATGGCGCGTGCGGATGCCGCTCGAAGCGATGCCGCGAAAGTGACGACGCTGTCGGCCGCGCAGCGCGCCCAGCTCGAAGAAGTCGGCAACCTTCAGAGTGCGGTGGAGGTGCGCATTTCCGTCGCGCAGGCCTTTCGCCGCATCGGCCAGCCAGGCGACGCAGCACCGCTCGTCCGCGCGGCGTTCGACGACGTCGAGCAGATGGACAAGGCGCTCGAGCAGTTTCGCGCCGGCTCCGCCGCGCGGCGGAGCGACATCACGAGAGCACTCGCCATGCGCCTTCGCCGCGACGAGCTGCTCGTGCTGCTGCTAGGCATAGCGGCGGTCGGTGTCGCGATCGTCTTCGGCATTGGTACGTCGCGCGCGGTGACGCGCCCGCTCGCCGCGTTCGCCGTCGACATGGAGGCAATGGGCGACGGCGACCTGCGCCTGGCGTTCGACGAGCGCAAGGAGGCCGACGAGTTCGCGAAGCTCGCCGTCGCGCTGCGTCGCGCGCGCGAACGACTCGGCGCGCTCGTGGCGCACGTGCAGTTCGAATCCGAGCAGGTATCATCCGCGGCCAATCAGCTCGCCGCGAATGCGACGAGCGTCTCCGACGCAGCGAGTCACATGACGCGGGGCATCGCCGACATCGCGCAGGGTGCATCGGCGCAGCTCGATGCACTCGGGTCGGCGGCGGAAGCGGTGCGACGACTCGGCGATGCCGGCACCGCCATCGGGACCGCCGCCGCGGCGACGGGGGCCGCGGGCGGGGAGATCCGCACGACCGCCAACGAGGCCCGTGCGGAGCTGGCGAACGCCGTCACCACGCTGCGGGAGGCTGCGCGAGTGGCGGATGGTTCGGCGGCGGAGATTCGCGAGCTGCAGGAAGCCACGGCCGCCGTGGACAACTTTGCGACGTTGATCGGCAGCATTGCCTCGCAGACGAATCTGCTCGCGCTGAACGCGGCGATCGAGGCTGCGCGCGCCGGTGCGTATGGCCGGGGCTTCGCGGTGGTCGCCGAGGAAGTGCGACTCCTGGCCGATCAAAGCCACCAGGCGGCGGAGGAGGTTGCCGACAGCGTGCGACGCATTCGCGACCGGATCGATCGCGCTGTAGGGTCGGTCGGTGCCGGAACGGCCCGTATGCGGGACGCACGCAAGGTGGCAGAGAACGCGTCCGTCTCGCTCGATCGCATTGAGCGCGCGATTGCGTCGGTCGAGGATGCGACAGCCCAGGTCGAGGATGTCGTGTCGGCGAGCCGTCAGCTCATTGGCGATGTGGATGCCGCGATGGAGCGCGTGCGGACCGCTGCGGAGGGCCATGCGGCCGCCGCCCAGGAGGTCGCCGCGGCGGCGGAGGAAAGCTCAGGGTCGATGCAGGAAGTGTCGGCTACCGCGCAGGCGCTGCAGGTGGCAGCGAATCGCGTTCAGGGGATGACGCAGGAGTTTCGGACGGAGGAGTTTCGCGCAGTCCAACTGGACGAAGGTGAGGTGGTGGCATCCTGAGGCGGCAGGCGGCAGGCGACCGGCGACGGAAACCCTCGGGAGGCTCATCTCGAAAAGAGAGGCCTCCCGAGGGGTTCTCGCTTTTACAGCCGCCGGCCGCCTGCCGCCTGCCGCCTACTTCTTCTTCGCCGCGTCCGCTCCAGGCGCCTTCTTCGTACGGAACACCATCACCTGATTTGGCCCCTCGTACGCGAACTCCAATCCGGTGCTCTGCTCCACCTGTCCGATGGCAACCCGCATCGAATCCATCGGCGCGTCCACCTTCGCCGGCGTGTCGAGCGCCTTGAGCTCCGGCACCTTGATCTCGGTGCCGATCCAACGGTTCATCTCCGCCACCACGTCGCGAAGCTGACCTGAGATGGCGATCCGCCGCCCCGTCCATGCCGTCCCGAGCGCGAGCTCGTCGGCGTTAGGCGTGCGGGTCTTGCCTTCTTTGTCGATGAGGAGAGCCTGGCCCGCGGTGAGCGGGTGGTCCTGCTTCTCGACCCGCACTGTCGCCGTCCCGCTGTCCACCTGAACGATCGTGAACGGATCGTTCGGATAGGAGCGGGCGGTGATCGTCGTACCGGTAGCGATCACCGCTGCCTTCCCGGCGCGGATCTCGAATGGAAGCTTATTGCCCGACGCGACGCTGAACCTCGCGGCGCCCTCGATCTTCACCGCGCGGATCTGGGTGTTGAAGTCCTTCGGAATGGTCAGCTTCGAGCCAGCGCCGAAGATCACATGGGTCGAGTCTTCGAGCGTCAGCTTGGCCGTCTGGCCGGGCTGCGCAATGAGCGTGCGTGCCTCGCTCGAATCGAGCGCACGCGTCACGGCGCGATCGGCGCCGAGCGACGTGAGGTACCACATCACGCCGCCTGCGAGAGCCGCTGCGAAGACGCCGATGAGCACCGGGACCTTCCACGACCGCGCCTTCGAGAGATCGCCGACGTGCTCCGCCGCGTGATGACGCAGCTGCTCCGAGTACGCCTGGGCGTCGGCGCGCACGGCCTCGGGGTGCAGCTGTCGCGAGAGGTGATGCCACGCCGTATCGACATCGGCCTCCGCGGTCGCGGTGTGATGCGATCCTCCTGTGGCACCATGGCTCAGATGTCTCGCTCCGGCGCGGCGACTCAGCTCGCGCGCGGATGCGCGGCGAACGGCGTCATGAAGGAACGATGCCAGGTCCGCCTCCGACGCGATGCTCGCCCTCTCTTCCCACGCCTGTCTGAAGGCTTGCTCGATGACCTTGGGCGCGGACGACGCGGCCTCCGCGCCGAGGTGGTTCTTCGCTTCCGCGGAGAGCGCGGAGAAGTGAGCGCGGAAGAGGCTCTCCAGGGTCGCCTCATCGCGCAGTGGTCCAACGATCGTTTCGGGGGTGCCAGACACCGACGATCCGGTCATGCCGACCTCCGTACGCACAGGGTGGCTCGGGCCGACCTTCGTTCCCCCTTCATCCCGGCAGCGTCGCCGGGAGGCCGGCGGCCTCACGACTGAGCCCGTAGCACTTTCGAGTCAAGCTCTATCCTGCCCACAACGCTCGCCATGTCAAGCCACTCCGAGAATCTCGACGCTATGAGCCTGTGAGGCGGGCCACGGACAACGCGGCAAATGGTACGCGGCGCCACGGCACCGCCTCTCACGTTGGCGGCGTGGCTCCAGTCACCGCGCAATTCGGTTGGAGTCGCAACATTTCCCCACACGCGATGCGAGCTCACACGCAAACCGAGTTCGTGACGTGTGCGAGGGCCGCGCGTCCTAGGAAGCCACGAGCCAATCGCCCTCGCCGCCCAGTCTTAGAGGATGTACATGCGTTCGCAGCACGTGATCATCGGAGTCGTTTCGTTGGTGCTCAGTGCGTGTGCCCGACTCGTTCCTCCGGATTCGATCGTCGCGCTGGAAGGACCGCAACAGGTGAACCTGAATGTGGGGGCCACGCAGCCGCTCAAGCTCGTTGCGACGCGTGGCGATGGTCGGACCGTGAAGCTGCCGGCTCGCACGATCCGCTATGCGTCGAGCGACACGTCGGTGGCACGGGTCACGGCCGACGGACGTGTCGAGGGACGTCGCCTCGGACGGACGTCGATCTCCGCATCGGTGTCCACACCTGTTGGACTCGTGTCGGTCGAGCCGATCCCGGTCGCCGTTGGAGCGATGGTCGCGCACAAGTAACGCTGACACTCAACGTACCAGGCGGCCTCGTCGGATTTGTCCGACGAGGCCGCTTTGGCATCCGGGCCTCTCTCCCCAAAGTGTGGCACCTCCCATGCTTTTCTCATGGCGGGCGGTGCCTGCCTCTCTCGGGTCGATTCGGGCGGCGGGCGCCGCCAGAGCCGCGGAACGTTGTGAGCGGCGGTCTTGTCGGCCTGACTGAGAGGAGGAACGCAGCATGGAATCACTCGACCCCAGAATAGTCATCGGTGTGCTGGTCGCGGTGGCGGTGGTAATCATCGCCGTCGTGTTGACGAAGAAGCGCCGCACCGACGAGCTTCGCGGGAAGTTCGGCCCCGAGTACGAACGGCTCGTGCGGGAGCGCGGCGACGCGCGACACGCGGAAGCCGAGCTCGATAATCGCGTGCAGCGCGTGAAGCAGCTGCACCTGAAACCGCTGAGCCCCGAGCATCGAACGCGGTTCGCGGAGGAATGGCGCTCGGATCAAGCGCGGTTCGTCGATGACCCGAAGGGCGCTGTCGTCGAAGCGGACCGCCTCGTCGCGGATCTCATGCAGGTTCGTGGCTATCCGGTAGGCGACTTCGAGCAGCGCGCCGCGGATGTGTCCGTGGATCACCCGCACGTCGTCCAGAACTACCGTTCGGCGCACGACATCGCCGTCCGCGAGCGACGCGGCGAAGCATCCACCGAGGACCTCCGCAAGGCGATGGTCCATTACCGTGCGCTCTTCGAAGACCTGCTCGATACCGCTGACGCCGAACCACGCGAGGTGCACCGATGACCGATCCGAGACGACCAGAAGAGGGGCGACTGTCGACGGCGGACCTGGCCGCCGCGACCGATCGCCCAATGGAACGCGACGTGACTCGCGAGGTGCAGCAGGCTCACTCGAACGTCGTGGCCGACGCTACTCGGCCGACCGCGGACACCAGCGGCGAGCACGCGACACCGCTCTTCGCCAAGGACGAGAGCGAGGACCTCCGGCGACGCTGGACCGACATCCAGGCTGCATTCGTGGACGAGCCACGGCAGTCGGTGGAGAACGCAGACTCGCTTGTCGCGTCGGCGATCAAGCGGCTGGCGGAGATGTTCGCCCGCGAGCGTTCGTCACTCGAGCAGCAATGGGCACAGGGCGGCGATGTATCCACGGAGGACCTGCGCGTGGCATTGCAGCGGTACCGCAGCTTCTTCGATCGGTTGTTGTCGGTCTAGGCAGCGCGGCTGAGAGGGCGAGATCAAAGGGCCAGATCAACCGATCTGGCCCCTTGCTCGTTGCCGACGCCGTCGTCGCCCCCCATCATGTCTGGCTGCCACTCCCTGCTCGTTCAGGCACCTCCTTCCCTTCTGCGGATGCTTCGTACAGCTACGCTGCTCGCCTCGTTCGCCCTGACCGCGACTGTCCTCGCCCAGAAACCGGCCGCGGACCCGGCCCGAGAGCTCGATGCGTACACCGCCCAGGCCGTGAAGGATTGGGGTGCGGTCGGCCTCGCGATCGCGGTCGTCAAGGACGGGCGCGTCGTCTTCGAGAAGGGATACGGCGTTCGCGAGCTAGGGAAACCGGACCTCGTCGACACCACGACGCTGTTCGCCATCGGCTCGACCACGAAGGCGATGACGGCCGCGGCGATCGGCATCCTCGTCGACGAGGGCAAGGTTCGCTGGGACGACCCGGTCACGAATTATCTGCCGAGCTTCCAGCTCAAGGACCCGTGGGCGACGCGCGAGATCACGGTCCGCGACCTGCTCACGCACCGCGCGGGCCTGCCGAACGCGGACTATCTCTGGTACGGCACGAACAACTCGACGGCCGAGATCCTGCGACGCGTGCGCTACATCGAGCCGGCCTACTCGCCGCGGTCGAGCTTCATCTACCAGAACGTCATGTACGCCGCCGCCGGCCAGGTGGTGGCCGGGGCGAGCGGGATGCCGTGGGAAGAGTTCGTGCGGACGCGGATCTTCACGCCGCTCCACATGACCGGGACGGTGCCGCTCCTGTCGAAGGCAGGCGCGATGCCTAACGTCGCCTCGCCGCACGACCGGATCGCCGACACGATGCGCGTGATCCGGAACGCGAGCGTGGACGGCGTCGCATCGGCAGGCTCGGTGTGGTCGAGCGTCGCCGATATGGCGAAGTGGGCGCGGTTCATCCTCGACAGCGGCCGAGTGGATGGCAAGCGACTGCTCAAGCCGGAGACGTTCGCGGAGTTGCTCAAGCCGCAGACGATGGTGCCGTCCAACGAGTTCTACCCGACCGCGCGCCTCACTCACCCGCACTGGACGACCTACGGGCTCGGTTGGTTCCAGCAGGACTACAACGGTCGCGCGGTGGATTTCCATACCGGCAGCATCGATGGCATGGTGGCCATCATCGGGTTGATTCCCGACGAGCGCCTGGGTGTATACGTCCTCGCAAACGCGGATCACGTGGAGGCGCGTCACGCGCTGATGCTCAAGGTGTTCGATTTGTGGGGGCCGTCGCCGTCCAAGGGTCGTGACTGGAGCCGCGAGCTCCGCACGTTGTACGGGGACATGCAGACGAAAGCCACGCTCGCCGCGAAGGCGGCGGACGCAAAGCGGGTGACGGGCACGAAGCCGACGCTCCCGCTCGCGCGTTATGCGGGGGTCTATGCGGACTCGCTCTACGGTGACGTGACGGTCACCGCGGCGGGTGGCGGGCTCCGCCTCAAGGCCGGCACGCTCGAGGCCTCTCTCGAGCACTGGCAGTACGACACGTTCCGCATCCAGTGGGACAATCGGTGGCAGGGCGAGGGGCTACTCAGCTTCATTCTGGGGACCGACGGCGCCCCGTCGCGCGTAGAGATCGACGGACGGACGTTCGCGCGCACCGATCGCGGACAATGAAACGGCGCAACAGAACAGGTAATTGGTTACTGGTACGGGTTATTGGTTATTTGAACCCCCGAGACGCTCATCTCGCATTAGTGAGGCATCCCGAGGATTCAAATCACTGACAACCTGTTCCTGTAACCAATTACCTGTTCCAGTAACCAATTACCTGTCCTGGTAACCAATTACCGGTAACGAGCAACCTGTATCGTGTCACGAACGGTGGGCCCAATGCGTTCACGAGCACTCAGCCTCGCGCTCCTCTTCATCGCGTCGGCTGCCATGGCGCAGCCGATAGCGTCGACCCCGTATACGCTGTACGTCTCGAGCGAATCCGGCGACGTCATCTCGCGGATCGAGGTGGGGCCTAACGGGTGGCGAAAGGTGCGGGAGGTGTCCGTCAAGCTCATTGCGAACGAGCTGAGCGGCCCGCATAACGTGGCGGTGTCGCCGGATGGCCGGTTCTGGTACGTCTCGATCGCGCACGGAACTCCCTACGGAGCGGTCTGGAAGTACGCGACCGGGTCCGATTCGCTCATCGGTCGCGTGAAGGTCGGCATGTTTCCCACGACGATCGGCCTTTCGCCTGACGGCGACTGGGCGTATGTGCCGAACTCGGACTTCCACGGCGATCGCGGTCACGAGAACACCCTCTCGGTGATCTACACGCCCGACCTCGCGTCGCTCACCGAGATTCGCGCGTGCGACATGCCGCACGGGTCGAAATGGAATCACGCGGGCACGCGCGTGTACGTGGCGTGCATGATGTCCGACGAGCTGCTCACGATTGATCCCGGTGCGTTCTCGGTGAGCGCGCGCGTCGCGCTCGGCAGCGGGGCGCCGATGTCGCACGCCGAGCACATGAAGATGGAGACGCGTGAGGACTCGATGATGATGGCGGCGGCGGCCGCGAAGCCGAAGCCCAAGGTCGGCGCGGCGAGCAGCACGATGACCGGCCAGAACCCGGATTGCCTGACGACGTACGTGTCGGTTGCGCCGAACGACTCGCTCATCTACCTCGCCTGCAATCACTCGAACGAGCTGCAGGTGCGTGACGCGACGACATTGGCGCTGATTCGGCGGCTCCCCACTGGGGCGGGCGCGTACAACGTGGAACCATCGCCCGACGGCCGCCTCGTGTTCGTGACGAACAAGAAAGACAAGAGCGTGAGCGTGTTCGACACGCGCAGCTGGACGGAGTCCAAACGCATCCCGACCAGCAAGCGGATCCCGCACGGCATCGCCTTCTCGCCTGACGGACGCTACGCGTTCGTGACGTGCGAATCGGTGGGCACGGACCCGGGCGCGATCGACGCGATCGATCTTTCGACGCTCACCGTGGTGGCTTCGATGCCGTTGGCGCTGCAGCCGACGGGCGTCGCGGTGTGGCGGGGCTCCGCTTCTGCGCCCTGAACGGGCGGAAGCGACTCACTGCGGTCTTCGCGCGCGCCCTGGCAGCTTCGTCGTCGTGTCGATACGGGTTTTGGCTGCGGTGGCTTCGTCAGGCAGGTGCAGCCGCTCGTATTGCTTGACCACATCCGCTCGCACACGCGCGGCGGCGTCTGGCTGCTGATTGAGCTTGTAGTAGATGGCGAGACGCTCGAGCAGCTCAGGAGGATCGTTCACTGGCTTCCCCGTCCGCTGCGCGAGAGCGCGCGACGCCTCGCGCATGTGCTCGAGCTGGAACTTCGCGTTCTGCGCACCCTCGCCCGTCCATTCGCCGCGTACCGAATAGAACGCCCCCAATGTCGTGTGGAATTCGCGAATCTGCACGAGATCGGCGGCGCGATACGCCTCGCTTTTCGCACTGAAGATGATCTCGGTGAATTCTTTCAACTCAGTATGGAGATCTGAGGTCCCCTTCCGATCGTCGACCTGCGCGTAGATGAGCGCGAGTGGCAGCAATGCGCTCCGGTCGACCGAGGGGAGATTCAGAGAGCGGACGTGGAGGCCGATTGCCGCCTCATAGTAGCTCCTCGCGACATCGAGGGATTGTTGCTGGTTATACCAGTCGCCCAGCGACCGGAGCAACGAGCTCCACGCCGCGCTACGGCCATTTGGCGCGCCGTCATCCCGGTGCCACCATTGCGCGTTCGTGGACTCCACGAAGGCGACGTTCCGGGGCTGCGAGTATGCCTCGATCATGGCGGTGAGGCCGCGCCGGACGTCATCGCTGCGTTCCGCGGCGATGGTGAGTCGGTCGCGGATCGCCACATCGAAGTACGGCGTGCCCATGCGCATGCGGGGCCACGTCCGGGCCAACTGAATCGTGGCTTCCGTTGCTTCGGCCAAGGACGCTCTCGGCTCGCTCCGTACCAGGACCGCGACCAGGGCATTGCTCACGTCGCGCGCGCTCGCTGTATCGGAGAATGCCCGAACCGCCTCGAGGACTTCGCTCGCCGGTCGGGCTCGCGCCAGCAGCTCGAGTAGCGCGCGGCGCGCTTCCGCGTTGGTCGAGTCGAGCGCGAGCGATTGGCGGTAGGCACGCAACGCCGAGGTCACGTCGTCCGCGGCGTCGAACTCGCGTCCGGCGCTGACGTAATGCTGGGGGCTGTTGCTCTGGCGGCCCGCATCGAGGTACGCGTTCGCGGCGTCGGCCTTTCGACCGATCGCGGCGAGGACGACGGCGATGTTGTCCGTGGCCGCGGCGCCTAACGCCTTCGGGTTGAGGTCAGCAGCCTCACGATACGCATTCAACAGACTGTCGGGGACGACCGGCAGGTCGGCGGTGTCCCCGCTCACCAGCCGCTGCTGGGCCGCGAACGCTCTCCCGAACAAGGCTGCCGCGCGGAGCTGATTCTCCGAGCGCGACAGTTGTCGCAGCGCGGCGGTGTACTTGGATTCGGCCTCACGAAAGGACCCGGCTTCGAGCGACCGGCGGGCGTCCACGAGCGCCAGTCGGGCCGTGGTGTTCCCCCCCTGGGCGGCAACGGGCGTCGCCATCGTTAGGGCGAACGCGGCCCGTCGCACCGCTCGTCTGATGGATGGTCGGCTCATGGCAGGCCCTCCGCGGGTAGCGTCCCGGCGAATCGCGAGGTCCGTCCCTCCGACACGAATTCCACGACGTGCACCGACTTCACGGTGATGCCTGCCCTGCCTAACAACTGAAGCAACTTCTGGCCCGTGACGCGGTCCGACTCGTAATTCGCGGCGGCGATCTCGCACACAAACCCCTTCTTCGTCAGGTTCGTCTTGCATTTGTGCAGAATGAGCTCGGCGTCGTCGTTGGTGGCGGTTCCAGCGGCCACCTGATCTCGAATGGTCGTGTGGAGCGAGAAGACGGGACGCGAATTCGCCGCGGCACCAATGTCCTCCGGCAACACCGCCACCTCGGCGAGCCCAGGCGACGGGAACTTCGCTGTGGCAATGATCGGGATGCGCCCGAATACCGTGACGAGGACATCGGGCTCGAGGAGAGTGCTCGCAAGGCGTCCGAGCCATTCCTTTTGCAGCGAATCCGGACTCCACCGCGACGGAACGGCGTCTCGTTCGCTCAGCTGTGGATAACGGTCGAACTCGAGCGAGAGGCTCTGTTTGCGCATGCGGGGCACGGGCCCCGCGATCCGGAAGTCGAGCTGCGTAAACCCAAGTTCGGTCGGTGGAGCGTCGACCCAGCGCATGACGACCGTGTCCTGCGGGGCTGCTCCGGCCCAGTCGAAGAATGCGTAGCTGCGCTGCAGCATCGCGCGGACGGAATCAGCGAGCCGAGTTTGCAGCTGCCGACAGGTTGTTGCGCAACTCATGTCGTTCAATCGGCGGCGGTATGGCTTCGCGTCGATGCTCAGGGCGAGGGTTACGGGCTGCCGCTTGGGCGCCGCGCGTCCGTGCGGTGCCGTGCCTAACGCGATCAGCGCCAGGAGGCTGGCAACCGCCCTAGTTGGTCCGCCGGATAAGAATGACATCGGAGACAGGGGTCGCGAGCGTGAGATGTTCTGCTGCCAGCGTGTCACGCGCCGCCGAGAGCAGCACGATGGCAATGCGTTCGCCGTTCTTCAGAGCCCTCGTCGTACGCACACCGCGGGCGCGCATCCAGTCGCTCACTTGCGCCTGGATGTCAGACGGCGATGTCGGCACCCGCTTCTGCAACGCCGTCGACCACCGGGTCCGCATCGCCACTGTGTCGATTTTGAGACTCGACCCAACCGAGAGCATCAACGCTTCGATCCTGACGACGGAGTCGACCGCGAGCGTGTCGCCGCGACCATCGTCCGCCACGACCACCAACCGAAGCGGCGTGCCGAGGTCGCCGAAAAAGCTGCCGGTAGGCAGTAGCACGACCGTGAGCGGTGACGGGAAATCGTTGGGATACGTAAACCGCTGAGGCAACAACGGAACCGGACGGAATGCCTTCGTGCGATCCTCGGTGGATGTGCGCAGCCACTGCCGTCGGCCGATGGGAACCAGAAAGCTGTTCGAAGGCTTCCCGCGGGTGAGCTCGATCTGGCCGCCTAAGTCGGACGCGCCATCCGGTTCCCCGTTCATCCTGAAGACCGTGATCGGCGTTAGGTCGTCCTTCGCTGACACCTGAATGCTCGAGAACGAGAGCATTCCCAGACCGGCCACGGCGACCGAGCCCCACGCGATGCGCGCGACCGCAGGCGACGCCAGCCAGCGTCCGAATGCGATCATTGCTCGCTTCAACGCCCCGTCCGGCAAGAATCGGAGAAGAAAGCCGGCCGTGCCAATGGCGGCGATTACGGAGCCACCCAGTTCAATGGCTCCTTTTGCGTGGACTTTCAGCCAGGCCCCACCGACGATCGTCAGGATCGCGAGAGGCAGAAAGCCAACATAATCCGACAGTTGTTCGGTCTTCTTGGCGGGTAGCTCCGACCCGTCGGGGATCAGTCGCGAGGGAGCGTCGGACTCTCCTTCGGCAGACGATTCCCGGGTTCGCTTCCCGGCGGCCGTGCTCCTCGTGCCACGTTCTCGGTTATCGGCCATACCCGAGGCTCGGTGGACCTGCCAGACTATACGGACAACCGGGTCTCTCCGCGAGGAGGGCCGGGATTCGGTCGTCCTCGGAGAGAGGGCCCGTCGTTGATTAGACGGTTGCGCTGCCGAGTTTTCCGGGCTTGGCCGTGCATTTGATGCCTTGTTAGGCGCGAGCTTCCACACACACGACCTGCCCCGCGACGCGATGAGTCAGACCAGACGCGCCGCGGAGCGAGCAGCAAGCAGCTACTGAATGACTGGTTTCTTCGACGGCTCGATCCTGATCGCCCACAAGCCGGAAAAGACGTCGTTCACCCACACCAACCCATTGTGGTAGAACGCCCCCCACGCCATCGCCGCGTTAGGTAGCATCCCGTCCGCGTCTCCCGTGTGCACGTGCGCGATCTCGCGATCCTGCGCCAGCAGGTCCCCGCGCAGGTCCCCCGAGATGTCGAGCACCCGCAACCCGCCCTGATAATCCCCGAGATACAGCGTATCGCCCGCGACCCATACGTTGTGCGTCCCACCATCCTTCGGCTCGTACCACGCCACCTCCTTCGGCTTCGTCACATCGCTCACGTCGATCACGTGCAGACGACCGTTCGCCTTACCCAGGCCCATCCCCGGGAGCGTGACCCCCTGCGGTGTCGCACTGAAGACCTCGTCGCCCACGAACACGTAGTTGTTGTGCCGCCATGCCGTGTGCGTCCCGCGAATGAAGCCCGGGCCGCCCTCCGCTTCGACGATCCGATAGAGGTCGTCGAGATCGTACTTGAGCTGACCCACCAGCTTTGGCGCGTTAGGCGAGCCACCCCACTTGCCATTGCCGATGTCGAGAATCACGAGCCCGTCATTCCAGTACGACAGGTATGCCAGCCCATCGCGCACGTCGATGTCGTGCAGCACGCGACCCGTCGGTGCGCGATCGGTCTGCCAACGCGCGATCTCCTTCGGATTCTTCGGGTCGTTGAGGTCGATGACTCGCATCGAGCCCGTCGCGTCGTCGGTGAGATAGACGTGCGTCCCGAACTTCGGCTGCGTGTACACGAACGCCGAATGCACGCCGCCTGAAACCGTCTCCGTGTATTCGGCCAACTGCTTCGGATGCGCCGGATCCTCGAGCGACAGGATGACGATGCCGTTCCGACGACTCGATGCGTTCTCGCGCGTCATGACGGCGTACTTCCCATCGGCCGTGGACATCACGTCGTTGATCACCCGCGCGTCGACCACGAGTGAGTCAGTGATCTTCGGTGCCGCCGGGTTCGAGATGTCCAACGCGTACAGACGGTCGCCGATCGTGGTCATGTACGCGTTCTTCCCATTCGGGTGCGGCCAGAACTCGGCCGTGAGCTGCTTCGCGAGGGGCACCCGGCCGACTTTCGTCGCCACCCGGCGTACATCACGAGCTCGGGCCCGGACCGTCGCATCGCCGCTCGCCGAGCCGAAGCTGGCCGAGATGGTGTATTGTCCGGGCTCGTTGGCGACGAAGGTGCCGTCGTTGTCGATGAGGCCGCTGCCAGGCGCCATCGTCCACGCGGGAGTAAGGCCGGCGATCTCCTTGCCGGCGGCATCGCGCGCGATTGCCTTGAATCGCATCACGTCACCAGTGCGCGCTTCCGCCACGCCGCCCGTTATCTCGACTCGGCGTATCGTATTCGCCACGACCTGGACCGGAACCTCGCCGCGAGCACTGCCCGCCGTGGCGCGGATCGTCGCAGACCCCGGAGCCACTGCGGTGATGCGGCCCGTGGACGATACAGTGGCGACCGACGGCGCCGTTGACGCCCACGTTACAGCATCGCGACGTCGGTCTCCGTTGGCGGCGTAGATCTCGGCGTCCAACGGCAACCGCTGTCCTACCACGAGCTTGGACGATCCGTGGTTGAGCACGACTCGCGCTGCGGGCTGAGCAACGATCCGAACGGGGATCTTGGTCGGACCCGCCGGCTTTCCGTCGACACTGGGCACGGCGTAGGCGACGAACGTTCCGACGGCACCCGCCTTTACCATGCCCGTCGAATCGATTCCACCCTCGAACGAGCCGCCCAACCATCGAATGCGTGCGTTCGGCACCGGGCGGCCTGAGGAATCCCGGACTTCTCCAGCGAGCCTGATCGAGTCTCCAACGACGACGCTGGGATTTGCCGGCCGGACCGAGACGGTCAGCGCGGGGCGCGGGGCCGCCGGGGCCTGGGTCACCTGAACGGCGAGGCTGAGGAACACCGACAGCATGGCACGGTCTCCGCATAAAGGTTGCGTCATCCAACGACGGGCGACCACCGTTGTCAATGGCGCGGGGTGGGCAAGAGGTACGGACGTCCCATTCCGGCCCGCCAAGCCAATGAGGATGGTATCGTCTCTCCGTCGAGTCGGTGTCTTAGCGGTCGTACAACCCTTCCACGCGGTGCGAGGCCACCATGTCGATCCTCTGGACCATCATCATCGGACTCGTAGTCGGAGCGCTCGCCAAGCTCGTCATGCCTGGCAAGGATCCTGGCGGAATCATCATCACGATTCTGCTAGGCATCGTCGGCGCGTTCGTCGGGACGTTCATCGGGCGCGCGCTGGGGTTGTACGGCCCAGGCCAGGCGGCCGGATGGATCATGTCCGTCATCGGCGCGATCATCGTCCTGGCCATCTATCGGGCGGTCACGGGCCGACGCGGCCCTGTCGTCTGACGTAAGGCGGATCAAGGATCAAAGGGGTCAGAGTCGCTTGAATTCGAAATCGTTGCAACGTCGAGATCTCAATATTCAAGCGACTCTGACCCGTTGATCGGCCCGTTTGATCGGCCCGTTTGATCGGCCCGTTTGATCGGCCCCTCTGATCCCGCAGCCTAACGCGCCACGCCGACCGCCAGGCAGCCGGCCACGATCAGCGCGACGCCGACGCGCTTCGGCACCGAGACCTGCTCTCGCAACAGCCACCATCCGAGCAGCACGCCGAACGCGATGCTGAGCTGGCGCAACCCGATGACATAGCTCGAGGTCCCGGTACGGAGCGCCACGAGCACGAGCAGATACGACGTGATGTTGAGGAAGCCGACCTGCAGGATCGGCCAGCGATGCGTCCGCCACTGCCTGGCGACCTCGGTCCGCGGATAGCGGCGCCAGATGAACGCACCGTACGCGATCGCCGTGATCGCCGTGTAGAGATAGATGTAGGCGAACGCCGGGACGCGCTGCACCGCGTGCTTGTCCCACAGCGTATAGCACGCCGCTGCGAACGCGGCGAGGAGCGCGAACGTCGTCGCCGGGCTCCGAAGTCGGTGACCGAGTGACGAGAGCGCGCGCCACTCGAGCGACGGCAGCTGCAGGGCGACGATCCCACACACGATGAGCGACAGCGCGAACGCTCCCATCGCGCTCACGCGCTCGCCGACCGTCACGAACGCGAGAAACGGGAGAAAGAGCAGAATGCTCCCGCGGGCCAGCGGATACACGAACGAGAGGTCACCATGCCGGTACGCCCACGCGAGGCAGACGTAATTCACGAGCACGAACACGGCGCCGACCGCGGCGAGCATGAACAATCCGTCGAACCGAGCCATCTTCGGCGCCACGAGCGCGAGAAAGAACGGCGCGAACATCACCACTTCGCCCACCTTGCTCAGGCCCACGAACAACTGCGTTCCCCCGCTCCGCTTGAGCAGGAAGTTCCAGTACGCGTGCGTCGTGGCGGAAAGGATGACGAGGAGCGCGGCGGTGAACGTCATTCGTCAACCTAGCTGAGCCGACTGGCGACTGGCGACGAAGGGAACCGGGAACAGGGAAGCGGGAACAGTGACTCCCCGAAGGAATTACGGTTCCCGGTTCCCTGTTCCCGGTTCCCCGTCAGCTCGGCACCGCAACGCCAATGTAAATACGGACCCCTTCCCCACCACCGACTCCACCCGCAGCTCCGCTCCCATACCGTGCGCCAGGCCGCGGCTGATCGAGAGCCCGAGCCCCGTTCCCTCCGTCGAGCGTGTGAAGTGGCGGTGCACCTGGATGAACGGATCGAAGATCGCCTCCTGTTTCTCCGCCGGGATGCCAATGCCGGTATCCGTCACACGAAGCAGCACCGTGTCCGCATCACCGGTTGTCGGCGCGACGTCGACTGTCACCCTTCCACCCGGCTCGGTGAACTTCACGGCATTCGTGAGGAGATTCAGCAGAACCTGACGGAGCTTGTCTTCATCAGCCCACACGATTGTCCCTGAATCCACGCGCTGCTCGAACGCGATTCGCTTCGCCTGGAGCTGCTGTTCGACGATGGGCGCGGCGGCTGCGACGACGGCGCCCAGGTCGACTGGACGCATGTCGTACTCGACCCGCCCGGCCTCGATCTTCACGAAGTTGAGCACGTCGTTGATGAGCGACAGCAGATGATGCTCACTCCGCTGGACCCGGCGAAGGACCTCGCGCTGTGAATCACTCATCGGGCCATGCACTCCCATCTCGAGGAGCTGCACGTACCCGGCGATGGCGTTGAGCGGCGTGCGCAGCTCGTGCGACATCGCGGCGAGGAAATCGCTCTTTGCGCGATTCGCCCGCTCGGCTTCCTCGCGCGCCGCCTCGGCGTCTCGACGCGCGCGATCGGCGGCGTCGGATGCCGCGGTGCGCACGCGCGCGAGCGACAGATGCGAGCGGACGCGCGCGACCAGTTCCTGTGCCGAGAATGGCTTGACAAGGTAGTCGTCGGCGCCGGTGTCGAGCCCTTCGACCCGCGCCTCCTCACCCGCTCGCGCGGAGAGCAGGATGATCGGCGTGGCGCTCGTGCGCGGATCTGCTCGCAGCGCGCGCAGCAAGCCGAAGCCATCGAGCCGCGGCATCATCACATCGCTCAGGACGAGGTCGGGCGGATCGCGCCGCGCGGCGGCGAGCGCCGCGGCACCGTCGGCGGCCGTGTCGACGATCCACCCCTGCGCGCCGAGCAGCCGCGCCGCATAGTCTCGCATGTCGGCGTTGTCGTCCACGACGAGCACACGAGCATAGTCCAGCGCACGCGCTCGGCCGTCGTCCGATCGCACCCCAGCGATCGACGCGTCGCTGTCATCGGGGAGCCACCGCTGTGCCTCCGCGGTGAATGCCAGCACGCCGGAGGCCGGTGTTGGCACGCGTATGGTTCCGCCGTCACCCGACGATACCCGGTCCGCCGGCAGATGCGCGCTGCCTAACGGGATCCGGACGGTGAACGAGGTGCCCGTGCCCTGCACGCTGTCCACCGTGATCGAACCGCCGTGCAGCCTGACCAGCTCCTGGACCAGGGCGAGTCCAATGCCCGTGCCTTCGTGCGTCCGGCTGCGGACGTTAGGCACCCGGTAGAACCGCTCGAAGAGCCGCGGAATCTGATCCGGGCTGATGCCGATGCCGGTGTCGCGCACGACGAGCTCCGCGGCGCCGTCCCGCTCACGAAGCGCGACCGTGACCGTCCCGTCGAACGTGTGCTTGAACGCGTTGGACACGAGGTTCAGGACGATCTTCTCCCACATGTCCCGATCCACGTACACGGTGGCGGTGGTCGGCCTGCAGTCGAGCTCCAGCGCGAGCCCCGCCTGCTCGATGACCGACCGGAACGAGCTCGCGAGCTCCGCCGTCAGCTTCGAGAGATCGGTACGCTCATAGCGTGCATCGATCCGCCCGGCCTCGATGCGCGAGAAGTCGAGCAGTGTGTTCACGAGCTTGAGGAGACGCATCGCGTTGCGATGGATGACCTCGAGGCTCGCGCGATTCCGCGGTCCCGTGTCCGGGTTCGCGAGCACGTCCTCCGTCGGACCGAGGATGAGCGTGAGCGGCGTGCGGAACTCGTGGCTGACGTTCGAGAAGAACTGCGTCTTCGCCCGATCGAGCTCCGCCAGCGACTCTGCGCGCCGCCGCTCGCGCTCGTGCGCGCGGGCGTTCGCCAGACTCGCCGCGATCTGGCCGGCGACGAGGTCGATGAAGCCGACGTAGCCTTCGTCGAGTGGGCGATACGGGTTGGTTGCGGCAACGAGGAAACCCGCGGGACGTTGGTGCGCGGCCTGCGCGATGGGCACGACGACGGCCTGATGAGGCGCGACGTCCCACGCTCCGGTGGGTATGCCATCAAAACGCTCGGCCAGATCGTCGATGACGATCCGTTCGGGATGAGCATGGAGCGCGGCAGCAGGCCAGGGCGCGTCGGAGTCACCCACGCGGATCTCCGCCGCGGCGGCCGGATGGCCGGGTTCGATGCCCGTGGCCCCAGCGAGCTGCGCCCGGATGCCACCGGCGTCGTTGCCGTCCTCGCCAGCGTACAGGTACAGCAAGGAGAACGGGATGTCGCGCTGATTGTCGCCGATGCCACGCCTTATCCCTTCGATCACATCCGCTTCCGCCGTGACTGACGCGAGGGATGCCCCGAGCTCGCGCAGCGACGCGAGGCGGCGGGCGCCGATGACACGGTCGGTCTCCTCGGTCACCACGCACAACATCCCCGCCACCGTCGTCGCGTCGTCGGTGAGCGGACTATAGGAGAACGTGTGGTATGTCTCCTCGACGTAGCCGCTCCGCTCGAGAAACAGGAGAAGGCCTTCGTCCCACGTCGCTGTGCCGGTCTCGATCACGCGTTCTATGCGGGGGCCGATGTCCCGCCAGATTTCTGCCCAGACCTCGCGCGCGGTGCGCCCCAGCGCCCACGGGTGCTTTTTCCCGAGGGTCATGCGCGCGTAGGCATCGTTGTAGAAGAACGTGAGGTCGGGACCCCACCCCATCCACATTGCGAAGCGGGACGTGAGCACGATGCGCACGGCCGTCCGGAGGCTCTGCGGCCACGTGTGAACAGGTCCGAGCGGCGTCGCGGCCCAGTCGAAGGCACGCATTCGCGTCGCCATTTCGGACCCCGCGGGGAACAGGTCCTCGGGGCGAACGACAACGCTTGGCTGGGGCAAGAGCTCTTGAGGCGTGGTAGTCAACGTCGAATACCCGACTGAGTCGGGGGTGAAAAGCGTTGCTATGGCGTCCGTCTTCTCGGCCTTTTGCAAATTGCAGGCGCGGCCGGGACGGGCGTCCCGCACCGACCTGGGCCGTATGCCGTTGTCCGCTAGTCGCCCTCGGCCACGCCTGCCGCGACCACGCGGCCGCGCCGGCCGGCCAGGCCGTAGATTCCGGCGCCTAACACGTTGGCGCCCACGACGACGCCGCCGACCTTGAGCGCGAACATCTGCCAGCTGGGGACGTCGATGATCGGGAAGATCGACAGCACCGAATAGAGCACCGTCACCGCGAGCCCCGACGCTGACGCGAGCCGCAACCAGAGGGGCGGGTGCCAGCCAAAGCGATGGGCGCCGAACAGCGGAATCGCGAATAGCGCCAGGTAGGCCATGGCGTAGAAGATCCCGCCCGCGTTCTCGAGCAGCTGAAACGCTTCCTGCGTTCCGGTGCCGATGAAACTGCCTAACGTGAGCACCAGTGTCACGGCACCCACGAACGCGATCGAGTTCGCCGGCGTGCGCCATTTTGGATGCAGCCGCGTGAACCAGCTCGGCAGCAGGCCATCCCACCCCGCGACCATCGGGAGGCGCGTGTTGCCCGCGAACATCATGCTCATCGCCCCTAGCTGGCGCATGAGCAGGAGCACGATCAGCACGGGCGCCACCAAGCTCGCGACGCCAAGCCCCTCCACCCCGGCGCGCAACGTCTGCGGGATCGGGCTCACGAGGTCGATCTGCTCGCGCGGCACGAACGCCAGCACTGTAGCCGTGCCGAGAATGAACATGAGTGCAATGAGGGGCGTCGAAATGACCACCGACCGCGGAATGCTGCGCTCCGGCTCACGCGTCTCGCCGGCCATCAGCGCGACGAACTCGAACCCCGACATCGCGCCTAACGCCATCTTGCCGAAGATGTTGAGGCTGTAGAGCGACAGCTCGGGTAGCTCCGTGGCGAATGGCTGGTAGCGCGGCAACGTGCCACGCGCGAGCGCCACGAGCGGGATGGCGATGAGCGCGACGTACGTGAGAATCTGCGCGAAGCCGCCGAATCCGGTGAACCACTTGCCGACGCCAAGGCCACGAACCGCAACGACAATCAGCAGGAGAGACAGCACGATGCTGATCAGCGGCATATACCACGCGGCCGCTGCGAACGCGCCCGGCTTCAGTCCGCCAATGAGGTACCCGATGTTCTGCCCGACCATCACGTAGAACGAGGAAATGACAAGGATGGCGAACAGCCAGAGGTTCCACGCGACGAGGAACCCGCCGAACTCACCGAACGCCGTTTTGGCCCACTGATAGAGCCCACCCTCGAGCGGCATCCGCCGGTTGAGCGCAATCACGACGGCCGCTTGCGGGAGGTAGTAGGTGGCAATCGCGACGAGCCAGAACACGAGCTGCGACGGGCCGAGCTTCGCCGCGGTTCCCACCCATCCGGATCCGACGACGAACACGACCTGCATCAGCACCAGGTCGGCGAGACCCAGCTCTCGACGAAGCTCCGTGGGGGCATTCATGGGCGCGCAACGTACTGATGGTGCGTCGAGATCGATAGAGAAGCGACAGGTAATTGGTTACTGGAGGTGGTTACTGGTTATTTGAACCCCCGGGATGCTCATCTCGCATCGAGAGGCGTCCCGGGGGTGTTCAACTGCGAGTCACCAGTTACCTGTTACCAGTTCCTACAACGTTACCTGCTGCGTCGTCTGCAGCGTCATCTTCGAGCCGGCTGGAAGTACTGCTTCCACTTCACCGGTACCGAGCGAGATGACCGTGCCGGCCGCCGCGCCGATCGCGGCGCCACCGAGGATCTTCGAGACGTCACCACCGCCGATCACCGCACCGAGCACCGCGCCAGCGGCCGCGCCAATACCCGCCTTCTTCAACGTCTCGTCTTTCGTGTCCTGGCCCTGCGTCTGGAGCTGCGTGGCCGTGATGTTCGCTTCGAACGGACGCTCCACACCGTTGATGTTGATCTTCTCGAAGTCGAGACGGATGGCCGCCTTCTGACCCGCGTTGTTCGAGTCCTGCAGACCAGTCACCTTCCCGTAGACCTTCGCGCCTGCGGGGACCACCGTTCGGCCGTTCGCTGCCACGATCGGATCCACCACGGTCGCGCTGAAGGTATCACCCACCTTGCTCGCCTTCGTACCGACCTGCTGATCGAGCGATACGTTGACTACCGAACCGGTCGGCAGGCTGTTCGCGGTGACGGGCGTTGGAGTCGCGACCTCGCCGCCTGACGACTCGACGGTTGCTGCGCGGGAGCACGCTCCGAGAGACGCAGCGAGCGCGAGCACGAGTGCAGCTGTCTTTTGCATGAGAGCCTCCTGAATGGTCGTTGCCACATAGAGACCATCAAAGGCAAACCGCACGCCGAAACGGGAAACCCGAGCCCGGTATTCCTGGCGCGAATCCGCCATCGGCGTGACCGAGGCCGACAACGGTCGGAGCCCTCGATCACGGGACCGAGGGCTCCGACCTTCGAACCAACCCTAACGAGGCTACGGCTTCGCCGGTTTTGTCGTGTCCCCGACGGCTTTCTTGACGTCCTTCTTCAGGTGATGGATGTTCGTCTTCGTCGCCTTGGCCGCGTGGCTCGCGTTCGTTTTCGTTGCCGAGGCGGCGTGACTGGCGTTGGTCGTCGTCGCGTCCGCCGCATGGCTGGCGTTCGTCTTCGTCGCGCTCGCCGCATGGGATGCATTCGTCTTCGTTGCGCTGGCGGCGTGCGTCGCATTGGTCTTTGTCGCGTGCCCCGCTGCCTTGGCGTTGTGCTCGGTCGTCTTGGCGGCCTTTTGGACCGACGTGCCGGTCTGCCGACCAACCTTCTCCGGCGTGCTCTCTTTCTTGACCGTGTCCCGCTTCACCGTATCGCGCTGCTGCGCGTGGCCGACGCTCGGCGCAGCAACAAGGGCGATTGCGAGTGCAATCAGCTTCATTCGATTCATACCACGTCCTCACTGTTGAGTAGATCCCGTTTACACCACAGTGCAAGACGCGGACACAATTCGCGCCTTTCGTCTCAGCAACGCGCTGCGTTTTCGCACGCGAACCTTAACGTTTGATAAATGAATCGGTCCATTGCGCTCCTGTGGTTCCACCTGTCCGGCGGTGCTCGCGTCGCGGCCCGAAACGCGATTGCAACGATTGGTCTCATCATCATCGTGCTCGGCTCGGCGCCGGACCCATGGGTGTGGCTTCGCTTTCTCTCGTTGGGCGTCGCGGCGAAGGGCGTGGGCAGTGGTCCACTGATCGGGCTCACGCTGATCGCGCTCGGTCTCGCGCGCGATGCCGTCCCGCGCCTAACGCTGGGACTCGGCGGTTGGACGCGTTCGTTGCCAGTCACTGGCGTACAGCACCGACGAGGGGTGACGTATGCCCTGCCGATCATCCAGCTCCCGCTGGCAGCGGCGGTCCTCGTCGCTGCCATTCTCACGGCCACCGCATACCATGTCCCGCTGTCGGGGCCGAAGTTGATCGGCGCGCCGGTAGCGCTGGTGGCCGCGGGCGCCGCGGCCGTGCCAGCCCGTCGAGCGTTCCTGAGCGCACCGGGCTTTCTTGCTTCCGCACTCGCCGCTTCGCTCGGGCACTGGGAGACGCTCGCCGTCGGTATCGCGCTATTCGTCGCCGCGGACCTCACCGCCGGTCCGCTGCGAGTCGCCGTCCGACGTTCGGCGGTCGCGTCGCCGGCGATGCCCGGGACACTGCCTATGTTCAGGTTCACGTGGCGAGCGGTTGGCTGGCGACTCCTCGCGCCCATGCCGGTGCCGGCACTCGCGCTTGCCGCGGCGTGGTTCTATACGCGGAACAACGAGCTCGTTGGCCCCGAGGTCGGATTCGTGGCGCGACTGTGGAGCGTGATCGCGCTCGCGCTCTACGTCGGCGCGATTGCCGACATCGTCGTGACCAGGCGGCCTGCGTGGCCGTGGATCCGATCGCTGCCGTGGTCGAGTACCGCGCGCGCGGCCGACGACGCGCTGGCGATCGGCCTGCCAGGCGTCGTCGTGGCACTCGCATCGGGCATCGTGGACGCCCGCACCGCGATCGTCGCGCTCGCGATGCTTCCGCCGATCGCCTCCCTCGCGGTCCTGCTCTCGCACGGTGCCCGTGGACGCCTAACGCGTGTCAGCGGCGCACTGATCGCGATCGGCATCGGGCTCGGAATCGCGGTCGCCTTCTATCCCTTGCTGTCGGTGCCCGCGTTGGCCATGACGCCGCTTCTCGTCCGCGCCGCCGCAAAACGCGACCGCCGCCAGATCGTCACCGGATGGCACGAGCTGCACCACGATGCCACAGGTGACTCGCTCGCATGGAGCGCGCGATGATCTCGCTCCGAGATATCCGATTCGGATACTCGAAGGGCACGACTGCGTTCGCCTGCGATACCCTCGACGTCGGTCCGGGCGTCTCACTGTTGCTTGGGCCGAACGGCGCCGGGAAGAGCACGCTGCTCAAGCTCATCTCGGGCGTAGAGCAACCTAACGCCGGCTCGGTGTGCATCGACGGTCACGACCTGTGGCGCGACGAAGTCGCGGCCCGCGCCGCGCTGGCCTATGTGCCCGAACACCCGGATCTCACGCCGTATGCAACGGTCGGCGAGGTGCTCGGACTCGTGTGTCGTCTCCGAAGCCGACCGGTGGACGACGGAGTTCGTGCGCTGGAGGCGGTCGGCCTGCGGGACCTTGGAGACCGGTCGGTGCGCGAGCTGTCCATGGGGCAGCGTCGGCGCGCGGTGCTGGCGGCAGCGTTCATCGGCCAACCCACCACGCTGCTGCTCGACGAGCCACTGGAGGCGATGGATCGACCGATGCGGCTCTGGCTGACGTCGTGGATCAGCGACGCGAGCGGACGGGACGCGACGATCGTGATCGCCACGCACGACGTCGAACCATTCGTGCAAATCGCGCGGCGCGCGATCGCCGTGACCCAGGGCGGCGCACGAGTCGTGGATCCCCTGCCTGACGAGCACGACGCGAGAATGACACTGCTGGATCGCTCGGCGCACGGCACGCTAGCTTACCAGGCATGATTCTGAATCCGATCCGCGTCACCGCAATTTCGATCGTCGGCCTGGTCGCCACGGTCGGCCTTGCATCCTGTGCGCGCAACCCGGCTCCGACCCCATCGACTACCCCCGGGAAGGTCGCAGCAATCCCGCATCCGGCACCGACCGCGCTCCCGGCGCCGCCGCCCGGGGCCTTCAATCCGCGCGCACCGCTCACGCCGGCGCAGGCAAAATGGGTGGACAGCACGCTCGCGACACTGTCGCTGCGCGACCGTGTGGGCCAGATGGTGATGGTCTGGGTCCTGGGCGATTACACGAGCAACGGCGACTCGTCGTACGCCGAGGTGCGCCGGTGGATCGAGCGCGACCACATCGGCGGCGTGAGCATGTCGTTAGGCACCCCGATCGAGGTCGCCGCCAAGATCAACAACCTGCAGCGGCTGTCACGCGTCCCGTTGCTCACCTCGTCGGACCTCGAGCCTGGCCTCGGGCGACTCGAGGGCGGAACGTTCACGCACTACCTGCTCGATGCCGGCAGCGCCACCGTGTTCCCGAGCGCGATGGCAATCGCCGCGACTGGCCGCGATCAGGACGCGTACGACGTTGCGAAGATCATCGCGCAGGAAGCGCGCGCCGTCGGAATCCAGATCAACTTCGCCCCGGTCGTCGACGTCAACAACAATCCATCCAACCCCGTCATCAACACGCGCTCGTTCGGCGAGGACGCGCAGCGCGTCGCGCGCCTGTCGGCCGAGTTCGTGCGCGGTACTCAGGACGGCGGTGCGGTGTCGACGGCGAAACACTTTCCCGGCCACGGCGATACGGACGTCGACTCGCACGTCGGCCTCCCCATCGTTGGCGCGACCTGGGCCCGGCTGGATACGCTGGAGCTCGTGCCGTTTCGCGCGGCGATCGACGCCGGTGCCGGCATGGTGATGACGGCGCACATCGCGTTGCCGGCCATCGAGGGCGACTCCACGACGCCGGCGACGCTCGCGCCCAAGATCATCACGGGCGTGCTGCGCGACTCGCTACGGTTCGGCGGCATCGCCATCACCGATGCGATGACGATGGAAGGCGTCGGCAAGGGCTACAGCGTCGAAGAGAGCGCTATCCTCGCGGTGAAGGCCGGCGCCGACATCATTCTCAAGCCGAGCGATCCGACGAAGGCAATCGATGCGGTGGTAGGCGCGGTCGAGCGTGGGGACATACGACGAGCGCACATCGACTCCGCCGCGCGACACGTGCTCGAGCTCAAGGCGCGCACGGGCGCCTCGTACTCCCCGCTCGCGGATCTCGATGCCTTGCGAGAGGTCGTCGGATCGCCGGATCATCGCGCGGTCGCGGCCGACATCGCGCGGCGGGCCGTGACGTTGCTCCGCGACAATGGCCCATTGCTTCCCGTGTCCGGTGGGAGCGTCGCAGTCGTGCAGTACATGCCTGAGACGGAGCTTCGTGCGGGCAAGATCTTCGGCGGCGACATACGTGCAGCTATTCCAGGCGCCCGCGTGATCAAGATCTCGCCGGCGACGTCCGTGAGCGATCTCGATTCGGTGACGCGTCAGGTGACCGGTGCGGATCGCGTGATCGTGGCGGCGTACGTCCGCCGGATCGAGGGTGAGGGTCGTCCGGCGGTTCCACCACACATCGCGAAGTGGATCGACGAGCTCGCGCGCCGAGAGAAAGTCGTCGCGGTCGCGCTCGGGAATCCGTATCTGATTCGCCAGTTCCCGGGTGTGCAGACGTACCTCGTAACCTACGGCGTCAGCGACGCACTCGAGCGCGCGGCAGCCGCAGCCGTGCTCGGCCGCGCTCCCATCACGGGCACGACGCCGGTCTCATTGCCTGGCTTCTTCCTGCGCGGGGACGGAATAAAGCGTTAGGCACGACGCTGCTTGCTGGTGGCCGACGGCTGCGGGCTACTGCCGCTTGCTGCAAGCTGCTGCTATTAGCCCAACGAACCTACTTCGAGGCACGGTTCGCGCTTCCGCGCCTCCGGCGTGCCGTCGATTCCCTATTCCCGATTCCCGATTCCCTAGGACCGACGCGGTACATCGACAGCACACACCCGCCATCGATCACCTTCGACTCCGCCAGCACGAGTGAGATGCGGCGGCCGGCGTCGCGGAAGAACGGCACGCCGGAGCCCAGCAGGATCGGGTGCACGTTGAGACCCACTTCGTCGATCACACCGGCCGCGAACAGCGACTGCGCGAGCTCACCGCCACCCATGACACAGATCCCCTTCCCTGGCTGCTCCTTGAGCTGCCGCACGAAGTCACCGGCGTCCTCGCTCACGAGATGCGCACCGTGACCCACGCGGTCGAGC
>DATCGG010000452.1:0-13363 GCA_036509075.1 Gemmatimonadaceae bacterium
CGTCCCGCCGCACGGCTGCCCGGTGCCCGGAATGCGATGCGCCGATCGCAGGTGCCGCCCATCGGGCAATGAGAGTTCGTACCCACAGTCCGGGCATCGATAGACGTGCGCGGCAACGGTCGCGAGACCACAATAGGACCAGAACGACGATGGCGTTGGCGCACGGTCGATCTCGAGCCGCGCGAGGAGTCGCGCCGACAGCGATGGACCGAGGCCGCGAACCCGCACGAGCCATGGCCACGCCGGATGCAGCGCGATGCGCTCCGTGAGCAACCGCAGGAGGTCGCGCTCCTCGTTCCACTGACGCCGGTACGCGTCAGCGAGCCCCGGAGCGAGCCCAGAGGCGCCACCCGCGCGAATGCGCGCGAGGAGTGCCTCGATGTCGGCCGGTCCGCCGCGCCGCGTTCCGCCGTCTGCTGCCCGATTCCCGATTCCCGATTCCCGATTCCCTAGCAGTGATCGGATTTGCTCACCGGTCCTGAGTCGCTGTGCCTGCGCCGACTCGAACGCGGCCGCGAGCGATCGGAGCTCCTGGGTTTCCCGCAGGACGGACATGGCGCTGACATCGCGCGCGCTGGACGAGGAGGCCACCTGAATCACGGACGCATCTCGACTGAGGTAGGTAGCTGGGTGCCGTGACCGCAACGTAGAAGTGGGACGGCACGATCGCGCGCTCACTGTGACGAATCGCGCGCATCCTTACGCAAGGCGCTCCTATTCGACGAGAGCCGAACAACACGCCGTGACGGTTCGGCCCAGCCACCGTTCGTCCACCGCAACATGATGCAAAAAGCCCGGAGCCATTGGCTCCGGGCCCGAGAGGACGTTAGGCGACCGACTGGTCCGGCGCCTAACTACACTCGATCATTCGCTACGCGGATGCGGCTGCGTGGCCGCGGCCAGCAGATCGCGCTGCGTGCCGGCGTTGTGGAGCAGCTCGACGGCCCGCTTGAGCTGCGTGTCGTACGCCACCGTGCGGCGGAACGCGGACGAGTCGCCGAACGCCATCGAGGCAATACGACGCTCCAGATCCCGATCGACCAGCTCATGCGCCGCGTCGAACGCCGGCCGCGTGATCTGGACACCAGCGCGCGTCAGGCGCACGTACACGGAGTCGCGCCACGCCTGCGGGACGGTGAACGACGGTTGCACGGCCCCCTTCTGCTCGAGCGCCGTTCGATAGAGGACGAGGTAGCTCTCCTGCGACTTCGGCGCGAGCGCCTTGAGGAACGTCTGCTGGGCATCGGTGATCGTATCCGCCGGAACGATGACGTCAGGCGTGATGCCACCGCCGCCGTACACGAGGCGCCCACCATCCGACTTGAACGCCGGGCGCGCTTTCCGAACCGAGTCGGTCTCGAGCGAGTCGGGCACCACCTCGACGAGCCGTCCATCCTCCAGCAGCTTGCGCTCCCGCTGGATCGACCGACCGCTCGGTGTATACCACTTGCCCGTGGTCATCTTCAGCCCCCACCCACCTTCGAGGGTGAACAGCGACTGGACGAGTCCCTTACCGAACGATGTCGTCCCGATGATCACGCCGCGGTCGTGGTCCTGCAGTGCGCCGGCCACGATCTCGGATGCGGACGCCGTGTATCCGTCGGTGAGCACCACGAGCGGTGCCTCCGGAACGATCGGCTCGTCCTCGGCGCGACTCACAACCGGCACCGTCGATCGCGACCGCACGGTGACGATGTCCTGGCCACGCTTGAGGAACAGATTGGCCATGCGGAGCGACTCGTCGAAATCGCCACCGCCATTCCCGCGCAGATCGAGGATGAACGATCGGGCACCCTCGCCGGCGAGCTGGCGAAGCGCCGTCTCGACCTCGCCGCCTGACGTCTCGTTGAACTTCTGCACCGGGATATAGCCGACGCGGTCGTCGAGCATCACCGCGAACGGAACGGCCGGAATGTGCACGACCGCGCGCGTGAAGTTGGACTCGATTGGCTGGTCGACGCCGCCGCGCGCGAACGTTACGCGGACGGTCGACCCGGGCGTTCCCGTTAGGCGTCCGGAGACTCCTTCGAGCTTGAGACCCTTCGTGCTCACGCCGTTCACGGACACGATACGATCGCCGAGCTGCACCCCGCCCGCCTCGGCCGGCGTATGTGGGTAGACCTTCGCGACCGCGAAAGTGCCCTGCTGATCCTCGATCAGCATCCCCACGCCGCCATACGAGTTGCCGAGGGAGTTGCGCGAGAAGCTCGAGAGCTCCTGAGGCGAGTAGAGGTCGGCGTAGGGGTCGTTCAGGCTTTTCACCAGGCCGCGGGCGGCCTTCTCGTACATCGCGTCGGGCGCCACGGAGTCGACGGCGTCGGCGGCGATCCGCGCGAACACCTGGGCGAAGAGGCGAGCCGCGTCGGTCGCCTCACGACGCTGGAGCATGAAGCCGCCTGCTGCCATCGGCAGCGCGACCACGGCGGTAGCCACCAACGCGATCCTCGAACGCTTCATTCGTCGCCTCCTGGGGCGATCGTGTTCGTTGTCGACGGTCCCGCCTTTCACCTTGTGCGGCCAATCACGTTCGCATGATCGACGCCGTCACGACGGCGCGCCCGGACGCCGGCTTTGGGGCGGCCAAGCGCGCCGGAGCGTCGAACCGACGGCGCGATGCAACACCTACTGTCGCGAGTGTACATCCGATTCGCTAAGTCAAACTAGTGAACGGACGTCCCATTCTGATTCGGCCTCGGGACGACAGGAGCATTGACAGGGACGGACGGCAAAGGCCGGGGACGTAACGAAGCCGCCGCCGCCGGCAAGCTATTAAGCCATCAGCCAATGAGCTACCGCCGCTCCAACGAGGTGCATAATCGCTCGCCGACCGCTGCCGGTTCGCCTCGCGTGTAACGACGAACGGTCCGTCCCAGACCATTTGGTCCGGGGCGAAACGATCTCCTATCTAGACTGTGCGTCGCGCCAAACCGCGCGCCGCGTTCTCGCGACAGGAGATTTCGCATGCGCTTCGCGTATCCGGCTGTCTTCCTTTGCGCACTCGCGTGCGCCAGCGCTCCATCGTCGTCTGCCTCTCACCTCTCCGCCACCGGCTCCGCGCCCAAGATGCTCGCGTCGTCTTCGGGCGGGCCATCCCATGGCGTCATCCGCGCCGGGTCGCACACCACCGAATACTTCGGTGGAGAAAGCCTCTTCGACGTGCTGCGGCTCCGCGAACCCATTTACCTCAAACCCCGGGCGGACCTGAGCATTGAGAGGAGCATAAAGAATGACCCGCTCGCCGTATACATCGACGGCAGCTTTGCCGGTACGTGGGAGGTCCTGCAGCTGCTGCCGGCCTACACCGTCGCCTCGGTGGATCGGCTCTCCGCCACGGAAGCATCGCTGAGGTTCGGGTCGAGGAACAACTCCAGCGGTGCCATCGTCGTGACCATGGTTCGCTGAACGACGCAAGCGCCACGGACGCTGGCGAAAACGAAACCGCCCCGCGAGCCATCATGGGCCGCGGGGCGGTTCGACGTTAGGCGCTCACGGAATCCGGTGCATCCGCGCCTGTAGCTGCTCGCGGTACGTCCGACTCAGCTTGAGCTGCCGTCCATCGCGCAGGATCACCACGTAATCTCCCGCGAACCACGGCTGCAGCTCCTTGATCCGGTCGAGGTTCACGATGACGGCCCGGTGGATTCGGGCGAACATCTGCGGATTGAGCGAAGACTCGATCCCGTTCATCGTCTCGCGAATGAGATGCGACGTCTTTCCGACGTGCACCCGGACGTAGTTCCCCGACGCCTCGAACCAGTCCACGTCGGCCACCTTCACGAAGAACACGCGGCCATCGCTCTTGACCATGAGCCGGTCGAGATAGCCGTTCTTCGGCGCCGCGTGCGTGCCGGACGCACCCAGCAGTGCCTGCGCGGCCGAGCTGACGTCGACCCGGTCGTCCTGGAGCACTTGCTCGAGGAGCGTCTTGAGCCGCCGGCCGGCCTGTGCCGTCGTCACACGATCGATGTGCTCGCGCGCGCGCTGAAACGCGCTCTTGAACCGCTCGGCGTCGAACGGCTTGAGCAGGTAGTCCAGCGCGTTCACCTCGAACGCCTTCAGCGCGTACTCGTCATAGGCCGTCACGAAGATGACCGCCGGCATCTGGTCCACGCCTAACGCCTGCACGACGCCGAACCCGTCCACATCCGGCATCTGGACGTCGAGAAAGACGAGGTCGGGGTTGTGCTGCCGGATGGCCTCGATCGCCTCGCGTCCGTTGGACGCTTCGCCGATGACCTCGACGTTGGTTTCCGCGCGCAGGAAACGGCGGATGCGCCGCCGCGCGATGGGTTCGTCGTCCGTCACTAACACACGAATGGACATGAGCGTCTCCTTTACGCGGGTTGCGCGGACAGGAGCGCGGGTGCGGAATCCCGCGACGCTTCCGCTTCGCGATCGGCCAGCAGGACGATCGCCGTCATTGAATCCGGGAAGTACAACGACACCTTTCGGTCGCGTTCGGCCAACGTCGCCTTATCGACCGCTTCTGCCCATCCGCCGGGACGGCCCGCTTCCGCGGCGTCACCGTCAGGCGTTGCGGCGTGCACTCGTACCCTCGTCGCGCCGCCAACGAGTCGCTCCGACTCCACCGTCACGGCTACCGACTCCGGCGCGACGACTCCGCCGGATCCCATCAACAGATCATCGATCAGCGTCCGCAGTAGCCGGTTCGGCAGCTGCACCGAAAGCGTCTCCGGCGCGACGTGCAGCGTCAGGGATGTGCCCGGGCGGACACCCAGGTCGTGCACGTCCACGTACGCCCTCACGAGCTCCAGCTCCCGGCGCAGCGACGTCTGGCGCTCGCCAGCGGCGTCCAGCGTCAGGCGAAGCACATCGGCCAGGCGCGCGATCAACCGCTCCGTGTGATTCACGTCTTCGTGCACAAGGCGCGCGAGCAGCTCGATCGTTCCGAGCAGGAACTGGGGACGCAGCTGCACGCAGAGTGTCTGGTATCGCGATCGCGCGATGGCCGCCTCGAGGCGCGCCGCCGCGACATCGCGTTCCCGATACCACGCGTAGAAATCCCGACC
Organism: Gemmatimonadaceae bacterium; assembly: GCA_036509075.1. Classification (GTDB taxonomy): domain Bacteria; phylum Gemmatimonadota; class Gemmatimonadetes; order Gemmatimonadales; family Gemmatimonadaceae; genus JAJKIV01. The sequence continues at coordinate 5,031 of DATCGG010000452.1, forward strand.
ATGCCACCAGGCCAGCAGGGCGAAGTAGATGAAGACGTTGCCCGAGATCTGGTTGAAGCTGAGCGACGAGAAGATCGCGAAGTCACCCATGAGTCCCGACGCGCGCACGACGGCCACATGCGCCGTCGCGACCGCGATCGCGAACACCGCGTGGATCGCGATCCGGACCGCCCAGTTGCGCCGGCCGATCCGGAGCCGACGCGCGAGCCACAGGACGATCGGCGTGAACAGCGCCCATGCGCCCGCCGACACGAGGTGCGCGAGGATGTACTGGAGCTTCTCCCCTTCCTCGGGGAGCCCGCGAGCGACCGCGAAGTAATACACCTGAAGCGACCAGAGGATCGCGCTGAGCAGCCATACCCCTCCAATCGCGAGCCAGCCGCGCGCTGAGAGCCGGGGTGATTCGCGTCCCGGCTTCACGGCCTGGCTCTCGCCTAACGCCGCATCCGATGCCGCTACGCTCGCCTGCTCCGCCTGCTCGGTCACCGACGCCGTTCGCGCGAGCGAGGGCGCGCCGTCGCCGAAAACCTCGTTGGCCTCGAGGCCATTCCACCGGGACTGCGCTATCGTCGCCGCGCCCACCTGGGCCGGCACTGCCGTACCGGCGGCTGGCGTGGACCACAGGCGCTGCGGCGGCATCATCGACCACTCGCCGGTCGCGCTCCAATCCGGCGGCGGCTGATCGGCGAGCAGCGCTCGTGAGCGGAAAGGAATCTCGAGCGCGACCACCGTCCCGCCATTCTCGCCAGACCGCAGCTCGAACCGGTGGTCGTCGCCGTACAGCTGCGTAAGGCGGCTCTTCGCGTTCTTGAGCCCAATGCCCGGTCGGAACGACGCGCGGGTTGGCGCCAGGCCGACGCCGTTGTCGAGCACCTCGAGATGCAGCCGAGCACCGCTCACCCGCGCGCGGACACCGACTGTCCCGGGTGCGGACCGCACGGCGAGACCATGGCGGATCGCATTCTCGACGAGCGGCTGCAGAATCAGATGCGGCACGAGCGCGAGTCGAGCGCCGTGGTCGACCTCGAGCTGCACCGTCAGCCATTCGCTGAAGCGTGCGCGCTGGATGTCGAAATACGGATCGAGGCTCGCCAGCTCCTCCTCGAGCGTCACCTCGTCCTGGCCCACACGCTCGAGCGACAACCGAAGCAGCGTGTGAAGCTGTCTGAGCATTCGCTCGGCGGCTTCCGGCGCCTCGTGCGCGAGCTCGGAGATCGCGTTCAGACAGTTGAACAGGAAGTGCGGCTGGAGCTGCAACCCGAGGAATTGCAGTTGCGCGCGGGCCAGCTGGACCTCGAGCATGTGGGTCCTGACGGTGCGATCGCGGTACTGCGTATGGAGCCCGACCGCCCACGCCACGACAACCACCATGCCATAGGTGAGAACGTTGACGTCCAGCCAATAGACATAGCTCGGCAGGAGGCCGCCGACGTCGAGCGGTGAAAGCGTCCACTCGAGCTTCTGCCGCACGACAGTCACGATCAGCGCGACGGCCGGGGCTATGACAACGTGGGCCGCGAACGCCAGGACGGTCCCGAGGTGCGCCTCCTCGATGCGGCGCTGAATCCAGACGATGCCGGGCGTGAGGATGGCCCAGAACCACGCTACGCCGGTGCAGATCTCGACTGCCCACCAGAACCGCATGTCCGCCAGGGTCACCTTCAACAGAATGCCCTGCGCGATGCCGTACGCGGTCCACGCGGCGAAGATCAGCGCCCATCGCACCCAGCGCCGTCGAGCCGGCTCGCGAGCCGGAACGGTCTCGATGAAATGCGGGAGAAATGGAGCGGCGGCGCTGCTCGTCATCGTCTGGCGGTCATCGATCAAATGCAAATATCCACGCCCAGTCGGGTGGCTCACGCACCGGTTCGCCGCCGAGGCATGCCATCGGCGGGATGGTACTCTGTCTGTAGTATTTCGGTTCGTCCCTGCGCTGAATCAAAGGCCCGGCTGGGAGGACCACCAAGCCGCGTGGGACGAACCGATGCGACCGTATGACGAGGCGCGCAGACACAGGCCCAAGAGCCTCTTGGGCCCGGTGTCAGTCCATCCTGAATTCGCGATCGAACGCCACGGCAAACGAGAAGCTCTTCGGACGATTTCTCACCTCGAGAGCGTCCGCGAACCGTTCCAGGCGCTTCGGAACCGCCAGGATCAACTCCTGCGCGCGGGCCCCGACAGGGTCGAGGCCGCCCAGGGCGTCGATGGCCCAGAACCGAATCTGCTCCTCTACGATCTTCACGTAGTCGCGAGGGCCATAGATGCCGGCGCGGCGAATCACGTCCGCGAGCTCGCGAAAATGCGGCATGTTGACGCCCGGCATTTCGATCGACGGCATGATCTCGGCCGCGGACGCGAGCGCCCGGTTCGGATCTCGCGCCAACACTTCCTTGAAGATCGTGCGATAGAACGTGTAGTGTCGCGCTTCCTCTTTCGCGACGTTGGCGAGCACCATACCGATCGTCGGCTCGCACTCGCTCGCCAGCTTGCCGGTATTCGCGTGGCTTACCTGGGTAGCCCGCTCCTGGAGCGTGGTGTACACGAAGACCCGATACGGGTCCTTGTCCCAGGTCGGCTCGAAGCCCGCCCGCAGATACTCGAACTGCATGCGCTCGAGCACCGGATTATCGAGGATTCGGCTGTCACGCGTATAGTCGTGCAGAACCGCGCCGTGCCGATCTTCCTCGGCGGTCCAGAGGTTCGTCCACTTCGTCCAGAACGTGTCGCCGCCAAGGTACGCCGCGAGCAGTCGATGGAAGTGCGGGAGCCCTTCCTCGGTCAGGAGGTTGAGCGCGACCGCGACGCGGGCGGGCAGGCTAATGCCCTCCGCGCGGTCCCGCAGCTCGCGCAGATGGTGGTCGGGATCCGTGTCAGGCGGCGCGGAGAGAAGCTCGCTTGGGAACCAGAGGACGCGCTTCGCTTCGTGCGCCTCCATCAGCTCATGGACCACAGGCTCGAGGTCCGCGAGGACCTCGACCTTCGCGAGTGTATCGCCCGGCAGCGTGGTCATCGCGCCTGGAGTCGCGCCGTGGTTGCTACTTGTCAGGCGTCTCGCCGGACGGTGGCGCGCCCCCGTTGGCGCGCTTGCGGTCTGCCCACGACGGGCGTCCGATGGGTGGTCGCGCCCGGTCCGCGAGCAGTTGTGCGTGGTACGCGATTATGCGAGGCCGCAGCGACGCCGGTGTATCGGTCGGCTCGACGCGGAATGCCGCATAACGCTGCGACTCACCCGAGATGGTTACCCACCACCAGAACGTCCCGGGCGTCGCCGGGGATGTGGCAGGCTCACATGTGAACGTGCGGCCCCCATCCTCGAATTGCATCCGTTTCATGTGCCGACCGTGGAGTGACACTGAATTTTACCCTCCGGATGAGGTGGTTGGGGGCTTTTCGCGTCTAATCGTGGATAAAGCGCCCGGAGGGCGACCTCAAATGTGTTCGACGTCGTTGCGCGCCGACTATCTTCTAGACCGCGGATGTCCCGCGGAGCGCTATCCATCGGATGACGAACGCCATCACTGTCCTCGCCCTGGGCTTTTTCCTCGGGATGCGTCATGCGACCGATGCCGATCACGTCATCGCGGTCGCGACGATCGTCTCGCGGGAGCGAAGCTCGCGCGCAGCCGCCGTCATCGGGGCGGCCTGGGGGCTGGGACACACGCTGACGATTCTGGTCGTCGGCGGCGCGATCATCCTGCTGGGTTGGGTCATCCCACCACGCGTGGGCATGTCGATGGAGATGGCCGTCGGATTCATGCTCTGTCTGCTCGGGCTCGCGAACCTACGCGGGATCACAGGGTGGCTCCGCGAAACGGTCGACGCGGCGCGGAATGGGTCCACCCACCACGTCCATTCCCACGCGCATCGGCATGGCGACTATGTCCACACCCATGCCCACGGCCACGAACCAGAGTCGCATCCGCACGACCCGACTCGGACTCCTGTGAGCTGGCTGGATCGCCACTTCGGTCGCCTGCGGGCATATGCGCTCGTGAGGCCGCTCGTTGTCGGCGTGGTGCACGGACTCGCGGGCTCCGCCGCAGTAGCGCTGCTGGTGCTCGCGACCATTCAGAGTGCGCGCTGGGCGCTGCTCTACCTGGTCGTGTTCGGGCTCGGGACAATCGGTGGGATGATGCTGATCACCCTCGCCATCGGGCTTCCGTTCGCGGCGACGGGAGATCGCTTCGCGCGCGTGCATCGCGGGCTGCGATTCGCCGCGGGGGCGGTGAGTCTGGTGTTCGGGTTGTTCTTCGCGTACGAGGCTGGCGCGGGACTGATCGCCCGTTAGGCGTCCACTGGGCGTCAAGTGCGCGGCGGTAGCGTGCACGACGCACGCGCGAAGGTTCCGGGCTTGTGTTTCCCACCGCCCTCGCCGACGAGTACCATGGCTCCGTTGTTTGCGATCGCGACGCCTTCGCCCTGAGGCTCCTGCAACGCGGTCACATCGAATTTGAGGAGTTGGCGGGCGTTCCCCGTCACAAACTCATCGGCTCCGAAGACGCTGACATATGCGTGCGTGCGAAGGACAACCCATCGACCGTCAGGCGATGCGTTACCGCCGGTAACTCGGTCGGGGCGTTTCGAACGCCCGGCGGCATCCTCCTGTTTCTCCTTGTCCTTCTTGCCATGCTTTGACCCCTTGCCGCTCTTCTCGCTCTGGTCGCTGATGCCGTTCTTGCCGCTCTTGCTGCCTTTGCCGTGCTTCTGTTCTCGCTCTCCGGTCACTCCGCCCGTGCTCTCGACGTGTCCGATCCACTCGAGCGTGACCGTTTCTCCATTTCGAAATGGAGTCGGGATTCGATAGACGTACGACGGGCCATCCTCGCCTTTGGTGACGACGAACATGTCTCCTTTCGGGAGCACGATGAGTGCTTCGGCGTCGCGGGGCCGATCCGGGTATTTCGCGTACATGGTCTCGACCTGGTCGGTGGCTTTCGCGTTAGGCGCCGGCTCCGGCGTGCGATAAATCGTGATGGATGACCGCGACGCGAGGTTATCGCCGATGTCTCCGATGTACAGGCAACTTCCACCTGGACACGGGGCAACAGCGATATCCTCCCAGTTCACGATTTCCGCTCCGGTCACATGGACGGAGCCGAGCACCGCTCCCTTGTCAGATAGCGCCCACACGGTCGGCTTCTTCGAGTCGTTGTGCGTCCAGGCCACACCGGGCGTCCGTTGGCTGAACGCCACCCCACTGGCTTCCGGAACCTTCTGCAGCTGGACCAGGGAGCCGTCGATGGCGCAACCAGGCGTCGTTAGGCTCGGCCGGACCGAGTCGCCACTCGTCGCGCCCGACGAAGAGTCGGGAACCTTCGCGCTCCGGTCGCCGGATGTGGTACAGGACGCCGTCGCCGCCAACGTAATCAGCACGAGCGCGCTTGGATGGATCATGGCTGCTGAGGCCTGAGGGGTGATTGGGTCGCCTGGTCTTCACCAAAGAAGCTAGCGCGGGGCTGAATGCTCGCTAACATCTCGCATGGCCCAACTCACCCGGTGGATCGACGCGTTTCGCCAGGATCTTGGCTACACCACGCGCGCGTTACGTCGCGACCCGCGCTTCTCGGCCCTGGTAGTCGTCACGCTTTCGCTCGGCATCGGGGCGAGCGCCGCGCTCTTTTCACTCGCGGACCGGCTGTTCTTCCGCCAGCCGGCGGGCGTCGTCAAACCGGACGAGCTTCGACGCCTCTATGCGCGCACGAACTGGACGCTTGGCGGCGGCACCGAAATCAGGGACGTCATCGGCTATGCACAGTTCGACGCCGTTCGGTCGGCCTTGTCCGGGCAGGTCGAGTTGGCGGCATACACGCCGCCGGACACGTTCAGGATTGGCGATGAAGAACGAGCGAAGAACGCGCGCGGCGTCTACGCGTCGGCGAACCTGTTGCCATTGATCGGCGCGCGCACCGCGATCGGCAGAACGTTCACGGCCGACGAAGATCGCATGGAAAACGGAGCCGACGTCGCGGTGATCGGATATCGGCTCTGGAAAAACGTGTTCGCCGGCGATCCATCGATTCTCGGGCGCGTCGTGTCGATCGCACGGCAGAAGGTCACCGTGATTGGCGTGATGGCCGATGGTTTCACGGGCATCGATCTCGACGCGGTCGACGTCTGGCTGCCGCTCGCGAAGTATCCGCCCGACCGGAAACTCGACCTCCCGTGGTATCAACACTGGCGCTACGGCAATATCGTGCGAGCGGTTGGACGTGCGTCTCCGCGCGTGCCCGATGCGTGGATCAGCTCCGCTGCGACCACGACATTTCGTCGCGGCGAGATCGCGAACGTGCGGTTGGGTCCGGACACGGCAACGATCCTCACGGGCCCGATCCTCGCCGCACTCGGACCGTCGATCAAGCCAAAGACTGAAGTCGCGATCGCGACGCGACTCGCGGGAGTCGTCACCATTGTCCTGCTTATCGCGTGCGCGAACGTCGCGAATCTTCTGCTCGTCCGCGGCATCAAGCGGGAGCGCGAGCTCGCTGTCCGCATCGCGCTTGGCGTATCGCGATCGCGCCTGATCATGCTCCCGATACTCGAATCCCTGGCGTTGTCGCTCAGTGCGGCGGTTGTCGCGATGGTCGTTGCCTCGTGGGGCGGTGTCGCCCTCGCGCGGATAGTGCTGCCGCCCGCTGACGCGAACATTCCGCCGATCGATCTGCGCGTCGGCGCCTTCACTGTCCTCGTCGCGTTTGTCACAGGCCTGATCGGAAGCGTGGGACCGGTGACGCGAGCGCTCCGACCGGACGTCATGTCGTCGATGAAACCGGGAGCGCGTGCGGGCAGCGCACTGCGGTCGCGATCGCGCGCCGCGCTACTGGCGTGTCAGGCAGCGCTCTCCATGGTCCTGCTCGTCGGCGCCGGCCTGTTCGTCCGCAGTCTGAACAGCGCGCGAGGCATCGATCTCGGGATGGACACCGATCACATGATCATCGGTGAGGTGTCGTTCTATGACGCGGCGCTGCGCACGAGAAACACCTCGGAGCATATGTCCGAGATCACGAACGGAATGCGGGCGGCATCCACCGAGCTTGCGGCCATGCCCGGGGTGCGCGGTACGGCGCTCGCGAGTGATGTGCCCCTGTCCGGATGGGGGATGGTTCCGCTCTATCTCGATGGAGGCCGAGTGCCGCCGCGGTTGGACGATCTGGATCCGGCACTGATCTCGGTGACGAGAGGTTATTTCGCGGCCACGGGTATGACACTCGTCGCGGGGCGCTTATTCAACGGCGACGACGTGCGGGGATCGGAGCCCGGAGTGGTCGTCAATGAGACGATGGCACGCGCCTACTGGCCGGGTGAAAGCCCTCTCGGCAAGTGTGTCATCGTCGGCCCCAAGACGGCCCCGTGCAGCCGAGTGATCGGCGTGGTGCGCGATGCGCACTACGGCGCCGTAGTCGAGAAGCCGATGGTCGGGTTGTTCTCACTGGTCGAACAGGGGACGTTGAGGAGTCTCTCAATGCCCGCGACGCTCGTCGTGCGCACCACCCCCGGAACCGGGACTGCCGTCGCTGACGCGATGCGTCGCATCCTTCGGCGCACGTTTCCCACCGCGGAACCTCCGTCGGTTTCGTTCACGGCCGAGACGGTCTACGAAGGCCTCAAGCCATGGCGGCTGGGCGCCATGTTGTTCTCGATGTTCGGCACGCTCGCGCTACTGGTCGCGGCGGTCGGCGCGTACAGCGTAATTGCGTATGCCGTCAGCCAGCGCACGCACGAGATCGGCGTGCGGATGGCGCTTGGCGCGCGAGCGTCGCACGTGGTGCGACTCGTGACGGGCGATGGGATGCGCGCGGTCGGATTTGGCATCCTGCTCGGTGTCGTCGCGTCACTTGCCATGGGCCGCTTGGTGGCATCCATGTTGTACAACACCTCGCCGCGTGATCCGATCGTCCTCGTCGCCGTCGCAGCAACGCTCGCGATCGTGGCGATCATGGCGTCGGTCGTTCCGGCGTGGCGTGCGGCAAGCACCGATCCGGCGATCGCGCTGCGTTCCGAATGACGAACCTACGAGAGGACCCGCACGGGATCGCCGACGCGGAGCCGCTCGCCCCATGTGTCTGCCACCAGATAGTGGCCGAACGCCACCTCGGCACCGACGCGTCGGTACCGCGCGAGCGTCGCCAGTGGCTCGCGGCTCCCACGCTCGCCCGTTTCTTGGTCGGTCGTCGTCGCCACGCACCGCGTACACGGCTTGATCCAGCGTAGCACTGTGTCACCGATCGCGATCGCCTTCCATCGATCCTCCGCGTACGGCGCAGCCCCACGCACCACCAGGTTCGGCCGAAAGCGATTCATCGGGATCGGCCTCGTCATCCGCGCGTTCAGGTCGG
>DATCGG010000453.1:0-8572 GCA_036509075.1 Gemmatimonadaceae bacterium
ATACCGTGTGGCGCCGGCGCGACCGCTCTTCGTCGTGATGAGCACGACACCCTGGGCCGCCCGCGCGCCATAGATCGCCGACGCAGCGGCACCCTTCAGGATCTCGATCGACTCGATGTCGTTAGGGTTGATGTCCGCGGCGCGGTTCGTGTATGCGGTCCCCGCGTCGGCGAAGTCACCGGTCTTGAGCGTCGAGTTGTCGATCGGCTGGCCGTCGATGACAAACAGTGGCTGGCCGTCACCCTGAATGGTCTTGAGCCCGCGGATGATGATCGACGACCCTGCGCCGGGATCGCCCGACTGCGACGTGACCTCGACGCCGGGCGCCTTGGCCGCGAGCGCGTTGACGAGGTTCGGTTCGTTGGACTTCTGGACGTCCTCGGATTTGACCGAGTTGATGGTGTTCCCGAGCTTCTCGACCGTGGTGGACGTGCCGGAGCCGGTAACGACGACTTCGCCGAGTCGGAGCGGGTTGGCGACGAGCGTGAAGTCCTTCGAGAGTGAACCGCCCGTCAGCGTGATCAGCGCGGAGGTGTTGCGAAAGCCGATCGCGCGAACGCCGAGGCTGATCTGTTGGCCGGTGACGCGCGCGGCCGGGACGGTGAGCTGGTATCGGCCGTCCTCGGCGGTCTGGGTGCCGAGGCCGAGTGCTTCGATGTACACCGATGCCAGCGAGAGTGGAGCGCCTGCGTCGTTCGTGACGCGTCCGGTTATGGTGACTGGCTGTTGCGCTCCGAGCAGACCTGGTCGGGCTGGGCCTGCGATGAGCATTCCGGCGAGAAGAGCGAGCCAACGCGAGGACAAATGCATCCTGCCTCCCTGGTCGTCCATCGACCGTCTGGTAGAAGAGAGTTGGGTCTCGACTGCGTGGCGGCACTGCGCGGTGTGGGGTCCTCCGTGATGGAGTGAAGCGATGGGCCGAGCGGCCCTGCGGGCTGATCGTCATACCGACTGCTCCACGCGTTAGGCGTTGGGGTGACTTCGTCGGACACCCATGCGGCGTGCGCATGGGTGCCCTATGCACGCGACGATATGCCCTGGCTCTGGTGGATGTCAACGACTCGTCAGGCGGCGGTGAACGCGGCTCGTCCCTGCGCGGATGACGAAGCGCGACTCGTGCTCGGCTTGTGTTCTTGTGACGCGCGTTCGGCGGCAGTAGTGTTGGCTTCGTCCCTGGCGTCGGCGGCGGCGATCCATTTCTTTCGGGATGGCCGGTCCTGTGTCGGATCGCGTCGCGCGGCCGGACCGAGCAGGTCCGGCCTGAAGGCATTACTCCACCCGAAACGCACCGGACCTGCGTGCCGTAGGGCCGGGCACCCCACTCCGCCGAAGGCCGCCCATGTTCGACGTGCTGAGACAGGACGTCCGCTACGCCATCCGGGCCCTCGGCCGAAGTCCGCTGTTCGCGGTCGTCGCCGTGATCTCGATCGCTGTCGGCGTCGGCGCAACGACCGCGATCGTGACGCTCGCCAATACGCTCCTGCTTCGACCACCACCGGGAGTGGGGCACCCCGAACGGGTCGTCACCGTCGGCTCCACGCGGGACGGTCGTGGCTTCGACAACTTCTCCTACCCGAACTTCGTCGACTACCGTGCGTCGGCGCGGTCGCTCTCGGGGCTGGCCGCTCTCCGCGTCGACCCGCAGGCGGTGAGCCTCGCCGGTCCGGGCGGTGGCGAGCCGATTCAGATGGGCGCCGCGAGCGGCAACTTCTTCTCGGTGCTCGAGGCGCGTCCAGCGTTAGGCCATTTCTTCACGCTGGAGGACGATCGTGCACCCGGGGCGAGTGCCGTCGTCGTGCTGAGTCACCGATTTTGGAACCGACGCTTCCAGGCCGACTCATCGATCGTCGGGAAGTCCATCGTCCTCAACGGAACACCGTTCACCATCCTGGGCGTGGCCGCAGATCGGTTCCAGGGCCCGTTCGTGCTGGCACCGGACATATGGGTGCCGCTCACGGCGTCGTCACTCCTGGGGTTACCGGCGGACATCTTCCAGAGTCGCCGGTCCGTGTGGATCATGGGTATCGGCCGCCTCGCGCCTAACGTCGGCATTGGGCAGGCCCAGGCGGAGCTGTCGGGCATCGCCGCGCGGCTCGCTGCGCAGTACCCGGCCGAAAACAGCGGGCATGACGGGCTCGTCGTAGCGCAGGCGAGCCTCTTCCCTGGCGACGTGCGGCCCATGGTGGCCGGGTTCCTGGGCCTGCTGCTCGCGATCGCGGGACTTGTGCTGGTCATCGCGAGCACGAACGTCGCGGGAATGCTGCTGGCGCGCGCGAGCGTTCGGCGTCGTGAGATCGCCGTCAGGCTCGCGCTGGGCGCGTCGCGTGGACAGCTCGTGATGCAGCTCGTCGTCGAGAGCCTGCTCGTGTTCGCGGCCGCCGGCACGGCTGGTCTCCTGCTCGCGCAGTGGATGGTGTCGGCGCTGATGGCGCTCGTTCCGCGGCTCCCGGTGCCGCTCTATGTGAACCCGCAGCTCGATTGGCGCGTGCTGACATTCGCGCTCGTTGTGTCGCTGCTCACGGGATTGGTCGCCGGCGTGGTTCCGGCGCTTCAGAGTACGCGTCCGGATCTCGTGCCGGCGCTCAAGTCCGATACGGGCGGCACGGCGACAAGACAGCGACTGCGCCTGCGCAGCGTGCTCCTCGTCGCGCAGATCGCGTTCTCGATGCTGCTGCTCGTCGTCGGTGGACTGTTCGCACGGACATTGACGCGGGCGCGGAGTATCGACCCCGGCTTCGATGCGCGCGGCGTGTACATCGCGTCGCTGGACCTGGGGCTCGCGAATCTCGACGAGACGTCGGGACGGCGTGTCGGCGCGACGCTCCTCGAGCGAGCACGCGCGATTCCCGGCGTGCGGTCGGTGGCACTCTCGACCATGCTGCCGCTGGACGGTGGTGGCTTGGGGCTCGGCCCTATAAAGGTTGCGGGGCGCGAACCGCCCGGTGGTCAGGACGGCGGCTGGCGTGAGGACTGGAACGTCGTGACGCCGGGCTACTTCGCGACGATGGGGATTCCACTGGTCCGCGGCCGCGACTTCGCCGAGTCGGATCGGGCCGGCGCGGGTGACGTGGCGATCCTGAACGAGGCGTTCGCCGCCGCGCTGTTCCCGGGGCAGGATGCTGTGGGGCGTACCCTAACGACTGATGATCGTGTGGTGACGATCATCGGCGTAGCGCGTAATGGAAAGTACCGATCGCTCGGCGAGCCGCAACGGAACTTCATCTATGTTCCCTTCGCGCAGCGGTACATGGGCCGCACGAGCCTGCTCGTGAAGACGACGACGGCGAGTGCGGTGACGTCGGTCGCGTCGCCCATCCGCAGGCTCGTGCAGGAGGTGGATGCGAGACTGCCTGTCCTCCGACAGCAGACCATGGAGGAACAGACGGTGGCGTCGCTGTTCCCGCAGCGGGTGGCGCTGTACGTGTCCGCGGGTCTCGGGACGGTTGCGTTGCTCCTGGCGCTGCTGGGGATCTACGGAGTGACGGCGTTCAGCGTGTCGCAGCGCACGCGGGAGATTGGGGTTCGCGTGGCGTTAGGTGCGCAAAGCTCGCACGTCCTCGGGCTGGTGCTGCGCCAGGGTGTGATGCTGGCGGGAGTCGGGGTGGTGGCGGGGTCGCTCACGGCGGTCGGCGCGACGCGGCTCATCGCGAGCCTGCTCTACGGCGTTCCGCCGACGGACGTGGTCGCGTTTGGCGGGGCGGCCATCGCACTCGGTTTGGCGGCGGTGGTGGCAAGCTGGGTTCCGGCACGTCGAGCGGCGAGAGTCGACCCGATCGTCGCGCTCAGGAACGAATAGCTGGGAGAGTCAGTGGAACGTCCAAGACACGTCGCGAGCGTGAGCGCAAAGCGGAACATCGACTCAGCGCGGCATGTATTCGTGCGCGCCTGCGGCATCAACGATGGCGATGATCGCCTAACGGGGTTCGCCTAACGGCGCCGGGCCATACGCCGGGTCGCGGTGCCTTGGTGCGCTCGATCGGCGCGTGCTTGGCCTCCGATGCGAACCTCGACAGGTAACTGCCGTGGCTAGCACGTCTTATGGTAAATTATTGAAAATACCACATTTAGCGCGCTGAATGTGCTATACTACTTGAAGCATAGGGAATGACTTAGGCGCCAGGGTTGATCCTCTCGGCGTTGGGGACCTGCGGAAGATCCTCGCACGCAGGGCTCCGGAAAAACACCGACGAGGTGTCTGGAGACACTCAAATGCAAGACATCAACAAACAGGTCGCGCGCAGCGTTCGCTTCGACATCGCGAAGGACAGGAACGAAGAGTTCCACAAGCTCTTCAAGAGCGAAGTGCTTCCAGTCCTGAAGAAACAGGACGGTTTCAAGGACGAGCTGCTGCTGGTGCACGATCAGCATGTACTCGCCATCAGCGTCTGGAACAATGCGGATGCAGCCCGGAAGTACGAGACCGCGACGTACCCGCAGGTCGACAAGGCGCTTCGCCCAGTGATGGCCGGGAAGCCGACGATCGAGACATTCGATTACGCCTCGCTGTCGACGATCGCCTGACGATCGCTGTTGGGAAATGAGCACAGGAGGGGCCCCACCGGCCTCTCCTGTGTTTGGTTCTTCGGGAACCACCCGCACGGTTGATCGCGAGCGCGCGTTCGGAGTCGGTCATAAGCCTAACGTGCGGCGCTGATCTTTCACCGTAGTGCCTTGCGCCAGAGCAGCTGAACCTCGTTCGGCAGCTCGGCGTAGGCTCCGTGTGTCGTTCGCTCCAATCGAAACCCGTGGGCGTGGTAGAAGCGACACGCCGGCACATTGACGTCTTGAGTTTCGACGCGAAGGCTGCGAGCACCGCGCTCACGCGCGCGCTCTTCGGCAGCCTCGAGGAGCGCAGAGCCAACGCCCTGGCGGCGCGCATCGGGCGCGACACGAACGTCCCAGAGAAGAGCACACGACGGACAATCGCGAAGTAAGTCGATCTGCGGATCGTCGACAATGACAACCGCGCCTCCGACGCGGCGCGTACGATCGAATGCCGCGAGAATGGTCCATCGCGAGAGGTCGAACTGACGTGGCCACTCGGACGGATGCCCGTCGAGATACGCATCGTAGTCCTTCCAGTAAGGCGGTGAGACTGCGACTCCCTGGACGGCCGCGTCATCTCTCAACGCCATGAGTGCCTGGTCATCGAAGCGCTCGGCCACCGTGAAGCCCATTGGGACCTGGGCATACTCGACCAATTGGGTCGGGGGCTCCTCGACGATCGTGAGAGTCATCTGGCAGTCGCTCACGCCGCGCTGCAGCGTCGCGTAAGGTCAGGTCACTGCACGCCAGGCGGGAGTGCGCCGGCGATTGCGGTAGCGTTTCGTCGTCCAGAGCTCGGCATCCCAGAAATCTTCGACTACCAGCCTGCCACCGCTCCCGCGATTTATCGCCCAGTGGTAGAACTGCTTTGGTTGCAGGGTTCCGCCGAGGCAGACGCATCGTCCGAGGATTTCGCCCGCGTCCGCTGCCTCGAAGAAGAGCGCCGCGTTCTTGGCGACGGGCTTCGGCAGATCCTCATCGAACAGCTCATTGAACGTGGCCACGAAGCGCTCGGCTCGTCGTGAAAGTTCTTCATCCACTCGCCAGACGTAGACCGGAATACGCGGGATGCTCCGCAGCGCACTGGTTACGACAACACGCTCGGCATACAGGACCACCGACTCGCGCGATGCCGCGAGGATCACTGCATCCCGCACGATAGATGCGAGACCGACGAGCGAGAAATCTTCCCCCTCGAGCGCGACCTGGTGTGAGCGCTCGACCAGATTGGCGACAGTCCACTGATCAATCGGATTCGCTCCGGTGTCGTGGAGCGCCTGCGAGAGTGGATCGCGGCCCGCCGGCAATAGCCGACGCTCCTCCTCCTGGACTGGGCGACCGTACAGCGGTGACGACACGACAGACAGCAGTCGCTGGAATTCGCGCATCCCCGCGACGTGAGGAGCCTTCTCCGCGGGCACGCTCTGTAAGCCGCCAGTGAGGCGGAAGTACTCGGTGAGCTCCTTCGTCTCCGTGTAATACCCTTCGATCGGCACGGCAGCGGGCGCGACGTTCAACCTCGCCGCGACCGCACGCGCGCACGTGAGCAGCTCCGTGCTCTCGTGACGCTTCACCCTCTCACGATACAGCTGGTCGAGACCGAGCAGGAACACGCGATTGTCGACGACGTGTTCGTCGACCGTGCCCGGCGGCAGTAGAAAAGGGAGGAAGGCTCGAAGGTTCATCTCTTGTTCCTCCAGGCGTCCATCGTGACCGGCCGGACTACCGTGACTTTCGCGCTTTGATGATGAATGTGGTCGGCATCACGCACGCTCGCGAGAACCGAGGGCCACAATCACCGCGCAGACCGCGAGTACGACGGCGACCGGCAACCACAGTGCGCGTTCGCGCGGGCTTGGCGTCAGCGCGTTGAGGACGACTCCGACAATCGAATAGGCGGCGACGACCCAGACCAGCCAACGTGAGGTGCGGCGCCATCGCGGAAAGGCGAGGTGAGCGCGCGCGGCAACGATTGCGCCGAAACCCGTGAGCAAGACAGCCGAGCCGAGCGCGATCGCACGCATGCGAGGTGGGAGTTGGCCGCGAACGGCCCCGCCCATCGTGAGCTCACCCCACGGCGCGCCAGCCGCGAGGGCGAGCTGAAACGCGACCACCAAACAGGTCAAGGCGAGAAATACCTTTGCGGCAAGAGCGGTGCGCACGGTTGATGGCGAGCGTGCTACTCGGCTTCGTCGTCATCCCAGCCGTCCTCATCCCACTCCTCGCCTTGCCCCTCCTTCACGGCGAGCGGCGGCAGGGTGACGTCCTCGTACAGCTCGGCCATTGTGACCCGCGTTTCGAGGAACGGGATCGCGATGTCGCCATCTCCTTCGATCTCATCCCTCAGCCAGTCACCGTCCTCATGACGGCCGTAGGACAGCGCGTGCTTGCGGCGCTGATCGATGATCAGGTATTGCCGGAGGGATGGTATTCGAAGGTACGCATCGAGCTTTTCCCGCCGATCGATCGCGCGCGTGCTTGGCGACGTGACTTCGGCGATGAGCGATGGCTCGTCGACGATCAGCTCCACGTCGGCGGCCTTGCCGCACGCGACCATGGCGTCCGGATAGTAGATGCGGTCCATGACGTGGACCTTCACGTCCGTCGCGAGCACCGTGCAGCGTCGTGCGCGCGCGTGTCCGTGGAGTCGCCTGACCAGGTTTAGCGTGATGATGTTGTGGCGAAGTGTCACGCCCGACATCGCGTACACTTCGCCGGCGACGAACTCGTGTTTCACCGGGCTCGCCTCTTCCATCGCGAGATACTCCTCGAGCGACAGACGGCGACGCGGGAATGGTGTCTTGCGCATGTGCCGAGCGTACGCTCGGCGACGCCGAGGGCGCAAGTGGCAGACGATTGTGTGTAGCACCGTCGTGTCGCGCCGGCTGAACATTACTTTGGTGCCATGCGACTCCGCAGAGTGCAGGCGAGGTGATGCGCGCGCTCGATACGAACGCCTAACAAGTATGGCGGCGAGCGAGCGCCAGCGAGCCGCCGCTTCCGCCATCCACTGCGTTCGCCAGCAGCAACGACCCGTTGGACGACAGTCGGCGCGTCTCTGACTGGTTAGATTGCCGCTTCAAGAAGCGCCGTGAGCTCGTCCGGCTTGTCGATCATCACGTCGTGGCCGCCATCGACTCGGTGGACCTGCCAGACCGGGTCAGCTGCATAGCGGTCGGCAACGGCCTTGAAAAACGGCTGCTCGCCCTTCGTCACACCGATAAACGACTTGCGCGGCACTTTAAGAAACGCGCCGGTGACGCGCAGCTTCTCGGTCACCGTGCCCGGTGGTTGCTCCGTCAGTTTACTCGCAACCCACGGCCGGTCCTTTTCGTTGACCCCAAAAACGCAGCCGCACCCGCACCTGAAAAAGGTGGCGGAGGCGGCGCCGCCGGCGCGTATTGCTGGCCCACGTCCACCACTGATTGGCCGTCGGCAGGGAGGAACGCATCCAGGTACACGATGGAGGCGAGCCGCGAGACCACTTGTTCAGCGACGCCCGTAATGACCATGCCGCCATAGGAATGGCCCACGAGGACGACTTGATCGAGATCTTTCCACTTGATCTCGTTGACGATGTCGTTGATGTGGGTCGTGAGATCAACATTAGCGTTGAAGAGGTGCGAACGCTCACCCAGACCGGTCAGGGTTGGCGCAAAGACGCGGTGTCCTTTCGCGGTTAGGCGATCCGCCACGCGCTGCCAACACCAGCCGCCGTGAAGGGCGCCATGCACCAGAACGAAGGTTGCCGACTTACGGCGCGGTGAAGAGCCCGTCGCGAAGGCTACGCCGGCCAATGACGTAGCCGCCGAGACGAGGACTTGGCGACGTGACGGATGATTCAGGGACTCTGCCATTGTCACCCAATTGAGTTGCGCCCCCGGAACGCGAGGCGATCGTACGATGTCAGCTACGAACGTTATGATCTGGGCATCTTCACAAAGGATGACCGCCTCGCGGACCCCCTGTTGGGAACTCCTTTCCGTCAAACGCAGATTCTTGCCGCGCGAGGCCGCGGACAAGAATT
>DATCGG010000454.1:0-3729 GCA_036509075.1 Gemmatimonadaceae bacterium
GTAGAAGCCTCCCGGCCGAGTCCCCAGTCCCCAGTCCCTAGTCCCCGGTGTAACACCGGCGTATAGTCGTGGAGTTATCCGCCGCCCTCCACCGGAATCCCCTCAATGTCCAATCGCTACACTCGCCGCGACTTCGTTGGCGATACCGCCAAGCTCGCGCTCGGTGCGATGATCGTCCCACGCCACGTCATCGGCCGCGGGTACCAGCCGCCGTCGAGAACGCTCAACGTCGCCTTCGTCGGGATCGGCGGCATGGGCATGCAGAACATGAGACGCTTCCTCGACGAGAACATCGTCGCGATCTGCGACGTGGACTTCCCGTACGTGGAGCGCTCGCTCGCCCGGGAGCTCCGGGCGAGGGAAGGACAGAGCGGCCTGGCGCCGGAGCAGGAGAAGCTGCGCGACGCGTACACGAAGGCCACCAAGTACGATGACTTCCGCCAGATGCTGGACAAGCAGAAGGACATCGACGCCGTGGTCATTGCGACGCCCGATCACCTCCACGCGGTGATCGCCATGGCGGCGATGCAGTCGGGCAAGCACGTCTACGTGCAAAAGCCGCTCACCTACTCGGTGTACGAGTCGCGCCTCCTCTCGAAGACGGCGGCGTCCACCGGCGTGGTGACCCAGATGGGCAATCAGGGTCACTCGATGGACGGAACGCGTCGCATCATGGAGCTGATCCCGTCGGGCATCCTCGGCCCGATTCACGAGGCACACGTGTGGACCGATCGGCCGGTCCGCTACTGGGCCCAGGGCATACCGCGTCCGCTCCCGCCTAACGCGGAACTGCCGCAGCAGCCGTCCGTGCCCGCGAACGGCAATCAGCCTCCCGGTCCGCCGCCACCGCCACAGTGGAACATGCGCACCGTGGACAACGCGGTGCTCAAGGCCATGGCCGAGAACCCGCAAACGCCGCCACCGGGGTTCAACTGGGACCTGTTCCTCGGTCCGGCAAAGGAGATCCCCTATCACCCCGCCTATCACCCGTTCAGCTGGCGTGGTTGGGTGGACTTCGGCGTTGGGGCGATCGGTGACATGGGCGCGCACCTCATCGATCAGGTGTTCTGGGCGTTAGGCCTGACATATCCCACGAGCATCTCCGGATCCTCGACGCCTTGGGGTGGCGGCGCCGTGAACCCGGCGTCGTACCCGCTCGCGACCCTGGTGCAATACGAGTTCGCCGCGCGGGCTGCGGCGAATGGTCGGCCGGCGCAGCCACCGGTGAAGGTGCTCTGGTACGACGGCGGACTCATGCCGCCGCGTCCCCCGTTCCTTCCCGACGAGATCACCCTCCCGCGCGGCGACGGCGGCGGTGGTGTGTTCGTCGGCACGAAGGGCATCCTCACCTACGACACGTACGGCAACAACCCGAGAGTCTATCCCGAGTCGGTGGCGAAGGCTGCCGAGAAGGTGCCGAAGACCTTCCCGCGTGTGGAGGTCCCGCACGAGGTGAACTTCGCGCAGGCGTGCAAGGGCGAAGCGAAGGCGAGCGCGCCGTTCGACTACTCGGCCATGCTCACGGAGACGATGTTGTTAGGCATCGCCGCGCTTCGCGCGGGCATGGGCAAGAAGGTCATGTACGATGGCGCGAAGATGGAGTTCACGAACGCGCCCGACGCGAACCAGTACCTGACGCGGGAATACCGGTCAGGGTGGGCGATCTAAAAGTCTGTAGTCGGTAGTCGTTAGTCGTTAGCTAACGACTAATAGCTACCGACTACCGACTCTCAGGATTTCCACGTCCCGACCATCCGCGCCACGACTACGAGCAGCGTCATCACGCCCGACAGTGTGCCGACCACGGCCGCCGTCAGGCGGATGCTCGTGAGCGCGCGGCGGCCGCCAAATTCCGGGCCGAGTCGTGCAGTGCGCTCCGTGGTGGTTCGCTCGGCGATTCCCCACACGCCGAACGAGCCCACGCAGACGAGGGGCAGACCCACCCACCAGAGGTCGGGGCGAACGAACCCCACGAGCGACGCTGCCAGAATCCCGGCCGCCGCCGCGACGACGAGCTGGCCATCGGAGGCACGGCGTGCCAGCCGCGCGGCCAGCGCGAACACGTTCTCGCCGTCTTCGTGTCGCGATACGGGCGCGTGATCGGTCACGAAAAACAGTCGTTAGTCGTTAGGTGTTAGTCGTTAGCCGTAGTCGTTGGTTTAACGACTACCGACTATCGACTACCGACTTTCAAGGGCCTGACGGGATTCGAACCCGCGATCCCACCAGGAGTCAACTCGTCAGGCGACCCGGACGTCACGTCCGCCGCGTGAGCGCCGCGCGGCGTCGACTCAGGCCGACTCCCGGGACGCCCGAAGAGCCTCGCGGTCGGATATCCTGACCGGGTCGGCCGCCTTCTGGCCGACGGGCAGCGCGGGCGCGGCCCCCTCGGTGAGCAGTCGCGTCACGTACCGCTGTCCCTCGGAGACTCGCTCGATCTCGATCGCGATCGCGTCGACCGCCTGCTCGAGTCGCTCCATCCGCTGCGCCGATTCCGGCGCCACCGCGGCGGGATCCCGACGTAATCCACTCCGCCAGATCTTGCGCGCAATCGCGATCGCGATGGGAAACGCGACGCAGGTGATACCGATGACGGAAATGATGCTGATCGCGGTGACCTGCCCGGGGTTGAGAGCGAACGGCATCCCAACGCTCGACGAGGCGACCAGTCCCGCTGGCGCGCTCGAGAGCTGACGACCGGTTTCCGCGAGATCGGACTCGAGCTGAAGGATTCGATTATCGAGCAGCGAGATGCGCTGCTCTATCCCGGCCTTGTTCACGCCATCAGCGTCCTCGAGTTTACCCGCCAGGCTGTTACGCCGGCTGGTTGCCGACTCGAGCTGGTTGGACAGCTCGGAACGACGTGCGCGTAGTACGGCGACGTCGCGAGCGGTCAGGGGTCGACCTGGCAGCTCGATCATCCCGTCTCCGCCGATCCGAATCCCGCCGTCGGGACCTCCGATCCGGATTATCGGCGGAGCTGGAGGCGCGGGCGGTGCCGGGGGTGCTGGCGGTGCTGGTGGCGTCGGGACCTGTTGGCTCAACGGCGACATGGCCATCTGTACGAGGAGAAAAACGGCGTAGTTACAGGAAGTCGTGGTCCAACCACATCAATCGACGGTAGGCGCCGATCTCCGCGACCGCAATGGCCGGCGACCACCACTGCTGGAGCAACGCTCACGTTCCAAGCCACCGAACCGTCTGTGCCGCGGGTCCGGATCAGGCGTAAGTCCCTCTGGTGCCGATACCTGCATTCCGGAGGGCGATCGGAAAAGCGGACGGCGGGCTCGCGGTTCCAGGTAGCGCGAGGCCAGTTCCCGAATTTCCGCGGGCGACGATATTCTCTCTCATGACGACCAACGCCGCCGACACCGACATCCGCCCCATCTCGCACACGAGCACGAACGACAAGGTCTTCTCGCTCGTGCTGCCGCATCTGCGGGAGGGCGCGCGGGTCGTCGATGTCGGCGCCGGGGAAGGGTATTTCTCCAAGATGGTCGGCGACCGAGTGCAGGCCGAGCTCGAGCGCGCTCCCGAGTCCATGCTCGCCGCCTGCGATCTCTTCCCCGAGTTCTTCCGCTACTCGGGAATTCGCTGCGATCCCATCAATGCCGATGGGTCGCTGCCTTACGCGGACGAATCGTTCGATGTCGCCTGCAGCCTCGAGGTGATCGAGCACATCAAGGACCAGTTCGCATTCGCTCGTGAGCTCCATCGCGTGGTGAAGCC
>DATCGG010000455.1:0-23333 GCA_036509075.1 Gemmatimonadaceae bacterium
TCCGACAGCACGGTCCAGTTCTCGGGGAAAACGAGAACCTCGGAAGATCCTGAAAAATCCTCGACTGTCAACCGCGCAAACTCGGCGCCTGAGCGCTTGCTAACCTGGCGTTTGATCGCGGTCACGACCACGCCCAGCGACATGACTCCTTCCGCCCACTGTCCAAGCTGCGACACCGTGTGGGTCGCGAAGAGCTCGCATTCTGTGCGGTAGGGCTCCAGCGGATGCCCGGAGATGTAGAACCCGAGGATCTCTTTCTCCTTCGTGAGCCGCTCGGCTTCCGACATGGGGGCGATGTTCGGGAGCTGGGCTCGGTGGGTCGCCGCTGCGCCGTTCGTTCCCGATTCTCGATCCCCATCTGCCCAGAGGGCTCCCGCCGATTCCCCAAAAAGCGATCCCTGCCCGCTCTCGATCTCCTGCTGTTTGAGCGACGCTTCCTGAATCGCCGAATCGAGCACGGTAACGTACTGCGATCGATGTCCGCCGAGGTTGTCGACCGCGCCCGAGTAAATGAGCGCTTCGAACACGCGCTTGTTGCACAGCCGCAGATCGACGCGCTCACACAGGTCGAACAGCGACGTGAACGGCTTCTCGGTGCGGGCTGCGAGCATCGACTCGATTGCGGCCTTGCCGACGTTGCGAATCGCGCCAAGTCCGAAGCGGATCCGCTTTTCGTCGAGCACCGTGAACTTGTATCCGGACTCGTTCACGTCCGGCGCGAGAACCTCGATGCCGAGCTCGCGCGCCTCGTTGATGAACTTCACGACGCTGTCCGTGTCGCCGATGGACGAGGACAGCAGCGCCGCCATGAACTCCGCCGGATAGTGCGCCTTGAGCCACGCGGTGTGATACGAGATGACCGAGTAGGCGACCGAGTGCGACTTGTTGAATCCGTAGCGCCCGAACGTCTCGATCTGTCCCGCGAGGTCCTCGATGATCTTCTTGTTGTACCCACGCCCCACCGCCTTCTCGACGAACTTGCCGAGCTCCTTCTTGATGAGCTCAGCGTCCTTCTTGCCGACGGCCTTTCGCAGCACATCGGCTTCGGCGAGGGAGATGCCGGCGAGCACCTGGGCGATACGCATCACCTGTTCCTGGTAGGTGATGACGCCGTAGGTGGGCTCGAGAATGGGCTCGAGCTCCGGCAGCGCGTAGATCACGGGCTCTTCACCGCGCTTCCGCTTCTGATAGACGCGGTGCATTCCGGCGTCGAGCGGCCCGGGGCGCATCAGCGCGTTCGATGCCACGAGGTCGTCGAACCGGTCGCACCGCATGGCGCGCAGCATGTCAGTGGCGAGTGGCGACTCGAACTGGAACACGCCCGTCGTACGGCCGGCGCGCAGCATCCGGTACACTTCTGGATCGTCGTCGCCTAACGCGTCGAGATCGGGCCGCTGCCCCGTTCGCGTCGCGATCGCGTCGAGCGCGTCCTTGATGACGGTCAGCGTCGTCAGGCCCAGGAAGTCCATCTTCAACATGCCTGCCTTCTCGAGACAGTTCATGTCGTACTGGGTGACGATGACCCTTTCGTCCCCGGTGGAATCTCTGTTCCCTGTTCCCGGTTCCCTGTTTCCGCTCCCTTTGGTTTCCTGCGTGCACACCGGGACGTATTCGTCGAGCGGTCCTGGCGCGATCACCACGCCCGCCGCATGCACGCCGGTGTGCCGCGAGAGACCCTCGAGCGCGATGGCGTAGTCGAGGAGCTGTCGGTAGCGCTCGTCAGTGCGGTAGAGCTTCTTGACCTCGGCGATCTCGTCCACCGCCTCCTTCACGGTAAGCGAGAAGTTCGGCTGGTTCGGGATGAGCTTCGCCAGCGCGTCGGTCTCCGACGGGAGGAAGCCTAACGTGCGCCCCACGTCCTTGATCGCCGCGCGCGACTTCAACGTCCCGAACGTGACGATCTGCCCGACGGCATCCTTGCCGTACTTCTCGCGCACGTACTCGATCACCTCGCCGCGGCGCTCGAAGCAGAAGTCGACGTCGATGTCCGG
This sequence comes from Gemmatimonadaceae bacterium, assembly GCA_036509075.1. GTDB lineage: Bacteria > Gemmatimonadota > Gemmatimonadetes > Gemmatimonadales > Gemmatimonadaceae > JAJKIV01. Next base: position 1,992 of record DATCGG010000455.1, read on the forward strand.
CATCGACACGCGCTCGGGGTTCAGAAAGCGCTCGAACAGCAGGTCGTACTTGAGCGGGCAGACGTCGGTAATCTGGAGCGCGTAGGCCACGAGTGATCCCGCTGCCGATCCGCGGCCCGGGCCCACCGGGATGCCGCGGTCCCGCGCGGCCTTGATGAAGTCGGCGACGATGAGGAAGTACCCGGCATAGCCGGTCTTCGTGATCACGCCAAGCTCGTAGTCCAGCCGCTCCTTCACCTGGGGCGGCAGCGGCTGCCCGCTCTCCGCGCCCCCGGCATACCGTTCCCGCGCGCCACGCTCGGCCAGCCTAACGAGAAGCTCGTTCTCCGTCGCGACGTCGGGGGGCAGCGGAAACGATGGCACGTGGTACTTTTTCCCGAACTCGATGCCCGCCGTGTCGGCGATGCCGAGCGTCTGGGTCAGCACATCGGGACGGTCGGGAAACTTCGCGGCGATCTCCTCGTGATTCTTGAAATAGAGGCCGCGGTCGTACCGCATCCGGTCGCTGTCGCTTCGATCCTTTCCCAGGCCGATGCACAACAGGACGTCGTGCGCGTCGTGATCGTCCGCCGACAGGAAGTGCGCGTCGTTCGTCGCGACGACCGGCAGGCTCAGATCCGACGCGAGTCGGAACACCTCGGCGTTGAGCCGGCTCTGGCCCTCGGAATCGTGCGCCTGGACCTCGAGGTAATACCGGTCCTTGAAGACGTCGGCGTACCAGCTCGCGACGGCCTTGGCCTCGTCGTATCGCCCCTCCATGAGGTGCGTCGCAATCTCACCGGCCATGCACGCCGACGACACGATGATGCCGTCAGCATATTTCGCCAGCAGCTCACGATCGACGCGGGGCTTGGTGTAAAAGCCCTCCGTAAAGGCGAGCGATGAGAGCTTGACGAGGTTCTTGTAGCCCGCGGTGTTTTGAGCGAGCAGTACCAGGTGGTAATATGGTTTCGCGCCCGGAGCCGGCCGAGCGCGAACTCGTCGATCGCCGGGCGCCACGTACGCTTCCATCCCGATGATCGGCTTGATCCCTGCCTTTTTCGCCTTTTCCTGGAACGTCCAGGCGGCGTGCAGGTTACCGTGGTCGGTGATTGCCAGCGCCGGCTGCTCGAGCTCGAGCGCGCGCTCTATGAGGTCATCAATCCGGTTCGCTCCGTCCAGCAGCGAGTACTCGGAGTGACAATGCAGGTGAACGAAGGACATCGGATCGGAAACATAGCGACCGACAGACCCCGCCGCAAAGCGTCAACAGCTCGAGGCCTACCTTTCAAGTGATTGTGCGACATTCTGTTAGAACTTCCTTGTCCGCGCCTGCCATCTCGTTCGTCGCGGCGTGTTCACTCGTGTCAGCCCTCGCGTGCGGCAAGCACGACGACCCCCCGACCGCCTCGCCTCCGCACGCGGTCGCCCTCGCCGTCACAGACGGAAACGACCAATCCGCCCCGGCCGGGAGCGTGATCGCGCAGCCACTGAGGGCCAAAGCGACGGACGCGAAAGGGACCCCGGTTCCCGGCGCTATCGTGAAGTTTCGGGTCGTTCGCGGCGCCGAAACCGGCACGACGATGATGGACACCATTGCCGTCGCTGGCTTCGACGGAACGGCAAGTGTCGGGCTCAGGCTCGGTACAGCACTCGACACGTCGATCGTCGAGGCCTTCCTCCCCGACGAACCAACAGCCACCGCGCGGTTTCGCGCGACGGCGACCCCGCCACCGCGGCTCGACGCGGTTGTGCCGACGTCGTTCTCCGCCGGCGACACGGTCCGCATGCGGGGTCAGTTCTTCAACCTCGCGGCCGACGGCAATGCCGCCTTTTTCGGTTCGGCGAAGGGGAGGATAGTCCGCGGCGACGCCGACACGTCGCTCACGGTGGTCGTGCCGCCGTGCGTGTCGGCGGGCGCGGTGAACGCACGGGTGGTCGTCGGCTCGGTCACGACCAATCTCATCGCCACCACGTTCGTCGGTTCAGGCGGGCTGCTCGCACTGCAACCACTCGAGGGGATCACGGTCAGCGGGACGGACCTTGGATCGTGCCTCCAGCTCGCGGGCGGTGGTGCGTCGTATCTGCTCGTCCCGCAGTCGGCCGCGTCATCAAGCGGCACACGCCAGCTGGATTTCACGCTGGTGGCGGAAGCGGCGACGTTAGGCGCGGAAGCGGCCGCGTCACCTCGCCTGACCGTGCCCAAGCCCGAAGCGCTGGCCCTCGGCGATCGGTTCGACCTCGCGCTTCGTGAGCGCGAAGCTCGCCTGATCGCTGACGCTCGCGGGACTGGCGCGCTTCGAGCGCAACCATCGGTCGTCGGCCCGCAGGCGCTCGTCGCCCCGCCATCGCTGGGGAGCCAGCGGTCGTTCCAGGTGCTGGCGAAGTTCGACGGCACGACGTTCAAGCGAATCACGGCACGCGTACGGTACGTGGGCGATCACATCGTCCTGTACGTCGACCAGGACCAGCCGGCTGGCACGTTCAGCGACGAGGAACTTCGCACGTTTGGTGACCTGTTCGACAACACGCTGTACGATCTCGACGTTCGTGCGTTCGGCAGCGAGTCCGACATCGACGCGAACGGGCGCGTCATCTTCCTCCTCACGCCAGTTGTGAACGCCCTCACGTCGGCGGCTGACTGCAGCACGCAAGGCTTCATCACCGGCTTTCACTACGGCCTCGACCTCCTTCCGACCCAGCCGAATTCGAACCGAGGCGAGATCTTCTACGCGCTCGTGCCCGACGTCGGCGGCACGCGCAGCTGCCAGCACTCGAAGGAGGACGTGGAACGGCTCGTACCAGCGACGTTCGTTCACGAATTTCAGCACATGATCTCGTTCGGGCAGCACGTGCTCGCTCGCGGGGGAGACGGCGAGGCGCTGTGGCTCAACGAAGGCCTGAGCCACATTGCGGAGGAGCTCGCGGGGAAGACGTACGAGGCGAAGTTCCCACCGCCGCTCGGGCGCACGGATCCCAATCAGCTGTTCCCGGATTCCGCGCAAGGCTACGTGACGCCGAACATGCGCAACGCACAGTCGTTCCTGAAGACGCCCGGGTCGACGTCGATGAACGCGCTCAGCGGCAACGGTAGCCTCGCCGAACGCGGTGGGTCGTGGCTCTTCCTCCGGTGGCTCGGCGATCAAAAGGGCGAGTCGATCTATGGGCGTCTCGTTCAGACGAGTCGCACGGGTGTCGCGAACGTGGAGGACAAGGCGAGCGAGCCATTCGCCAACCTGTTCGGCGACTTTGCGACCGCCGTGTACACCGACAGTCTCCCTGGTGTACCGCGCGCGAGCGTGCCCGCGCGATTACGACTGACGAGCCGCAACCTGCGGCAAATCTTCAAGCGCTTCTCCGACATCGATCAGACGGGGCAAACGCCGGTGTTCCCCTTCGTGCCCATCGGCGTTGCCGCGGGAGGGCGCGCGAACGGCATCGTGGTCCCGGGCTCGATGGCGTACTACCAGCTCATGACGGCGCCTAACGAAGCGTCGATCGGCCTTCGATTCGGGCAGGGCGCCGACGTGACGCCGTTCGCGCCGGAGGACCAGATGCAGATCGGTATTTTCCGTCTGCCATGACCCCGGGGCAACGCCGTCGGCGTCCGTGGGGACGCATAGTCGCGGGCCTCACCGGACTCGCGCTGGTGACGTTCCTGCTCACGCCCACCGGCTGTTATCTGAGTCGGGCGGGCTGGGAGGAGGCGAAGATTCTCGCTGGGCGGCGGCGCATCGTTCACATCGTCGAGGATGCCAGCACCGATCCGGACACCCGCGCGCGGCTTCGACTCGTCCTCGAGGCCCGCGGCTTTGCCGCCGACTCCATCAAGCTCCGGACGGGCGACAGCTTCACGACGTACTCGCACCTCGAGAGGGACACGCTCGTGCTCGTGGTCTCCGGCGCGTATCGCGACCGCCTCGAGGCCTACACCTGGTGGTTTCCGATCGTGGGCCGAGTGCCCTATAAGGGGTTCTTCGACTTCGGTGCGGCGAAGGATCTCGCCCGCGACCTCGAGCGACGCGGGTACGACAGCTACGTTCGGCCGTCGGCGGCGTTCAGCACGTTAGGCTGGTTCAACGATCCGCTGCTGTCCACGACGCTGCGGCTCGACTCGGTGAACCTGGCGAACACAGTGATTCACGAAGTCACGCACAACACGTTCTACAAGGCGGGCCAGGCGGTCTTCAATGAGTCGTTCGCGAACTTCGTCGGGGCTCGCGGCGCGGCCTGGTTCTTCCGGACGCGAGGCGACTCCGCTCTTGCCGCGTTTGCCGATGCTGACTGGGAGGACGATAAGCGCATGGGCACCTTCTGGGCGTCGCTGTATCGAAGCCTGGATTCGGCGTACAAGGCCCATCCGGGCGACTCAGCGCTCGCGACCCGTCTCGCCGTGCGCGACACGGTGTACGCGCGCGGGCGCGCGCATCTCGTGAACGATGTGGCCCCGAAGCTCCGCACGATCGCTCCGGAGCGGATGGCCCGGGTCCGGATCGACAACAACGCGGCGCTCCTGGCGCGACGCATCTACCTGACCGACCTGGAGCTGTTCGATCGGGTGTGGGCCCGAGAGAACTACGATCTCAAGAAGACCATCGAGCGAGTCATCGAGTTGGCCAAGGACGCGGACGATCCGTATGCGGCGGTCAAGAAGTGGCTGGGTGAGACTGAGTTTGGGTCACCTGGCTTCCCCGGCCGAGGGCGTTCACCAAAAGAGGCCGGCTCGTTGCGCGGCCGCGTGAGACAGGTCCGGGAGCTATCCGGCTGATCAGTGGCATCCGAAGCATGACGGCTCCGCCCGCAATGAGCCGGAACGGAGAATGAGAAACCTCGGAAGCCAATGTGTTCCGGCCGTTCCAAGCCTTCCCGATCGAGGCCCGGCCGGGCGGGAGGACCTGGTGCCGTAGGCGTTAGGCGCCGAACCGGCCGCGTAGCAGCGCGCGGAGGTCGATCGGCGCCGACGGAGCTGGCTCCGGCTCGCGATCGACCGAGCCGTCCATCCGCGGAACGACCCGTTCCATCTTCTCTCGAACACCGCGATCGAGGAATCGCGAGAGCTGATCGATCGAGTAATCTGCGCTGCGTCGTGTCGAGTAGGAGTTGAGCGGGCACGTCACGGCCAGGTGGTTTCGGGCGCGGGTCAAGGCCACGTACATGAGGCGACGCTCCTCCTCCAGCTCCTCATCGTCGTTGATCGCGCGCGCCATCGGGAACCATCCATCGGCGGCCCAGATGAGGAACACCGCATCCCACTCCTTTCCCTTCGCGCTGTGCGCGGTGCTCAGCACGAGCACGTCACGCTCCTCGTCCGAACCGCCAGCCAGGTCCTGCGTGGCCTGCGGCGGCTCGAGGGCGAGCGCGGACAGAAACGCCTCGCGGCTCGGATAGCCCCCAGCGATGGCCTGCAGCTGATCCAGGTCGGCCAGGCGGGGCTCGACCCGATCGTACTTCTCCCGCAGGAGTCCATCGTAGAGCTGCCTGACGCGAGCAATGTCACCGCTCACCGACGCGAGATCCACGAGCGGCGTCGCGCGCATCTGATCCAACAGCGCCACGAGCTGTGTGTGCGCGTCCCGCGCCCGTGCGGGCGCTCGATACTGCCCGAACGCGCGCGAATCCCACGCCATCTGCGCCATGAGATCGATCGCCGCGCGGGCCGTGACATCGCCGATCCCGGGCAGCAGCATCAGGATGCGGTACCAGCTGACTTCGTCGCGCGGGTTCTCGAGGATGCGTAGGAACGCGAGCACGTCCTTGACGTGCGCCGCCTCGAGGAACTTGAGACCGCCCCACTTCTCGAATGGAATCTTGCGGTTCGTCAGCTCGATCTCGAGATCCGCCGACATGTAGCCGGCGCGGAAGAGTACGGCGATCTCCCGGAGTGGGACGCCTTCTTCGTGCAGCTCGAGTATCCGATCCACCACGAAGCGGGTTTGCTGCTGCTCATCCTGCGCGGTCACGAGCCACGGCGCCTCGCCGCCGGATCGCTTTGTCCATAACGTCTTCGTGTAGCGCTCCGACGCCCGCGAGATCAGCGTATTGCTCGCGTCGAGAATCGGCTGTGTGGACCGATAGTTCTGTTCGAGCGCGATGATCGTCGTGCCCGGAAATTGACGAGGGAAATCGAGGATGTTCCGGAAGCTCGCGCCACGAAACGAGTAGATGCTCTGCGCGTCGTCGCCAACGACCGTGATGTTGCTGTGGCGGCGGCACATGCCGCGGAGGATGCGCGCCTGGAGCACGTTGGTGTCCTGGTACTCGTCAACGAGCACGTGATCGTACAGCGACGCGATGCGTTCGGCGATGGACGGCGCCGCCTCGAGCATCGTCGCCCAGAACAGCAACAGGTCGTCGTAGTCGACGAGATTCCGCTCACCCTTCCGGCGCGTGTAGTCCGCGAAGATCTTGAGGAAGTCGTCGTGGTAGTCGACGAACTGCGAGTACTCGTCACGCAACAGGTCGTCGATCGCGATACCGGTGTTGATGTGGCGCGAGTAGACGTACTGAAGCGTTTCCTTGCGTGGGAATCGCTTCTTGCTTTCAGCGTAGCCAAGTTGCGCGCGCGACAGCTGAATCAGGTCCTCGGCATCGCCCTGATCCATGATGCTGAAGTCGTTCGCCACCCCGGCGGCGGCACCGAATCGCCGAAGCAACCGATGCGCGGTGGCGTGAAAGGTCCCGCCGTTCACGCCGCGGCATGCGCCCCCGACCAGTCGTTCCGCTCGCGCGAGCATCTCCTGCGCGGCTCGCCGCGTGAACGTCAGGAGAAGGATGCGCTCGGGCCGGACGCCTTTCTCGATCAGGTGGGCGAGGCGGTAGATCAGCGTCCGGGTTTTGCCCGTCCCCGCGCCGGCGATGATGAGTAGTGGTCCGTCGCCAAACGTTGCAGCGACCGCCTGTTCGGCGTTGAGCTCGGATGTGAGGCCGCGTGCGCGGCCGTCGACCATTGCCGCCCGCTGGGCGTCGGAACGGCCCTCGTAGACCCGCGTGTCCGTCATGCGGAGAATATACGTGTCGTGGCGGCCATTGTCGGTGTTTTTTCGGCGCGCGGAGTAACGTTCGCGCGCTCTGTCAAAAGCCGCCTTGCGGAACGACAGCGGCGGAGCGGTTCATTGGAATTCGTTACGGTTTGCGGTCGGTGCTCGTCCAACAATGCCACGACGAACGCGCGGACTCGGTCAGCCTGCCCGTCTGTTGTTTCGCGTGAAGGCCGGCGACGACGTCGATCCCCTTCGAGGTGGCACCACGCCTTCTCGTGTGCCGGCTCGCTTCTTTACGGAAGCTGGAGGGGGAAGTAGCTCGGGTCGAGCACGCGGCCCGGTTGCTTCGCCGGCACGCGGGAGCGTGGCGTGCACGCTGACGTCGCCAGTACGACGACCGGCCTCAGGTCCCGCGTGGCTACGACGAGGTGGTTCCGCCGGGCTCGAAAGCAGCACCCTCGAGGTGCGTCGGATCGACCGGGCGTGGCGTTAGGCTGAACACGCGCCCGAAGGCCTGCGTCACTTCACGCGCCACCGCCTGCATGTCGACCGATCCCCGCTGAGCTTCTCGGGCAACGGAAGTCATCGTCACCCCGGAAATACCGCATGGGACGATGAGGTCGAAATAGCGCAGGTCCGTGTTCACGTTGAGCGCGAAGCCATGCCACGTAACCCAGTCGCGCGCGTGGACGCCAATCGACGCGATCTTCCGTCGCGAGTCCCGATCGGCTTCGACCCAGACGCCCGTGTACTTGTCCACTCGTCCACCGGCGATCCCGAACGCGTCGATCGTCTGGATCAGCGCCTCCTCGACTTGCCGGAGGTACCAGTGCAGGTCCTTGCGGTGACGTTTCAGGTCCATCACCGGGTAGCCAACGAGCTGCCCGGGTCCGTGAAAGGTGATGTCGCCACCTCGCTCGACGTCGAACAGCTCGACACCGTGCGACGCGAGATACTCCGGCGACGCAACGAGGTTGTTGCCCTTGGCCGTCCGACCGAGCGTCACGACTGGTGGGTGCTCCACCAGCATCAGCACGTCTTCCGCGATCTCACCCGTGATCCGCCGCCGCGCGATGTCCCGCTGTAGCTCCAGCGCGGATGCGTAGGACAGGGTTCCGAGATCGACGACGAGAAGCTCGCTCACCACTGCACCGCCGGGCCGTTAGGCGTGAAGCATCTTGCCGAGCGAGTCCAGACATGCCTCCGCGACGGCTTCCGACAACGTCGGGTGGGCGTGGATCGCCAGGTCGACCTCCTCGACAGTGAACTCGTTCTCGCGCGCGACCGCCAGCTCGTGAATCAACTCTGTCGCGTGCAGTCCGACGATGTGCGCGCCGAGGATCTCGCCGTACTTGGCATCGCGGATGACCTTCACGTGCCCCTCGGTCTCACCAGCAGTGCGCGCGCGCCCACTCGCCATGAAGGGGAACTTGCCGACCTTGTAGTCGATCTTCTTCTCCTTCACCTGCGCCTCGGTCATACCGATCGACGCGACCTCGGGGTGACAGTACGTGGCATTCGGGATGTTTCCGTAGTTCACCAGGTGCGGGTGCTGCCCTGCGAGCAGCTCGGCGAGCACCACCCCTTCTCGCTGACCTTTGTGCGCGAGCATCGGAGCGCCGATGACATCGCCGATCGCGTAGATGCCCTTCGCGGTCGTCTCGTAGGTCTCGGTATTGACCTTGATGAAGCCACGTTCCGTGAGCTGAACACCCGCCTCCTTGAGGCCGATGTCCTCCACGTTAGGCGCGCGGCCAGCGGCCACGAGCACCTTTTCAGCTTCGAGCTCCTTTTTCTCTCCGCCTACCTCGACGGTCATCTTCACCGACCCCTTCGCCACCTTCACGTTCGAGATCTTGGCACCGGTGAGGATGTCGATCCCGCGCTTCTTGAACGAGCGAGCGACGGCTGACGAGCTGTCGGCATCCTCCAACGGCAGGATCGCCGGCATGACCTCCACGATCGTGACCTTCGTACCGTAAGCGTTGAAGACGTCTGCGAACTCGCAGCCCACCGCGCCCGCGCCAACGACGATCAACGATTTTGGTGCGCTCTCGAGCGTCAGGACTTCGTCCGAGGAGAGGACGTTTTGCTTGTCGAGGTCGAGGCCGATCTGGGGCAGACCCTTCACGCGCGATCCGGTCGAGATGATGACCCCCTTCTTGGCATCGTGCTTCTCCTCCTTACCGTCGGCGGTCTTCACGACGACGGTCTTGCCGCCGGCGAGCCGGCCCGTGCCCTTGATCCAGGTCACCTTGTTCTTCTTGAACAGCGTTTCGACGCCCTTGGAGTTCTGCGCGCTGATACCGCGCGAGCGCTTCATCGCTGGGCCATAATCGAGCTTCAGTTCGCCGAGTGTGATCCCGTGCTCCGCGGCCTTCTGCAGATGGTTGGCGAGTGCCGCACTCTCCAGCAGCGATTTCGCGGGAATGCATCCCCAAAGCACGCACGTGCCGCCGAGGCCTTCGCGCTCGATCACCGCCGTGGAGAGGCCGAGCTGTCCGCACCGAATCGCGCCCACGTATCCGGCGGGTCCACCGCCGAGGAAGATCACGTCGTACGATGCCATTGTTGGGAATCGGGAATCGGGGATCGGGAATCGAAACGACTCTGCGTCGGCTGAGCCGAGATCCCGGAAAGGACGAGGCCAAAGGAACCGTGTGCCGACCGAAACCTAGCGGGTCCCCGTCAATGCACGCCACCAACCTGCGCTCCGACTCCCGATTCGCGACGACTATCGATTGACCCGAATCTCGCGCCTCGTGCTCCGGACCCCATCGGAAAGGATCACCTCGAGGTCGGCTGCCCCCGTGCGAATCTGGGCGTTGCCTCCGCGAGCGAACGACAGAACCTCGCCGGTCCGACCATCACGAATCAGCGCCATTCGGGCTGCCGTCGCGCCCCATTGAACTCGCACCGTGCCGGACGGCGTCGACGTCGCACCGGCCTCGTTGATCGCGGCCGAAATTCCGCCAGGCACCAGCGATGCCTGCATGACTGCTGGCGATGCGCCAGGACCGCTCAGTCGAATGGATGTCAGCTCTCCCTGCGTCGCTTCGTCGATGGGGATCGCGAATGCGAAGTGTCGAGCGGTCGGGTCGTCTGCGTCTGCCGGCTTTTCCCCGGAGAACGCATACGAGAACAACCGACGCCCATCGCGTGCCATGCCTTCGATACGATATGGCCCGCTTTCGCTGGGCACCACCGGTCGCGCCACGAGCGAGAACGCGGGCTCGAGCACGAGCCGTCCGCGTTCCACACGTCCCCACACGAGCAGGGATGGGCGCGGCGACGACGACGCGCCGGCCACGGCGGCCTCCGTTGAGTTCGACGCACGCCAATCCATGGCCCCCACGTAGTTGTAGTCGCTGATCCATGGGTCGGCGCAGTAGCCCATGAGATCGGGAGACGACGGGAGGCGCAACCTGTTCGTCGAGAGGTCGTAGCCGTATACGCCGATGGAGCCATCGGGGTTCGGGAAGGTCGGATCCCGATCGAGGGCGCCACCGCACGGCGCGTGCAAACGCCCGAAGTTGTGAGTCAGCTCATGTGCCGCGACGGTGCGTCCACTGGGCATATAATCCCACCCCACGACAGCTCGGCCACCGATATACCCGTACCCGGCGATGCCGGCGTTGTAGCTCACCTTCACGACGCCGAAGTAATGCCTAACGCCCGATTCGGCGATCCGAAGCGCGTCCATTTCCGACAGGACATGCAGCCACTCCGAATTACCGTTGCTCGACGTCAGCTCGAGCGAATCGCTGGTGGTATACGGCGCGTGAACCTGCACGTCGATGTCGCGAAGCGGCAGCATTCGCCGCGCATCGCCCAGAAATTGATCCGTGTTGGACGTCGTCACGTTGCCGACGAGCGTCTTGTTGAAGCGCTGGATCACCGGCACGAACGTGATTCGCAGCGGGTCGACGTTGCGGACGTCGAGCACCGCGGCCGTCCCTGATGCCGGGAAGGTGTTGTCGGTCTCGTTGGCTTCGGCCACCGTGTTCGCCGGATCGACATCCGCCAGGATTCGCAGCCCCGGCTGAACGAGCTGACCGGGCACGATTCCGTTCCACGACGTCGCCAAAACAGCCTGGTCCGGCGCGGTCGGTACCGGACTGTCGTTGGTGAGCGTCATGGTGTTCACCAGTGTATTGCCGCTGAAGAGCCTCACCCGAACGCTCGTCGTCGCGCTCGTTGACTGGTTCGCTCGGGCAAACACACGAATGTACCCATCCCGTCCGGCGACGAGTGGAACAGTGCCGCTGTACGTCTGGACGGACTGCGTGATGGTGACCCCATCGATCGTTAGGTTCAGCGTTCCGTCGCTTCGCGCATAATTCACCGTCACGACGGCAGTGGTCGCTGGAGAAAGGGTGATGGTCTGCGAGCCGAAATTCGGGACGTAGCTCGCGCCGTTAGCCGTGACCGAGTTCGCGTTCACGGTATACGGGCCGGAGGGCAGGCCGACGGTGTCGCGCGACGCTTCGACGGTGAAGCCTGTCCCCGGCCCCGTGACTCTGATATCCGCTGCCACGCCGTCCGGCAGTCCGCTGACGTCGAATCTGAGATTGCCGGTGGTCTGCGCGTACCTGACTTGAACTGTCTTCGGCTTCAAGCCGGGCCCGAGCAGGACCTGAACGGAGCTCGGCGTGACACTGAACCGCTGCTGATCCGCGCTAATCTCTGGCGCAGTGATTACGTACGGTCCGGGATCGATGCCGTCGAACGTCGTCGACGCGGCGATGGTTTGCAGAAACCCGTTAGGCCCACTGACGCGTATCGCTGGCGGCTTGCCCGCGGGTGCGCCGTCGACCGTGACGATCAGCACGGCGCTCGAGACCTCGTAGTCGACGGCGGCTTCGACCGGGACATTCGACTTGGGGATCGACACGGTCTGGGTGTCGGCGAGCGGCGAATATCGCGTCGCACCGTCGCGGATCGGCGCTGCGGAGATCAGGTACGCGCCGGGCCTGAGGCCAGCGACTACCTCGGTCGCCGTGAGCACGCGTGAGTAGTTGTTGGGGCCGACGACCGTGACTTGCGCGGCGACGCTCCCCGGGAGGCCGGCAATCGTCAGCGACAGCGTGCCGGTGCGCGGGCCGTTCGAGTCGGTGCACGACCCGAACACGGCGCCGGCTCCAACGAGCAGCGCGATGCGCTGCACCCAGCGGGAGAAAAACAGGGGCACGGTACAGAAACTACGCGTGCGCATGAAAAGCGTCACGCGACGGTCGGGCCGATCGATACACCACATCGGCCCTCCGGCCATCGGTGATGAGAATCAGGCAGTGCTGATCAATAGACCAGCATCAGGGGGTTCTCGATCAGACGCCGCAGCGTTTGCAGGAACCGCGCGCCAAGCGCACCGTCCACAACGCGGTGATCGCAGCTCATGGTGACGCGCATGCGCTTCCGGTGCGCGAGCGCTCCGTCGACCACCACCGGTTTCTCTTCCAGCGCCCCGACCGCCAGGATGCCGACTTCGGGCGGGTTGATGATGGCGGTGAACTGGTCGATACCGAACATGCCAAGGTTCGAGACCGAGAACGTCGAGCCCGTGTACTCGTCAGGCTTGAGCTTCCGTTCGCGGGCGCGTTTGGCGAGCTCCCGCGACTCGCGAGAGATCTCGCTCATCCGCTTCTGGTCCGCGTCGAAGATGACTGGCGTGATCAGCCCGTCCTCGATCGCGACCGCCATCCCCAGGTGGACACGGTTGAAGTAGCGGATCTTGTCGCCGAGCCAGTGGGCGTTGACCTCGGGGTGCTGGGCCAGCGCGGTTGCCACTGCCTTGAGCACGATGTCGTTGAACGAGACCTTGAATTCATCGCCCATGGCCGCCATCGCAGCGCGCATCTCCGCGACGCGCTCCATGTCGAATTCGGCGGTGAGGTAGAACGTCGGGATCGGCCCGATGGACTCGGAGAGCCGGCGCGCGATCGTCTTTCGGATCTGGGTGAGCGGCGCGTCGCGATAGTCCTCGCCCGCTGGTACGAACCGCCCGGCTGTCGGCTGCTGCTTCGCACTGCCCGACGCGACGGCGGCCTCGATGTCGCGCTTTATGATGCGTCCGCCCGGGCCACTCCCCTGGACGCCCTGCAAGTCCAGCCCATTCTCGGACGCCATGCGGCGCGCGAGTGGGGAAGACCGCATCCGCCCACCGCCATTGCCGCTGGGTGCGGCGGACGGCGCCGGCGGAGCAGCCGGGCGGGCCGGCGGAGGCGCCGGCGGGGCGCCACTGGCGACTTTCTCCTGCGTGGCACCGGCGCTGGCGGCAGCCGGAGCGGCCGGTGCAGCCGGAGCGGCCGGTGCAGCGGCAGCGCTGCCAGCGCTGCTCACGAGCGCGTCAATGTTCTCGTCAGGCGGGGCGATGACGGCGATCAGTTGGCCCACCGGCGCTGCGTCGTTCTCATTGAGCAGACGCTTTCGGAGCACGCCCTCGCCGCGAGCGACCAACTCCATGATCGCCTTGTCAGTCTCCACTTCGGCGAGCGTTTCGCCGTTCTTGATCTGGTCGCCTTCGTTCTTCAGCCATTTGACGAGGCGTCCTTCCTCCATGGTCGGCGAGAGCGCCTCCATCACGACCTTTGTTGCCATACCCGAGGATCCCTCCGCCTACTCGAGGTACATGACTTTCTTCACCGCGGCGATCGCCTTCGCAGCGTCCGGCTTGGCAGCGCGCTCCAGGTTCTTGGCGTACGGCATCGGCACGTCGGCTTGATGCACGCGGACGACCGGCGCGTCGAGGTCGTCGAAGCAGTCGCGCTGGATGTAGTCGACCACCTGCGCACCAACGCCGCAGATCTCCCACCCTTCCTCGAGAACGACCGCACGATTGGTCTTCCGAACCGACGTCGTGATCGCGTCGACGTCCATCGGCCGAATGGTGCGCAGATCCACCACGTCCACGTTGATTCCCTGCTTGCCTAACTGGTCCGCGGCCTGGAGCGCGGCGAGAACCATCTTCCCGTGCGTGATGATCGAGGCGTGCTCGCCTTCGCGCTTCAGCTCTGCCTTACCAAGCGGCACGATGACTTCCTCGTTCTCGGGCACCTCGCCTTTCGTGTTGTAGAGCATTTCGCCCTCCAGCACGATGACGGGATTGTCATCGCGGATCGCGCTCTTGAGCAGTCCCTTCGCGTCGTATGGCGTGCCCGGGGCGACGACCTTCAGTCCGGGAATGTGGGCGAGCCACGACTCCCACGCCTGCGAGTGCTGTGCGGAGAGCTGCAGGGCCGCCCCGTTAGGCCCGCGAAAGACCATCGGCATGTTGTACTGGCCACCCGACATGTACAGCATCTTCGCGGCTGAGTTCACGACCTGATCGATGGCCAGCAGCGCGAAATTCCAGGTCATGAACTCGATGATGGGGCGCAGGCCGACCATCGCGGCGCCAACGCCAACGCCGGCGAACCCAAGCTCGGTGATCGGCGTGTCCACCACACGCATCTCGCCGAATTCCTGCAGCAGCCCCTTCGAGACCTTGTACGCACCCTGATAGACCGCGACCTCCTCACCCATGATGAAGACGCGATCGTCTCGGTGCATCTCTTCGCGGAGCGCCTGGTTCAGGGCGTCACGATATGTAATGACGGACATTCGACTCGAGTTAGGCTGGTTCAGTCAGCGGCCACCGCGGCCTCGGCGTGCGCATCGCTCGTCGTGTCGACCAGGACGTCCTCATACAGCGCCTCGATCGGCGGCTCCGGGCTCTGCTCGGCGAAGTCCCACGCGTCCTGGACGACCGCTTTCACTTCCTCATCGAGCTTCGCGAATTCGTCGTCTGTCAACTGGCCCGCCTGTTGGAGCTGCGTTCGCAGGACGATGATCGGGTCGCGTTTGAGGTACTCCTCCAGCTCTTCCTTCGTGCGGTACGTGCCGCTCACGGCGTCGGACATCGAGTGCCCCATGAACCGGTAGGTTCGCACCTCGAGCAGCGTCGGTGTCGATTCGGTCCGTGCTCGATCGACCGCCTCCTGTACCGCAGCCCGCACCACCATCACGTCCTGGCCGTCCACAACGCCACGCGGCATGTCGTATGAAGCCGCGCGGTTGTAGATGTCGTGGATGGACGACGCGCGCTCCAGCGCGGTCCCCATCCCATACCGGTTGTTCTCGATGATGAACACGACTGGCAGCTTCCAGAGGGCCGCCATGTTCAGGGCTTCGTGAAACGCGCCCGTGTTCACGACGGACTCGCCCATGAAGCACACGCAGACCTGATCACCGCCGCGATACTTGATTGCGAAACCCACACCGGTCGCGATCGGTACGTGACCGCCAACAATGCCGTGCCCGCCGAGGAAGTTCGCGTTGCGGTCGAACAGGTGCATGGAGCCACCCTTGCCGCGCACGACGCCGTCGATGCGGCCGAACAGCTCCGCCATGATGGCTCTCGGCGCCATGCCACGGGCGAGCGCCTGGCCGTGATCGCGGTAGGTCGTGATCACGTAATCGTCGGGGCGCAGGATCGAGATCGCGCCCGTGCCGCATGCTTCCTGCCCGATGTACAGGTGACAGAAGCCACCGATCTTGCCTAACGCGTAGGCTTCGGCGCACCGCTCCTCGAACCGTCGCTGCAGCAGCATGGAGCGAAGCAGGTCGCGACGTAACTCGATGTCGTCCGAAGAGGAAGGGGAGTCCGGTTTCTTTTTAGCCATATGTGGAAACGATTAGCGGGAACTGGGAACAGGGAACAGGAACCGAGGCTGCGCGGCTGCTCGCCACGCTCGGGAACCGAAACGTTAGGCCGCTTCGGTTCCCAGTTCCCCGTTCCCAGTTCCCGCTGTCCCGTGCGCGAAGCCTGCTGCCGACACCTGTTCCCACGCGTGATAGCTCGATCTGACCAGCGGGCCGGACTCGACGTGTCGGAAGCCCATTCCGCGACCGATCCGTGCGAGCTCGCGAAATTCCTCCGGCGTGTAGTACCGATCGAGCGGAAGGTGATCGTTCGAGGGGCGCAGGTACTGGCCGAGCGTCAGAATATCTACGTCGACCGAGCGAAGGTCATGCATTACCGCCACGACCTCCTCGATCGTCTCACCAAGTCCGAGGATGATTCCCGTTTTCGTCGGGATGTCGGGCGCAAGCGACTTGGCGTCGCGAAAGATCTGCATCACGCGCTCGTATCGTCCGCCGGGACGCGCGCGCTTGTAGAGGCGCGGTACGGTCTCGGTGTTGTGATTGTAGATCTCCGGACGAGCCTCCAGCACCGTGCGAATGCTGTCGACGTCGCCCTGAAAATCCGGAACGAGCACCTCGACCGAACAGCCTGGAACCTGCTCGTGGATCTGACGAATCGTCTCGGCGAAGATGTAGGCGCCGAAATCGGGCAGATCGTCGCGATCGACGGACGTGATGACCGCATGCTGGAGCCGCATCTCGGCGATCGCCGCCGCGACGCGACCCGGTTCACTCAAGTCATATTTGGGAGGACGTCCGTGCGTTACCGCGCAATAACCGCAATTGCGCGTACACACGTCGCCAAGAATCATGAATGTCGCGGTGCCGTGCTCCCAGCACTCGCCCACGTTCGGACAATGCGCCTCTTCGCACACCGTGTGGAGATCGAGCTCGCGCATGAGGTGCCGGAGGCGTGCGTAGTTTGGGCCGCCGGGCGCCTTGACCTTGAGCCATGAAGGCTTCCGCTCTGGCAGCGGCTCGGCCCGGTGCCGGCCCATGATCTGGTAGAGTGTGTCTGCCATCTCGTAACCAGGGGAACTCGGCCTGCGACAAGCAGGCGAAGCAAACCGCAAATTGATGCTGGGTGCGAAACTTAGCCCCGGCGAGAAACGCCGACCAGCGTACGCTAACCTGCTAACAGCAAGTTGGCGGTTGCCGCGATGATGGTATCAAGAGCCAATGGCAAATCGCGCGATTGAAAAGGCGCTGATGTCGACCGGAGGCGGGTCGCCCGTCAGAAGCGCGCCGATGCAGTCACCGGTCAGGGGCGTCATGAGAATCCCGTTTCGCGAGTGGCCGGTCGCGTAGAGAAGGCGGGGCTCGTCGGGATCGAGGCCAAGGATCGGCTGGAGATCCGCGGAGATCGGGCGAAGCCCTGCCCACGCGTCAGTCGGCTGGCTGGTCGCAAACTGCGGGAGAATCTCCCCCGCTGCCCCTGCGAGCTTCGCGATTCCCTCGGGCGTGGTAATGGACTCGAAGCCCGCCCGTTCTGTTGTAGCGCCGACGAGCGTGCGCTCGCTGGCGCGTGGTACGAGGTAGCCCCTCGGGCCGTACACCGCTCGCCGAAGTGGGGACCCGGCGTACGCGATCATCTGACCTCGTACCGGTTCCACCGGGATCACCTTCGGCAAACCCGTGATCGTCGCGCTCCAGGCGCCAGCCGCGAGAACCACCGTTTGAGCGGTGTAGCGCGATCCGCTTCGTCCCACCGCCTCGACTTGGTCAGCGAACCGCAATTCCGAGATGGTATCTGGAACGATCGTTACCTCGGTAAGGGCGTCCACGGCGACCCGGAGTGCCTCGAATAAGCGCACGTTGTCAACGGAGCCGTCGAGCGGGTGTAGTACTCCTCCCAGTCCGTGACTCAGCGCTGGCTCGAGCTCGGCGAGCTCCCGCGCGTCGAGCCACTCGGCTTCCGCCGGCTTCGCGCGGCGCAGGCCCCGAACACCCGCCTCGTTCAGCGCGACCTGAATGATTCCATCCCGGTTGAGCGGAACCGCGAGCCCCGTCAGCTCGAGAAGCCACTCGAGGTAGGTGGGGTATCGGTCGCGCGCGGCAGTCGCGAAGTCGCCCGCGTGGCCATCGGCACGCTCGATCGATGGCGCCAGTAGACCCGCGGCCGCGAGCGAAGCGGCGCCGGCCCGGGGCTCGCCGATAATTCGCACGCGGAACCCGCGCTGTGCCGCGGCGGCGCCGCAGGCGAGGCCGATGAGCCCACACCCAACGACGAGAACGTCGGAGGCCGAGGTCGAGGAGTCGATCGACACATGCGACAACCTAGCGCTCTGACGACTGGGAGACACTGTGCGTATACTTTGTGGTAGACGCGACCGGCACCAACGCACACACTGAAACCGGGTTTGCGTGCCGCGCGTAAGAGTGAACAGTCCTCGTTTGGGAGAACCCTCGAATGCTCCGCACCATCTTCATGATCGGGCTTTTCGCGTTGGCGGGCCTGTTCGTGCTCAAATTTTTCTTCGGAATTCTCCCGGGCATTCTCGGTTTGATTGCCTTCGTGTTCTTCCTGGCGGTAAAGATCGCCATCGTGGGCGGTGTGATCTACCTCGCGATTCGGATCTTCAGCCCGGACACGGCGCGGCGTCTGCGCGAGAAGTGGTCGGGTAACGGCGTCTAAGTCACTCCAACCGCGGATCGAGTCAGGTCCGCGGAGCACGCGATAGAGATTTTGAAGGCCCGAGCGCACTCCGTGCGCCCGGGCCTTTTCTCGTCAACCGTCAGCTTTCCGATTCCAGCTTCTCGACGACGCCCCACGCCAGGAGCGGGACCATGAGCTCGTGGTGTCCGGTGATTTCATAGCCGTTGCCGCCCTCGAGCGTCGGGCGCTGGACCACGTTGACGCGCGGCCGATAGTGGCGCTGCATGTCGAGGTCGCACGTCGTGAAGTCGGTCGGTTTCCCCGCGCCCAGATTCCGAGCGATGGTGAGCGCCTTGAGGAAGACCTCGGGCATGATCACCGCGCTTCCGAGGTTCAACACGACGCCGCCATCGTGGAGGAAAGGGAGTGAGGCCGCGAGCCGACGAAAGTCGCGATGGCTCGTGTCGCCGATCGCGGCTCCATTGGCCGCCGGATGCTGATGGATGATCTCCGCGCCTAACGCGGCGTGAACGGTCACCGGCAACCCGAGGCGATGGGCCCCGAGTATGACCGACAGCTCCGGGTGGGCGAGCTCCGCTATGCTCTCCAGAGCGACGGCGATCGATTCACCCATGCCCAGCTTCTCTCGCATTCCCGCGGTGAACGCGTCATTGAGCCCACGCCCGGTCTCTTCCGCCATCCCGAACGTGCCGTCACGGAGTCCGGCGGCGACGTCCTCCGACGTGCCGCCGAAGCGTGCGATCTCGTAGTCGTGAATGGCGGCGGACCCGTTCATCGCGAGGTGCGTGATGATCCCACGCCGCATGAGGTCGATCAACAACGGCGCGAGCCCCGTTTTCACGACGTGACCGCCGAGCATGACGACCACCGCTCGGTCGCGTTGTTTCGCCTGAGCGATCGCGTCGATGACGCGCACGAAGTCGCGCGCAACGAGCACGTCGGGAAGCGAGGCGAGAAACGCCGCAAAAGTCCGCTTCCCGCCCGGCGGCGGCGACGCGAACTCTTCGGCGCGTACCTTGTTCGGTCGCCGCGCGATGGGCACGGTCCGAACGGCGGCGAGGTCCGCTTCGCGAGGGGTCACGGAGGAGGCGGTACGGTCGGGATCGTGAGAGTCGGCGGCTGAGCCGACTTGAGGTACAGGTTGAGCGAACCCACCGGCAGGTCTGCCTTGAGCTGAACCATGATGCGGTTCGCATCCTCCGAGAACCAGATCTCCGCCTTGCTGTTCTCCGAGAAGATCCCCTTCGACTTGATCATCGGCTGGACCACGATGGCCTGGTACGTCCCTGCCGGCACCTTCACCGTCTCTCGACGAAGCACCTTGATCCGCACCGGGTTTGCGTCCGGCTTGAAGTATCGGTCGAACGAATACGTGCGGCCGATCTCGAGAGGAACCGTGCGTACGAAATAGATGAACGACGCATCGTCCAATGGATCCGGGACCGACGGCTGCTCGGGCTTGTTGGGTTCCTGGTAGACCGCGCGCTCGGGATAGATCTCGTAGAATTTCTTGCGGTCCTTGCCGGTCTGCTCGAAGTCCTGTGTGAAACGAAGCGACGTGATCGTCGCCGTGTCGATCCAGGTTTCCATCGTGTTGTCGGCATGGTAGCCGAGAATACCGCCCTTAACCCTGAAGACGGCGCGATATGCCGTGCGGCCGCGGATGGTGTCGGTACTCGTGATCTCCATGCTTCCGCGCCCAGCCTTGAACGGGCCCAGCTTGACGTCGTAAGTGAACCGCTCGCCAACGCCAAACGGGACTGCCGGCGTTGGTTGCTCACGCCGAACCATGTTGGCCAGCGCCGTCGCAAGCGCGAGGACGCTGACCAGGACCGACGTCATGGCGCTGCCGTGGAGGGCGGCGCGATTCGGCGACCGCGGGTCGCCCAGGCGAAGCGATAGAGGTTGAGCGCGTCTGCGAACGGTCGGATCCGGCTCGGTCGAGGCCGAATGTCGAATCGCTGCTCGAGGGGAACTGCTTCGACGCGGCGCGCAAACTGAACCGCCCGGCTCAGCAGGTCGACGTTCGCGGCCCACCCGGCGCCCGACACCAGCGGCGAGTCCCCGTTCTGCTTGATCAAGTCCTTGATGACCGAGATGCGAATCAGGCGGAACGACGCGAACGGATCTGCGACGCCTGGGACCGACACGAACGGTCGTAACAGCCAGGGGGCCACGCGGCGGAGGCGCCGAACCGCAACCGGGGCGTTGGGCACGGTCGTCCGCTCGCCAACGACGATGTCGGCACCCCCTTCGAACCGGCGAACGAGCTCGGGGATGTGCTCAGGCTGATCGGTGAAATCGGCCTGCATGACCAGCATTGCGTCGCGACGCGGGTATCGCGTCTTGGCCACGACCGCACGGCACAACGCGTCCAATGCCCCAGCATAGCCGACGTGGCGCTCGCCACCCAGGACGCTGAGGGGAAGAACGTCGCCATATGGCTGGAGCGTTTCGCCCGTCGCATCGGTGCTGCCGTCGTCGAACACGACAATCTCGTACTCGCGCGAGAAGTCCCGCAGGACTTTGCGAATACGCCAGAGCAGGACGCCGATGGTCGGCGCTTCGTTGTACGCCGGAATGCAGATGTACAGCACGTGGTCGCTCCCAGGATCGGCGAAAACTAGCCGCTCGGGTGCCTGGAAGTCGAGGAACGAATTGGGTCAGATCCCGGGGATCTCTGAACTGATGACCTGCGGTCATCGGTTCACATCGCCCATCTCCGCGGTTCGCTGCCTTCTGCCAGTACTGTGTCGTAAGCCCCCTGTGTGCCGAGAACCATCCGCTCGACGCTGAACTTCGCCGCGCGCTCAGGGCCTGCCGCCCCGAGTAGCCGTCGCAGATCCTCGTCGCGAACGAGCCGATCGATCGCGGCGGCGAACCCGGCAACGTCCCCCGCTGGGACGAGTAGCCCGCACCGTTGGTCCTCGATCACCTCGGGCAGCCCTCCGACGCGAAAGGCCACCGGCGGAACGCCGAGCGCGACGGCATCGATTACCGCAGTGCCGAGCCCCTCCGCGCTCGATGGGTGCAAGAGAATGTCGAGCCCCGCCATGGCATCGTGTATTTCGTCAACGAATCCCG
>DATCGG010000456.1:0-11330 GCA_036509075.1 Gemmatimonadaceae bacterium
GTTCGGGTGTCGAGTCGCGGCGCGGCGGACGCGCTCGTGTATCCGTGGCTTGTAGGCGACCGCGGCCTCGAGCTCGACCAGTCCGTCGTCGACCAGCCAATAGCCGACGTGGCGTCGACGACGCTCAGGCCCGTCGGTCGCCTGACGACTCGCGAGATCGATCGCGATTTCCGCAACCTTCGCCTCGTCGCGCTCCGTGCGCTTCGCGAGTCGCTCGATCTCGTGACGGTATCGGTCGCGCGCCGCGAAGGTCATCGACGCGTAATCGCCGGATGGGTCGCTGCGGAGCACTCGCTCGATCGCGCTCTGCGACTCGACGAAGCTGTTCCAGTCGAGTCGCGCGATCGTGCGAAGGCTGGTGATGCTGTTCGCGATCGTGACGCGCGTGAGAGCGGCGCGCTGGTTCGTTCTCGCGACCGCCTCCTCCGCGCTCATCAGGTCTTCGCCGATCCACTGCTCCAGCCACACGAGAGGCGTAAAGGTCGCCTGGTAGTTCCGGACCTGTGACAGGAAGCGCGCGATGAAGACCGCGGATAGCTTCGGCGTGTGATCGACGAAGTCATGGAGCGCTGCGGCGAGCGCCTTTGGGCCCGCTTCGCTCGCTCGGCGGAGACGCTCCGCGGCGTCGTCTGCGGCGCGCACCTCGTCGAGCCGTGAGATGGTGCGCCGCGTCATCCGACGGATGTTCTCGATCAGCCCGAGCCGCAGCATCGCGGGAATCGCCCACAATTCACCGATGCGCAGTCGTGTGACGCGCTGGTACTCGCGAACGAACAGCTCCGTGTTCGCGAGATCGAGGTGTCCCTCGGTATTTGCGATCAGCTCGATGGCGATCTCGTAGACACGCGGAAATCGAGCGAGCGGGCCACTCGCGAGCTCCGGAAGCTCACGGTAGTAGCCTCGCGGGAGGGTCGCGCGAATTTCCCGGATGTGCTCCTCGACAGTGTAGAAGTTGTCGAGCAGCCATTCGCCGGCCGGGCCGACGTCGATGCCTTCATCGGCTGCCTGGCCAAGCGTCTCGCGCCCGTCGAGGAGGATCTCGTGCGTCTCCTCGAGTCGCTCGAGGAGCGCAGCCTTCTTGCGCCCTTTGCCGGGCGGTCGAACGCGCTGTCGTCGCGCTAGGGCGCGCGCATGCTCCCCGAGCCGGTCGGCGCCGAGCAGCTCGCCGCGGATCGGACCGACGAGCGGCTCTTGCCCACCATTCGATGTGCGCGCTAACAGGCGCGCGAGGAGTCCTGGTCTTCTCGCGGGTGGTGTGCTGGTTGCCACGCTTCAATCAACGGAGTCGTGGACGGAACCTTAGCAGTTAACGGGCCGCTGTGTAGTGATCCGGACGCTGGAGACGGAAGACAGGAGACGGGTAAGGTGCGAAAAACTCTCCGGATGCTCATCGCTGATAGTGAGGCATCCCCAGGGATTCCGCGTCATTCTCATCTCCCGTCTCCCGTCTCCCGTCTCTCGCTTCCCGGACTCCCCGACCTGTAACGTTTAGTCGATACCCGGCGAAGATACAAAGCAGCCCGATCAATTCGGTCACGTACAGCACCTCGGTGTGCCCGAATCGCGTGAACGTTCCCCCGATGCCGGGAAGAATCGCCCCGATCGCTATATATACGTTTCCGATGAACCGCGAATATGTCTCGCGCGTCCGACGGTACCGCACGGCGGACACGATCGCCCCGCCCACGAGGAAGATAACGGCGTACAGATTGATGAACGGGCTGAACAGTCGAACCCACCGCCACGCCAGCACGCTCCCGGAGAGGCGAAACGGCTCGACCAACGCGTAGTCAATGGGCGACGCGATCACACAAAGGCTCGCGATCACGATCACCGTCGCGACGACCACCGTGAGCCGGTTCGCCGTCTTCCGCGGCAGGTGCAGATAGACGGAGCCCTGCGCGAGCGGGGCACCGCCGAGGAGTGCGCCGGTGATGTACCACGCCCGGAAGAGCACCTCGTGCCAGCCAAGCAAGGTCGTGGCCGACTCGGTGATGGTACCCGCCGCGTACGTCAGCAGCCCAACGCCCCACCAGAGGAGGTGTGGCTGGCGCCGGTCCAACCATCGTGCGATCACGACGCCAGCAAACCCCAGCGCGATGACCGTCGTGACGATCGGAACGAAGTACACCGCGGTCCGCATCGCCTCTCCTTCCTCCAGGAACTAGAAGCCCACTACGATCGCAGTGCTCACATTCCGCCGTGGCTCAGGGCGGAAGAACGATGCATTCGCGAACTCGGCATACAGTTCGTTCGTCAGATTGTTCACTCGCACGACGAGCGAGGTACGGTTGCGCCCACGGTCGAATAGCGCCGCTTCCGCGCGAAGATCGTGCACCGTGAACGCCGGCAGCACATCACCGACGGGGCTCGTCCCCGCGATCACATCCTTTTGCTCTCCGTTGTGCCGTAGTGCATAGCCGAAGGAGAGTCGGTTGGCGACTGGATGCCACGCCGCGTCGAACACGATCTTGCGCGAGTACGTGTCGCCCACTGGACTATTCGGATCCGTCACGTTCTTCGATTCGATCCTCGAGAAATTCGCCGA
Organism: Gemmatimonadaceae bacterium; assembly: GCA_036509075.1. Lineage (GTDB taxonomy): Bacteria > Gemmatimonadota > Gemmatimonadetes > Gemmatimonadales > Gemmatimonadaceae > JAJKIV01. Next base: position 2,549 of record DATCGG010000456.1, read on the forward strand.
GAGATCGAACGTACGGAGAGCCCGCGCCCCCGCGGTGAGCTCGAGCCCGCGGAAGCGCAGCTTGTCGACGTTCACGTTCTGATACACGGGCAGTTGGTTGATCGTATCACCCGTCGCGGCGATCGCGATTCCATCGTGCACATTGTTCTGGAACACGAACCCTTCGGCGAAGAATACGCCCTGCCTCCATCGCGCGCCGAGGTCCACGTTCACGCTCGTCTCCGGATCGAGGCTCGGGTTCCGCGCCTGGTAGCCCGACCCCTCCGGCGTCGGTCCTTCGAAGAAGCGCTCCACGAGGTTCGGCGAGCGGAAACCGCGCCCGACCGACGCAATGAGATTGAGTCCGGGCATGGCGCGCACGAGCAGATTCGCTGCGCCGACCGCCGTTCGGTCCTTGCTCTCGGATGGCGGATCGGTGATACCCGGCGTGGACCGCGTTTTCGCGAGGACGTCCTGGTACCGGCCGCCGACGATGACCGACACGCGATCGGCGAGCCGGACGTCGCCCTGCGCGAAGACGCCGGCGCTCCGGAACGACGCGTTGGGCACCTGCGGTCGCGTGCTCGCCTCGCTCTGCGGCGGGCCGAAGCCGGTCACGGTCGTCAGGCTCGAGTCGGTGTTGTCGGAACGGTCCTCGAACGCGTCGGTGCCGTACGTCAGGATCGTGCGGGCCCCGACGAGCTTCGTCGCTTCGGCACGGAAACCTAACGTGCGCATGTCGGTCCAGTTGCGCAGCTGCGACGTCACGCCCGCTGTCGGCGGGAGCCCACTCCCGAACGGAACGAACACGTCGAGGTCGAGGTGTCGCGTGTTGTCCTGCAGATACGTCGTCACCTCGACGCGATCGGCGATCGCGGTCCCGAGCGACGTTGCGCGCCAGCCGAGCGAATACCGCTGGACATCCTGATCCGGATAGGTGATCTGGATCGACGGTGCATCGGTCGCTCCGAGATCCGCGTTCGCGACGTAGCCGAACCCGGCATCGCGCGCCGTGTAGCGCTCCGCCCGCGCCCAGATCGTCTGCGACTTCCCGAGGTCCCATCCCGCCAGCGCGTTATACGAGTAGTCGCGAACGCCCGTATCGTTGACCTTCACCTCATCATCGAATGAGATGTCCCCGAAGCGCCCGGACGGAGCGTCGTACGATTTTGTGTCTCGGTAGGCGCCGCTGGCCCTGAACGCGAAGCGGCCGAAACGACCTTCGAGCCCTCCGCTCGGCGTTTGCTGCTGGTCGGCGGTCGCGTATCGGAAACCTGCCCACCCGTGAATCCCGTCGCTGACCGAGGGAAGTGGCGCGGTGATGATGTTCACGACGCCGCCGATCGCATCGGTACCATACAAGACCGACGCTGGTCCGCGCACGACGTCGACGCGATCGATGCCCGAGATCCCGGCAATGGCGGGGAGCTCTCCGAAGTCCTGCTGGCGGCGCGAGTTGTTGAGACGGAGCCCGTCCTCGAGCAGCAGGATGCGTTGGCCACCAAGCCCGCGGATCGTTGGCCGTGTTTGGTTCGTTCCAACGCCTGTCACATCGAGCCCGGGAAGGTCGCGAAAGGCGTCGACCGGCGTGTTAGGCAGGCGACGCCCGAGCGTCGCCGAGTCGATCACGCTCACCGCCGATGGCGTATCGAAAACATCCTTTTCCGTTCGCGTGGCCGTAATGGTGACCTGGCTCAGCGAGGTCATCCGCGATCGCGACGAGTCCGCGCGCGTAGAATCCTTGCGTAATGGCGATTGCGCGCCGACGGCGCTGACCGCTGCCGGCGCGGCGAACGTGCACAAAACGAACAGCCCAGCCTTCATGGCCTTGTCTCCGGTCGACGAGAAACGACAAAGGGGCGCAGCGCCCGAACGGTGTCATCGGGGAGCGCTCGCCTGTCGCGCCTACCATATGGGCGGCGGTACCAACCGAACATTCGGCAGCCTACGGAGCGATCGGTCCGTACAAATACGGACGGCCAATTAGCGTGGCGGCCGGAGTCTTGCTGGCTCGCCAACGCGCGATCCGGCACCAGGCTCGTTCGCTGCCGATTCGCGCCCGCGGTCGGTGCATCGCGCCGTGGTCCCTATGCTTTCTTCGAATGTCACCGCCGCGACGGTCTGATCCGGTGAGTGTCAAACACAACGTGTCGAAACCCGACGACGAGCGATTTCGCGCCCCGGTGGAACCGGACGCGTTGGCGCGCGGCCTCGCGGCACGCAGCCCGTCGCGTATCGCGACCGCCCTTCGCATCACGGAGGCCATTAATCGCGAGACCGCGGTCATCGCGGCGCTCGACGTGCTGGTCGTTGGGGTCCGCGATGCGCTCGGTGCAGACACCGTCGCGATGTTGCTCGCCGAGGACACGAGCGAAGGTCCCGTACTCGTTATGCAGTCGTGGCGGGGACGCGCGGCGGACATGGCGCCATCGCGCATCCCGGTTGGCCACGGCGTCCTTGGCCGCATCGCGGAGCGGCGTGAGACGACGGTGCTCGACAACGTCAAACGGCTCAGCGACGTGCCAAGCGCGGTCGGCAGCGAGCAGATCGTGTCCGTGATCGGTGTGCCCGTCGTCGATCAGGGACGCCTCATTGGGGTGCTCTACGCGGGGTCAAAGACGGTCAGTCGATTCGTCGAGGACGATCGCTACCTCCTGGAGCTCATCGCGGCAGGCGCTGGCCCCACGATCTCGCGCGCCCGGCTCGCCGACGCGCTCGATCTCTATCGGCGACAGCTGGAGTCGCAGACCGGAGAGCTCGAGGCGACCGCCAGCGAGCTTGAATTGACGGTGGCTGCGCTGCGACGGGCGAACGCCGAGCTCGCCGCGACGGCCGAGTCGGCTCGGGGAGCCCAGGTCGCCGCCGAAGCCGCGAATCGCGCGAAGTCCGCGTTCCTCGCGACGATGTCGCACGAGCTGAGAACCCCGCTCAACGCCATCCTTGGCTATGCCGCGTTGCTGATCGATGGCCTCGCCGGACCGCTCGCGCCGCCACAACGGGACTTCGTGGAGCGCACGCGCGTCAGCGGCCGACACCTCCTCGGGCTCGTCGAGGAGGTGCTCGACATCGCGAAGGTCGAGGCCGGGCAGATGCGCGTCGAGGTCGGCCCGGTCAGCGCGTCGCGAGTGGTCCACGCCGCCGTGACGCTGCTGCGGCCGCAGGCGGCGGGCGCCGGCGTCGAGATCGACTCGACGGCCTGCACCGAAGTCTTCGGGGAGCTGACGGGCGACGAGCGACGCGTTAGGCAGATCCTCCTGAACCTGCTCGCCAACGCAGTCAAGTTCACCCGCCCGGCCGGGCGCGTCGCGGTCCGCTGCGACCGGTTCGAGGGGAAGGCACCGTTCAGCCCCGGCCCGCTCGGGTCATGGTTGACACTCGGCGTCACCGATACGGGGATCGGCATCGAAGCCGAGCACCTCGAGACGATCTTCGAGCCGTTCGTGCAGCTCGACGCAGGTCACACCCGCGCGCGCGGTGGCACCGGGCTGGGCCTCGCCATCAGTCGCCGCTTCGCGCGCCTCATGGGCGGGGACATCACCGTCGCAAGCCGCATTGGACAGGGCACGACGTTCACGCTCTGGCTGCCCGCATGGGAGCGCGACCGACCGGCAACGGTTCGCGCGCGGCCGCTCAGCGAACGGGATCGCATCACGCCCGCGTCCATCCCGAACCTCCGGCTCGCGGGCTCGCGGTCAGGTCGGGTCGCGTTAGGCGAGCTGCTCGTGATGTCGGCGCCGGACATCGTGGCCACCGTCGTCGACCGCCTCCGAGGCGACCCGGACATTCCGCGGGCGCGCGAGGTGACGCGCACGGAGCTCGAGGACCACATCGCCACCTACCTCAGCGACATAGGTCAGCTGTTCGCGATCATCGACGAGCGCGGCACGACCCGCGTGCCGCTGTTGGCGGACGGCGCGGCGATCCAGCGGCTCATCGCCGAGCGACACGGGGCGCAGCGACAGCGACTCGGCTGGACCGAAGAGGAGCTGCGACGCGAACATGCTGCGCTCGGAGCGGAGGTCGAACGCGTCGTGCTGGACTCGTCGTTGCTCACAGGGTCGCCACCGAGCGACGCGCTCCCCCTGCTCCGTTTGATTCTGCAGGAGGCCGAGGAGGTCAGCGTTCGCGGCTTTCGCGATGCGGAACAGCGCAAGCGTGAGCAGCCGTCGCGACGAGGTGAGGTGGGCAGCGACCCATCGCACCGAAGCTGACTGATGACCAATGATGGGCACCGTAGCGAACGGCAAGACCTAACGCGGATAAACACCGATTACGCCGAGCTAGGGTGCGACGAGTCCCTCCTCGACCGCCAGCCGCGTCAAGCCGGCCACGCTGTGGATTTCGAGCTTGCGCATCAGGCTCTCACGATGCGTTTCCACCGTCCGCGGGCTGATTCCGTGGCGTGCCGCGATCTCCTTGTTCGTCTCGCCATTCGCGATCCCCTCGAGCACATCGCGCTCGCGGCCGGTCAGGAGGGCGAGCTTCGACACACGGGAGAGTCGGTCCGACTCCACTCGGACGGCGTCGCTCAAGCGCGTGGCCATGGCCGGGGAGAAGAATGACTCGCCCCGGTCCACTGCCCGCACCGCTTCCCGCAGCTCGGTCGGCGATGAGTCCTTTCGCAGATACCCGTTCGCGCCAGCGCGAACGGCCTGCAGCACGTACTCGGCCTCGTCGTGGACGCTGAGGATGAGCACGCGCGCCTGGGGCGCCGCGCGCCGGACGTCGCCGATCACTTCCAGCCCCGTCCCGTTAGGCATGGACACGTCGAGCACCACGACGTCCGGATCGCATTCGGCCGCGAGCTTGACCGCCTCGACCCCGCTGGCCGCCTCGCCGGCGACGTTGAATCCGTGCGTCGATGCCAGGACGTGTCGGATGCCTTCGCGCACCACCGCATGGTCATCGGCCACGAGGACGCGAATACTGGGTTCGTTGGTCATCCCGCCACCCGCTCGAAAGGAAGGCGAACGGCGAGCCGCGCACCGCCGCCCGCCGCGTTCGCGATCTGGACACCCCCGCCTAACGCGCCGAGGCGCTCGCCCATGCCCGTGAGCCCGAGCCCGGGGTCGCCCTGGAAGCCGCGACCGTCATCACAGACCTCGAGCCGGAGCTCCCCGTCTTCCTTCGACAGCGTGATGCCGACCGAACCGGCGTTCGCGTGGCGGGCCACGTTGGACAACGCCTCCTGTAACGCACGAAACAACGCCAGCTCGGCGTCGTTCGAAAGGGGTGGCAGGGCGGTCGGGGCATCGAACGACATTCGGATTCCGGTCCGTTCGCCGAATCCTTCGACCAGCGCGTGGAGCGCGGGCAAAAGGCCGAGCTCGTCGAGGAGCGGGGGCCGAAGGTCGCGAGCCACGTTACGAATGCTGCGCATGCCGGTGTCGACGAGCTCGAGCACGCGGTCCATCCGCGGGGCGAGCGCCGGATCCACCGTCTCGCGCAGCACGCCGAGCTGCAGCTTCACCGCGGCGAAAGCCTGCGCCGTTTCGTCGTGCAGCTCCAGCGAAATACGGCGCCGCTCCTCCTCGTGTTGCCGCGCCATGCGAACCGAGAGTCGCTCGAGCTGACGCGTGCGGGCAGCGAGCCGAGTCGTTAGGTCCGCGTGTTGAAGTGCCGCGCCGACCTGACGCCCGAGCGTCCGAAGAAACTCCTCGCCGAGCGCCGTGAAGGGGTCGCCGTGATCGCCGACGATCACGAGCGATCCGACCGGCTTCCCGTCGCGCACCACCGGCAGCACGGCGAGGTACGCGAACGGGCGAGCGGATTCGCCGAACGGGTCCGGCCAGTCGCGCGCCACCGCCGGTGAGCCGGTGTGAGCCGCCTGCCGCATCGTCGCCCACGCGGGGCCAACCGGGGACCGGCCAGTCCAGTGCGCGCACGAGCCGATGCCGCGGACAAACGACTCGCTCGTGGACGGATCACGAGCGGCGCCGTTCCCGTTCGCGCGTGCCCCATCGGTGGCAATCGTTAGGCAGAGAGCACTGCCCCGCACGCCTCCCAGCGCCAGAGGGCGGGCAAGCAGCGAGTCGATGACGTCGGGCACGTCATCGTTCGCCGGTCCGCCCGCGAGGGCGAGGTCGCCCGACAGCGCCGACAGCGTCGCGAGCCCTCGGCGCAGCTCTTCGACAACGAGGAGCAGGATGCCCGCACCAAGCGCCAGCACAAACCCGATATCGAGATAGTACCCCCACGGGTTCCACGCGCCGCGCGCGCGCAGCAACGGATAATCGAGGTGATGCAGCCCCCAGAGCAGGAGCACGCCGGCGACGAACTTGGCTGCGCGCGATCCGACTCGTCGCTGGTATCGCCAGAACGCCCAGCCGGTCCACAGGGTCGCTCCGCTGAGAAAGAGCACGGCGGGGCCCGCGGCAAGCAGGAAATTCTCGAGCCGGTAGATCGCGATGTACGACCACAGCGGTGGAAAGAGTACGAGCGCGAGATAGCCGTTGCGCCACGCGACCCGCTGCGAGAACGCCAGCGCCGCCGCGAGGAGGGCGAGCGCAGTCCATCCGGTGAGCACCTGGTGCGCATAGAGCCACGGCTCGTACGCCGTGGTGAGGAACCCGCAGATCGCGCCGATGCGGAGCACGTAGAGGCCCCACGCAATCGCCCACCAGAGGAAGTACCGCTTGCGGAACTGCACGAACAGGAACGCGCAGAGCGCCGCGATCCCTAACGTGATGACCGCCTGAAGCAGCGCCGCGTTCAGCTCGCTCAGCGACGTCTGGTGCATGGTAATAAAGCTATCAGCCATCAGCCATCAGCCATCAGCCATCAGCTCAAACGGCGGAACGTCGAAAACGCGCCTCGCCGTTTGGCTTCCGCCGTCTGGGCTGATGGCCGATGGCTGATGGCTGTTGGCTGCGAAGCTACGCTTCGCCGACGTGCATCCGCCGCTCCACCGCGGCGAACCGCTCAACCGCTACCTCGTCTCGCGTCGCGAGCGAGACCAGCACGCCCACCGCGAATGACAGCGGAATCGTCACCAGCGCCGGATTCTTGAGTGGGAACCAGGCGCCCGTGTGCTTCAGGATGTCCACCTGGATCGTCGGCGAGAGCCAGATCAGGACGAGCGTCGACAGCGTCCCAACCACCATGCTCGAGACGATTCCCTCGGTGGTGCACCGTCGCCAGAAGATGGAAAGCACGAGCGCCGGGAAGTTTCCACTCGCGGCGATCGCAAACGCCAGGGAAACCATGTAGGCCACGTTCTGCCCCTTGAACAAAATCCCGAGCAGGACAGCAACCACGCCCAGCGCAACCGTCGCGCCCCGCGCGACGCGAAGCTGTTCGCGGGAGTCCGCCTCTCCATGCCGCACCACGTTCACCCAGAGGTCGTGGGACAGCGCGGCCGCACCCGACAACGTGAGCCCGGCTACGACCGCGAGAATCGTCGCGAACGCCACGGCGGCGATGAAGCCAAGGAACGGCGTCCCGCCCAGGACCTCGGCCAGCAGGGGCGCGGCCATGTTGCCGCCCTTGTCGACCGCCTTGATGGCGTCAGGTCCGACGAGCACCATCGCGCCGAACCCGAGCACGAACGTCATGAGGTAGAACGCGCCGATGAGCCCCGTGGCGTAGAACACCGACGTGCGGGCGGCGCGAGCGTCGGGCACGGTGTAGAACCGCATCAGAATGTGCGGGAGCCCGGCCGTGCCGAACATGAGCGCCATGCCTAACGATATCGCGTCAAGGGGGGCCGCCACGAGCTTGCCCGGCGCGAGCACGCCGGCGCCGTAGCGCTCCGCCGCGGCAGCGAAGAGGGCAACCGGGTTCATCCCGAACCTCGCGAGCACCAGGAGGGCGAGGATCGCCGCGCCTCCCAGCAGAAGCCCCGCCTTGACGATCTGCACCCACGTCGTCGCGATCATCCCGCCGAAAAGCACGTACGCGAGCATCGCCGCGCCCACGATGACGATCGCCGTCTCGTACGACAGGCCGAACATGAGGCGGATCAAGCCGCCGGCGCCCACCATCTGCGCGATGAGATAGAGGCTGACGGTGGCCAGCGTGCCGAACGCGGCGGCGATGCGCACGGGCGTCTGTCGCAGGCGGGCGGCCACGACATCCGCGAAGGTGTACTTCCCCAGATTCCTCAGCGGCTCGGCGATCAGGAACAGCACGACCGGCCAGCCGACGAGCCATCCGGTCGAGTAGATCAGGCCATCGAATCCCGTCGTCGACACGAGGCCGGCGATGCCGAGGAACGAGGCGGCGCTCATGTAGTCGCCGGCGAGCGCCAATCCGTTCTGGCCTGGCGTGATCGACCGCGCGGCGGCGTAGAAGTCCTCGGTGGTTCGCGTGCGGCGGGCGGCCCAATATGTGATGCCGAGCGTGATGGCGATGAACGCGAAGAAGAACACCATCGCGACCGCGTTAGGCTCGCCGATGCGCGTTGCGACCGTCGGCGCAGGCGTCGCTTGTGTCGCCTGAAGGATGGTCACTGGGCAGCCTCCCCGCGACGCAGTTCATCGAGCCCCGCGTCATAGTGCGTGTTGGCCCAGCGCACGTAGATCCATGTCAGCACCCACGACAGCACGATCACAAGGGCGCCGAGCAGTACTCCCACGCTCAGCCCGGGCGTGAGGAGTCGACCCATGAGCGGCTTGTCGTACGCGATGAGGAGGATGAACCCGAAGTAGATGGCCACCATCAGCGCCGTGAGGCTGACCGCGATGCGCCACCGGGTCTCTGCGAGCGAGCGAAACCGATGCTCTGACATGGGGAATCGGGAATCGGGAATCGGGAATCGCGGAACAGCCGAGAATACCGATAACCCCGCCCGGCGGTAATACCA
>DATCGG010000457.1:0-18664 GCA_036509075.1 Gemmatimonadaceae bacterium
GAATCGTCAGGCGCACCGGCGCCGGTCGAGGTGCCGGATGAGTCGCCGGCGGCAGGTCAGCGGACACGCAAGCCGGTGAATCCGGAGGCCTACGATGAGTTTCTCAAGGGCCGGTATCTGAACCACCGCCGCAGTCACAGCGATAACGACATCCACAACGCGATCGCGCATTTTCAGCGGGCGTTGAAGCTCGACCCGGCGTTCGCGCCTGCGTTCGCGGGGCTGGCCGAGAGCTACCTGTGGCTTTGTGTCTTCTTCGTGCTGCCAGCGACGGAAGCGTTTGCTCACACACGGCGGTATTTGCGTGATGCGCTCGCGCTCGATCCCGAGCTCCCAGACGTTCACTACCTGCTTGGTGAGCTCGCGTTGTATCACGAATGGGACTTCGAGGAGTGTGAGCGACACACGCGACGTGCACTGGCGCTCGACCCAAATCACCCCGAGGCATTGATGCTCGTGGCGCGCGTGTCCATGCTGCGTGGTCGAGTGCGCGAGATCGACGATGCGTTGGAGGCGTCAGTGCGTGCTGACCCCGTTGGGCTCGGGACACGTTGGTACTACGTGGTCAACCTGTATTGTGTGGGCAAGTTTCAGCGATGCATCGACGAAGCGGATCGGATGATCTCCGACGCGGGCGAATACAACGATGCCTTGCGTTGGCGCGGCAAGGCGCGGTGTGCGCTCGGTGATGTTGCGGGTGGGCTCGAGGACCTGGAGCGCGCCGCGGGGCTCACGACTCCGCATCCGTGGCATCTCGCGGAGCTGTCCATCGCGCTGAGCGCCAACGGCCGGACGGATGAAGTCCGCCGAATCCGCGACGAGCTGATCGAGCGCGCGGATCGCGTCTGGATTCCGCCGAGCGCGATCGCCCTCGCGCAGCGAGCGCTGGGTGACCACGACGCCGCCTTACGCTGGCTGGAGCGTGCGTTCCAGGCACGAGACTTTCTCTGCGTGGTGTTCCCGTTCGAGGCGATGTTCAACATTCCGTTGCCCGGACAGACTCGGTCAATTCGCGAGGATCCTCGCTGGACGGACCTCGTTCGCCGCGTCGGTCTGCTGCACGAGCCGGCCTAACGCGGGCCAGCGCTTTCGCCGGGGTCGCGAGTGCTAGACGAGCTCGTTGAGAATCTTCGTCAGTTCGCGTGGCTGGGTCACCATGACGTCATGGCCCGCTGACAGCATCTCGCGGTAACGATAGCCGCGCTGTTTCGCCCGCTGTGCAGCCTCGGTGGCGAAGGGAAACGTGGAGCACAGGATGTACGCGCCCTTGATTCGGCGGCTCCTGTCGTCGGCGAGTTGGAGTGGCTGCTGCATACACTTCCGCGGCATGTCGGTCGCCCTCTTTTTCATCCAGGTGACGTCGCGGTCGTCCGTCACACCGAACGCCTGCGGCTCACCGGCGGGGTCGTGCCATGAGTCGTCGGTAATCGGCCCAAATTTCCTCTGGGAGTAATCCGCGGCAGCTTTCCCATTCTCAGGCAGCATGGCGTCGAGGTACACGAGTTGTGCGATCCGGTCGCCTGCCTTGTCGGCCACACCGGTGATCACCATGCCGCCGTAGCTGTGTCCCACAAGGACGACGTTGCTGAGATCTTCGAACTCGAGGACCTGGACGATGTCGGTGATGTGGGTGTCGAGACCGACGTCTCGCGTCAGGAGATGGGAGCGTTCCCCGAGCCCTGTCAGCGTTGGCACGAACACATCGTGGCCAGCGCCTCGAAGCAAAGGAGTCACCTTTTTCCAGTACCAGCCACCGACCCATGCACCGTGAACGAGGACGATCGTGGCCCTTGCGGTGCGGAACGGGTTGACGCGGGCGACGCTGGCAAAGGGTGCGGCCGCGAGGGCTACCACTGCTTGCCGGCGAGATACCCGAGTAACGCTCATGACGGTCACCTTTCACGTGGGATCGGTTCATGATGGCTGTGCTCGGGGTCAAATCAATACCGCCGCGACCCTTGTGCGGTTCCGGGAAAGGCACATACGGACGGCATCCGGCGGCGCCGTTCCTGCTTTTCGACCCGGCCGGATGGCCCACAGGCACGCCTAACGTCCGAGCACAGTCAGTATTGGCCGCATGCTCTCGAAACGCGGCGGAAGCAACGACAACTGATCGGGATCCGCGAATACCGCGTCGAAATCCGCCGCCGTCAACGCGCGCGCCAGGCGAGCGGCGAAGGTTTCGCGCAATTGCCGCACGTAGTACTCCACGTCGTAGTCGCGCGGGTCGGGCTCTCCCTCCCGTTCGTCGAAGTCGACGAGCCCCGCCTCACCCGCTCTCCGGCGATAAACCCTAATCCGATCGCCCACGCTCCACTCCGTCACGCCGTTCGCGAGCAGCGCTTCGTATGGAAGCTCGCGCCGCTTCTCTCGTGACTCGAGATAGCGGGCCGGGGATTTGGTGAGACGCACCCGCGACGACACATCCCGCGTGGGCACATCGCGCCGCCGCAGCGCGTCCACAGCGGCGATGTACACACTGTGCACACCTACAACGTCGCTCACGAGCAGCCTGCCGATCGCTCGTCGCAGAAAACTCTCGCCGAACGGCTCCGCGCGACTCGACCGAAACGCCACGCCGCGCAGCAGCAGCGTACCATCGTACCCGAGCAGCGCGTAGTTCTTCGGCTCGTGAGAGAGCATGGCCGCATACCGCCCCTCGAGCTCGAGCTGCACGAGTGGTGGCAAGAGCGCCGCGACCTCGCCTACCGCGCGACGCTCATCCGCCTCGGTCCAGGCGTCGGGGACGCCGAAGTACACGCCATCCGTGTCTGCCTCGATGAGCGTCACCCCACGCGCTGCCAGCGACCGGCAGATGAGGTCGAGCGTCTCCCTCCCGCGACGCGTCACTTCATTGGCCGCGTGCACGTCCGCGAACCGTGTGAGGTCCCCGCCCGCCGCGAGATACCCGTACGCGGAGTTGACTACGATCTTCATCGCGGCGGACATCGCCTCGTTGGTGTGTCGCTCTGCCGATCCCGGCGGCGCAGCGCGCGCGTCCGCTTTCGCCTTCAGTCGGCGTTCGACCAGCCCATCCACGAGCGCCAGGAGCGCGCCGAGCTTGTCGCGCGCCGGCCCGATGCGGTAGGCGCGCATGAGCGACGGGTACAGGCTCGCGACATCCACCTTTACGACGCGCTGCGCGACGCCCGACGCGAAGAGATGCAGCGCCGCCCCGCTGTGTGGCGTGCCATCATCGGCCTGGTGCTTTGGCAGCGCCACCCCGGACCGCACGTACGCGCGCACGAGCAGCGGGTCGATGACACCCGTGGCCGCGCCGGCATCCGCCAGCCGCTCGTATCGTCGCGGCGCCATCTGGGCAAGCGCGAACGCCGCGCCACCCAACATGCGCGACAGGTGCGCGACTTCGATGACGTCATCCGTCGCATAACGCCTGACGCGTTCCGGATCGCGCCGGTACGTCGGCCACACCTGGCTGCCCTTGATGTACTCCCGATCTGGCGATGCGAAGCCCAGATACTTGGCGACCGCCTTCAGACCGTGGCCCGGCAGCGACCGGGTCGAGAAGTCATACCGGATCACGGCATCCATCGTGTCGATCAGCTCTCGCCCGGGAGCGACGTACCTAACGCGGCGTCCGTCACCGGCGGTGTTCGCCAGGCCGCGCCGCGCGGCGCGCTGCCGGAGCCCCGCTTGTCCGGTGCGAGAGAAGACGAGCGGGACGCCCAGCTTGCGCGAACGACGATCGAGGAAGGGAAGGTCGAAGCCGTGGAGGTTGTGATTTTCGATTACGTCGGGGTCCGCCGCGCCGATTCGCTCGTTCAGCTCGCGAATCAGCCGAGCCTCGGCCTCGTCGCCACGACCGTGGATCTCCAGCACCTCGGTCTGGCCGTTCGGGTACCGCACCGAGATCATGAAAATCCGGCACCGCTCGGGGTCGAGCCCCGTCGTCTCCAGATCGAACTGCAGGCGGCGCAGCTGGTCGAACGACAGATCGCGGAAATACGTGCGCCCGGTCGCCACCAGGTACTGCTCTTCCGGCTGCAGCGCGAGGACGGTGTCGTCATCCAGGTCGCGAATGTGTCCCACGCGCCGACCCATCCGGCGGCTTGCGCCCTCGAGCACGGCACTCGTTAGGGTTCGCCCGTCCTCGGCAGAAATGAGAAAGCGCAGCTCGCCTGGTCCGCTCAGCTCGCGATAGGCCACTCGCCCGCCGGGGACGCCGTCGGGGGCGAGGGCGCCGCCAAGGTGCTTCAGGTCGTCGAGGCGGTCGAGCAGCATCCACGGACGGAAGCGCTCGACCTCGCGCACGAGCTCACCGGTCGTTGGAATTCGCCGCCAGACCGTCGCCTGCCCGTTGCTCTCCGCGTAGACCGACACGATGCCCGGCGTCGGATCCCACCCCCACAGCCACTCATCGGTAACGCTCACGCGTTCAATCGCTCGAACACGCCAGCGTCGCGATTCTTCCGAACGTCATCCCACGGGAAGCTCTTTCCGTTCATCGCGATGTAGACTCCGACGGGGAGCGACTGTACGAACGAGAGCGCGCTGCCGAGGTTGAACAGTCCGTCGGAGCTGCCGAAGGCGTAGGGGACCATCGCGCCGGTGAGCACGACGGTCTTGTCCGTCACGCCGTCGGCGATGGCGCGTGCCGTCTCCACCATCGTGTCGGTGCCGTGCGTGATGACGATCTGCGCTTCGTCGCACTCGCGACACGCGCGAACGATCATGGCGCGCTGCGCGTGGGTCATCTCGAGGCTGTCGACCATCATGAGCGTCTGCACGTCCACATCCAGCCCGCATCGTCCGCGCCGGAGCATCTCATCGACGTGCGTATTTCGAAAATAGAGCTTTCCGCTCAGCTCGTCGTATTCCTTGTCGAAGGTGCCACCGGTAACGAAGACGCGAACGGTCATGGTGAGGGAGCTGGCTGGTTATTCGAACGTCTGGGCGAACGTGAGACGGTTCGCTTCGGGATCGAGCACGCTGAACTCGCGAAGTCCCCACGGCTTGCTCACGGGCGGTCCCTGGACGTTCGCGCCTCTGGCAGTCAGCTCTGCGTGTAGCGCATCGGCGTCGGTCACGTAGAACGCGCACGAACCGATTCCCTTATGCTGCGGAGAGCGCGCGATGAGGAGGACGCGCATGCCGTCGCGGTCCATGACACCGATGTCGTGCTGGCTGTAGTTGACGTCGAAGCCTAACACGTCGCGGTAGTGCGCCACGCCGGCGGCGACATCGGACAGTGGCAGCTCGGGCATGACCTTTCGTAGCATGCGTGTGTGCTTCGGCGGCTCGTGCCCGCCTCCGATGCCTTTGCCGAACCAGAGCGTGTTGCCGTCTGGATCACGGATCTCGATCATCCGCATCTTGATCCAGTTCACGTCCGCGGGCGCGGTCGGCTCGGCGCCGCGGGCGGCGAGGATGTCGTAGGTTGCGGCGACGTCGTCCGTCTCGAAGAACAGGATGCTCCGTCCCTCGAGCCCGGCGCCCGGGCCACGCCGGCCTAACGTGATGCGCGCTGGTCCGAGGGTGAGCTCGGCCGAGTGATCGGCGTGTGCGTGGACCTCGAAGCCGAGGGTGTCGCGGTAGAACGTGACCGCTCGCACGAGATCGGCGACGTCGAGATGACGACTCACCGGCGCGACGATTGTTGGTGCGGTCACGGTCTGCTCCGGTAAATTGGCTGACGTACAATACTGACGAGACCCGCAACGCCGAAACGGCGCCACGGCCCAAACCGCGCACGGCCCAAACGGCGCAGGGCCCTGCGTAGTTCGGGCCCTGCGTAGTTCGGGCTCTGCGCCGTTTACGCTGTCCCCGGCGTGACTCCGCGGATAGTTGGTGGGTTGGTTTTGTAACCACCATTCACCGCCCGATGGACTCCTCTATGTCGACCGGCTGGCGCCGCCTTACCGATTTAGTCCTGCGCGACCTCCGAACCGGATGGCGGGCGCTCCGAAACGCGAGGGGATTCTCGGTCACCGTCGTGGCCACCCTCACGCTCGGCATTGGGGCGGCAGCGACCATGTTCAGCGTCGTCGACCACGTCCTCCTGCGGTCGCTGCCATACGGCGATGCGGATCGCCTCGTCTCGCTGTACCAGCGTGGCAAGGGGGGAAACCAGCGCCTCGTCTCCAATCCGACGCTTCAGGACTGGGCCCGCGCCGGCGTCGCGTTGAGTGGCCTGGCCTGGATTCGCGGCGACGGCCTCGCCCTGCAAAGGCCTGACGGTCCGCAGCGCGTCGGGATTGGCTTCGTCTCGCCGGGCTTCTTTCAGCTCATGGGACGTCAGGCAGCGTTAGGCAGGACGTTCGCGCCGGAGGAGGAGCGAGCCGGCGGCGCGGACGTCGTCGTGATCTCGCACGAGCTCTGGCAAAAGACATTCGGCGCGGACACGAAGATCATCGGCCAGACGCTCCGCTTCGACGGCTCGACATCGGTGGTGATTGGCGTGATGCCACCCGGGTTCGCCTACCCGACGTGGGCTGACGCGTGGCGACCGCTCGCTCAGCTCGTCGGGCGCGACCCCGTGATCGATCGGCGAGACTTCCACGCTGACAGCCGCGCGATCGGTCGGCTCGCGCCGGGTGTGGCCGCGCGGCAGGCCGCGCGGCTCCTGTCCACGGTGCAGGCGCGCATCGCCGGCGAGTTCCCGAAGGAGGAAGGCGATTGGGTCGGCGTGGACGCCGCGCCGCTGCAAACCGAGATCGTCGGCGACGTGCGTACGGCGATTCTCGGACTGGGCGGCGCCGTCGGACTCATTCTGCTGGTCGCGTGCGTCAACCTCGCGAATCTCGCCGCCGTGCGCGGCGCGTCGCGAGGGCGCGAAGTCGCGATCCGGTTCGCGCTCGGTGCGAGTCGAGTCCAGGTCATGCGCCAGCTCGCAGTCGAGAGTGCCACGCTTGCGGTCGTAGGAGGCGGGCTGGGCCTTTTGTTCGCCTCGCGTGCCATATCATGGTTGCGAGTGACCGCGCCGTTCGATCTTCCGCGCGCCCGCGAGCTCGCTGTCGATGGCCGCGCGGTCGCGGTCGCGGCGACCGTGACCATACTGACCGCGCTGCTCTTCGGTGTGCTCCCCGCGCTCCGTGCGGCCATGGCGGGTGGCTCGTTCCGCGTCCTCCTCAGCGGCCGGTCCGGCGCTGGCGGCTCGCGGCGCGAAGCGCGCGGGCGCGCGATCCTAACGAGTGCGCAGTTCGCGTTGGCGCTCTTGCTGCTCGTCGGCGCCGGTCTGCTCGCCCAGAGCTATCGGCGGCTGCTCGGCGCGCGCATCGGGTTCGACCCACACGGGTTGTTTTCGACGTCCGGGTCACCGCCGCAGGACAAGAACGTGGATCCGCAGGTCGCGTTCGCCGTCTACGAGCGCATCATCGACCGGTTGAAGTCGGAGCCCGGCGTCGAGGAGGCGACGATCGTCAACTTCATGCCCTCGGGGCGGGCTGGCATTCCAACACGCATCGAGGTTCCCGGGAGAACGCCCGCAAGCGAGGACCTCGCGACGTACATCACCGTGACGGAAGGCTTCCTTCGGACGCTGCGCATCCCGCTCGTGCGAGGCCGATGGTACACACCGGCAGAGATGCGTGCGCCAGGCGATGGCGTCGTGATCAGCGAGTCCGTCGCGAAGCGGTACTGGCCGGGACAGGATGCGGTGGGCAAGCCACTCACGATCTTCAGGTCGTCGCAGGTACGGGCCGATTTCGGGCGCGCGGTGCCGTCGGTCGTGATCGGCGTCGTGGGAGACGTTAGGCAGTTCGGCCCGGAGAGCGACCCGAACCCATCGGTCTACGTCCCGCTCGCGGCGGAGCCGTGGGCGTGGGTGTCCGTTGCGGTGCGTGTGCGCGCGGGGTCCCCGGCGACGGTGGGAGCGCTCCGTCGGGCGGCGCTCGAGGCCGAGCCGAACATGCTGCCGATGGGGCCGGGCGGTGCCATGACGTTCAGCAGCGTCGAGGAGGGGTTGTCGAGCGCGCTCGCGCCGCGGCGATATGTGCTGGGACTCGTGGGCGCGTTCAGCACCTGTGCGCTGGTGTTGGCGGCGCTCGGGCTGTATGGCGTGACGAGTTACGCGGTGGCGCGCCGAACCAATGAGTTCGGAATTCGCATCGCGTTAGGCGCCACGGCCGACCAGGTCGTGCGGTCGGTGCTGCGGTGGGGGCTCACGCTGGCGGTCGCCGGGTGCGCGGTCGGCATTGGTGGTGCGCTGGCTGCTGTTCGCCTGGTCGAGCAGCTCCTCTACGCCACGTCGTCGCGTGACCTGTCGGTGATGGTGACGGTGCCGCTGGTGCTCGTGGCGATCGGCGCGATCGCGGCGTATGTCCCGGCGCGGCGGGCGGCGCGAGTCGACCCGATCGTCGCGCTCCGGGCTGAGTGATCGGTCAAAACGCCCGTCTGTCGAGCTCGATTCGGCAAGAATGACCGACCGGCGCGCTGTGACATCGCAGCGCTTGCGCCGTCGTTAGGCCGGCTTCATTATTGGCGCTCCTCATGAGATCTCCGTCACGGCGGACTCATGAGGAATGCATCCGGTCACTCGTGCTCCATGTCACGGTCATGCGATGCCCGAGGCCCGTCCGGCCGCTTCCCGGCCAGTTCTGGTCTACCCATCGAGTGAGGTTGAAGACATGCGCATGATGAGCAGCACGGCGCTCGCTGTGAGCGCCATGGCGTTCCTGGCGGCGTGCTCGGATTCGGCGACGGGCCCATCGCCTGTCCGGCCCTCGACACCGAGCTTTGCGATCGGTGACGTCCCGGACGGCCTGGTCAACAACGTTCCGGCCGTCGGTCGATTCACGATCTGCAAGACCGAGGACAGCAACGTCTCCGGCGTATTCACGATTGCGACGCAATCGATCAACGGCGGTACCGGTGATGTCGCCGGCGGGACTGTCGCCACGGGTGGCTCCATCACCGTTGCGCCGGGTGAGTGCCGCATCGCCGTCGTCGCCAACAACCACAGCGGCAGCGCGGTGCGGGTGACGATCACGGAGACGTCTGCCGGCTTCGTCGGGCCAACAATCGTCGAGCAGCAGATCGAGGACGACTTCGAAGACCAGCCGCCCCCGGCCGTGATTTTCCCGGAAGCCAACGTTGCCCCGGGCGTGGCTTACGACATCAACCTGATCCACGGCGTTCGCCTGACGTACAAGAACTTCGTCGAGCCGCCGCCAGCGGCCTGCGACTTCTCGACGTTCGGCGGCTTCGTCCTCACGCCCAACAACGTCTCGTACGGCGGTAACGCTGGTCGGATCGAGGATCCCCCGGGCTTCGCCTACGGCGATCTCAATTTCGTGAACCACACGAACGGCGACCACATCCACGTCTGGAACGTGACCGACTACGGCCACCCGGACACCGGTCCGCTCAGCCAGTATCCGGACTCGCGCCTTGCGTTTGGCCTGGGCTCGGTCAACGGCGGCCCCGAGAACGTGGAAGTCGAGTGGCGCTTCGTCGACCTCGGCGAGCCCGCCAAGAAGGTCGGTGACGCGGTCTACCTCAAGGTCGGCGGCGTTGTCCTGATCCCCGAGCAGGTCGTGATCGGCGGCAACATCCAGCTCCACCCGAAGTGCAAGAAGGCGCCGAAGGCTGAGAAGCACTAGCCCGCCGGCAGTAACAACAAAGGGGCGTGGCCGCGATCCGTGGCCACGCCCCTTTGTCATCATCGATACGGAACCACGAACGCTGAGCACGCAGACGGCGCTGTCGCGCCGGGCGCTAGGCACGCTGAACGGCTTGAGAGGTCCGGCTCAAATCGCCGTCAGTTATTCAGCGTTCGTGGTTACGAGCCTAACGAGAGTCGCTCGTCGGACCACTTCGCGGCTTCGGCTCGCCCAGCTTCGACGTCTTCCGCACGTACTCGGCGACCTCGCCGTGCGTCGCCCACCACACCTTCCCCGGCGCCTTCTGCTGGATGTGGGCGATGAGCTGCTCCAGCGCTACGATCCGAGACCGATGCCCCGAGATGTGCGGGTGCATCGTGAGCAGGAACATCGTGCCCTCCTCGTACGCCTTGTCGAACTCGTCGATCCACACCTGCGCGACGTCGCGCGGTGCGCTGTACCGCTCGCCGCGCGGGTCGAAGAGCGGCGCATCGTCGAGGATCCACTCCACCGGCAGCTCCACCATCCCCGTCGGCTGACCATTCTGCAGCAGCTCGTACGGCCGCTCGTCGGCCATGAGCGAGCTTTCGTACCGGAACCCCAGGTCGCGCAGGATCGAGAGCGTGTTGGGACTGAAATTCCAGCTCGGCGCGCGATAGCCGGTCGGCTTGGTTCCCGTCATGCGCGTCATCTCCGCGAGCGCCTTCGTGAGCAGCGCCCGTTCGGCGGAGTCGGGAAGGGTCGTGTTCATCTCGTGGATCCACCCGTGAATGCCGAACTCGTGGCGGCCGCTCTTCTTGATGACGTCGGCCATCTCCGGCGCGAGCTGCAGGCTCACGGATGGGATGAAGAACGTCGCCGGGATGCGGTTCTTGTCGAGCAGCTCCACCACGCGACGCAACCCCTGCCGAGACCCGTACTGTCCCATGGACAGCGCACCGGCGTTCGCGTCACCGAACCGAAGCGCGACCGTCTCGTTGTCGACGTCGAACGAGAGTAGAACCGCGACCCGGGCTCCGTTCGGCCACGGGGCAGTGAGCAAGTTCCGGCCGGCCCTGACGGTATTTACGACCGTCCTCACACTGTCCATTGTCCATTGCCAGCCGGGCTTCGCGGTCGTCTGAGGGACCGGCTGGGCCTGCGCGAACGCGAGCGACGGAACGAAAGCCGCGAAGAGAATGAGCTTCATGGCGGATGCGTTGTTGGAGATCACACGAATGTGCGCCACTTTCCACGCGCGCGCACCGGTCCTTACGATTGATGGCTCGCCACGACCGCACCTCCACAGGAGCCAGGATGCGCCATAGCAACCGTCGTCTCTTCGCACTCGCTTTGCTCGCGTTCCCCCTCCCCGCCACGCTCGCCGCGCAAACCTTCCGCTCCGCCGACACGGTCATCAAGAAGATGTGGCAGGTCGGCATGGAGCAGTCGCAGACCGAGAAGCTCGCTCAGGTGCTCATCGACTCCATCGGCCCTCGGCTCTCCGGAACGCAGGGGTTTGCGAACGCGGTCGACTGGCTCGAGAAGACCTACACCGGGTGGGGCGTTCCTGTCCGGCGCGAGAAGTACGGGACGTGGCGCGGGTGGCGACAGGGCACGGTTCACATGGAGATGATCGGCCCTCGGTTCCAGAACCTCGAGGTCGAGCTGCTCGCGTGGAGTCCGCCAACGCCGAAGAACGGACCCGTCGAGGGTGACGTCGTGGTCATTCCCGAACTGGCAGACTCTGTCGCCGCGAAACAGTGGCTCGGCACCATTCGCGGGAAGTTCGTGCTCGTTTCGGCACCGGAGATCATGTGTCGCGCGCGGCAGGAGCTGGACCGTTATGCGCTTCCGGCGACCGTGACGAAGATCAACCAGCAGCGCGTGGAGAACCAGCGAGCCGCGGCCGCTCGGTTCCGGGCACTCGCGCAGGACGCGCAGCCACAGGACGTGTCCCGCATCGCGTACGCTCGCCTGGATTCCGCGGGGGTGATCGGCGTCGGGACGCTCACCTGGTCCGGCGGCTGGGGGGTCGACAAGATCTTCGGCTCCAACACACAGAAAGTCCCGAGCGTCGACATCTCGTGCGAGGACTACGGTCTCCTGTACCGCCTGGCGACGAACAAGCAGGGACCGCGCGTGAGGCTCACCGCCGAGTCGCAGGCGACGCCGGCCGAGGTGCCGATGTTCGACGTGGTTGCCGAGCTCAAGGGGACGGAGCTGCCTAACGAATACGTCCTGCTCTCGGCCCATCTCGACAGCTGGCACGGCGCGACGGGGGCCACCGACAACGGGACCGGCACGCTCACCATGCTCGAGGCGATGCGGATCCTGAAGGAGACCTACCCGCACCCGCGCCGGACGATTCTCGGGGGCCACTGGGGCGGCGAGGAGCAGGGGGCGAACGGCTCGCTCGCATTCGCCGAGGATCATCCCGAGGTGGTTCAGGGACTACAGGTGGCGTTCAACCAGGACAACGGGACGTGGCGTGTGGAGATCCTCGAGGGACAGGGCTTCCTCAAGGCGAGCGCGAACTTGGCGAAGTGGGTGGCGCAGCTGCCGGCGGAGATGACCGACAGTGTGAAGCTGCAGCTGCCGGGTCCGCAGGCGAACAGCGGCAGCGATCACACGTCGTTCCTGTGCCGCCCGGCGCCGGCGTTCCGGCTACAGTCGAGCTATCCGGAGTATCGGCAATACACGTGGCACACGAACCGGGACACGTACGACAAGATCGTGTTCGACGACCTCAGGAACAACGCGACGATGGCGGCGATGCTGGCGTACGCGGCGTCGGAGGATCCGGAGCGGACGTCGCGCGAGTTGTCGACGCTGCCGCCGATGCCTAACGGGCAACCGAGGCCATGGCCGACGTGTGGAAAGGCGAGACGGAGCTTCGCCGAGTCGCCGGCCGGTCGGTAAGATCGGAGCTCAGACGCCAGACAGCAGACAACTGAAGACGGTAGACGGCAGGAGGCAGATGGCAGAGGAATCCTGTCCCTCTGCCCTCTGCAACCTGCCGTCTGCTGTCTGCGGTCTTCAGTTGTCTGCCGTCTGCCGTCGGTCTCTATCCCGACGCACTTTTGCGAATTGGATGACTGCCCGGTCACCCAAGTCGAACTTGACGAATGGCACTTCTTCCTTATAAGGACGGTATTACTAATTCCGTTCGCGTTTCCCAA
Source organism: Gemmatimonadaceae bacterium (assembly GCA_036509075.1). Taxonomy (GTDB): domain Bacteria; phylum Gemmatimonadota; class Gemmatimonadetes; order Gemmatimonadales; family Gemmatimonadaceae; genus JAJKIV01. The sequence goes on from DATCGG010000457.1 coordinate 12,722, forward strand.
CTCTCGTGGTTTGGCTCAGTCGTCAGGACCCGCGACGAACTGGTCTCTCCACGGGGAGCGAACCCGGTGTCAAACAAGTAGGTTGGTAGGCCGCGCGCCTCTCCGAACCCCGGCACGTCGGGGAGCGCACCCTCAACAAGGCGGTCCGCATGCGCTCTGTGCGTTGCGATGTCTGTGGCACCAAGGCGCTCGTCGCGGCGTCGACGTGCCCAAAGTGCGGTCACGGGTTCGAGAACCGTGACGGCTTCGGCGATCTATTGCCGCTCGCACACTGCACGAGCTGCGACTCCTATTATCCGCACAGTGCCGGCGGATGTCGTTGGTGCGGAACCAAGCCCGAGCGTTCGCCGATCGGGCCGTTAGGCCCCTACATCTGGAAAGGATTCGGCGGTCTTGTGCTCGCGTCGCTCGCGATAGGCGCGTGGCTCTCGAAGAACTACACGCCCGCCGCGCCCAAACCAGCACCGCGAACCTTCGTCGCCGACACGCTCCCCACCAATCAGCCCAAGACCGAATCGTTCGGGCGAAAGATCACGTTGGCGCAGCCGGACACCGCGGCCGCGGAAGCCCTCGATTCTACAGCCGTCGCTCTCACCGATTCGACGCACGACAGCGCGATCGCCCTGTCGACCGTCGATACGCTGCCAACCGCTCCGACGCCTGTCGTTGCATCCAGGCGGGTCGCGATGCAGTCCGCCGGTACAGTTGTACAGAGTGACTCGACGCCCTCCGCTGTCGAGGCTCCCGCGGCTCCGCCACCCGAGCCAGTGACTGAGCGTCCCGCGGAGAAAGTGGCACCGCGTCCGCTCGCCAAGCCGCCCAAACCCACAGCGTCCAGCGCGCCGGCGCCCGCACGCGCCCGCGCAACCACGCCGCCAACCGCACGAGCCCCCGCTTCCAAATCGACGCCACGCGCCATCGCGAAAGCCCCTCCGTCTCGGGCGACCACCGCGCGTGCAGCGCCAGCTCCAAAGTCGACCGCGCGGTCGAAGACCCGTGGCGGGTGGGTCACATCGGTCGCGCGGAACTGGGCCATCGTTCGATCGAATCCCACGCGCCAGTCGCGGATCATCGCCTCGATCGGCCCGAACACGCGCGTACAGCTCGGCGAGACGCGCGGGGACTGGCGGCGGATTCGGGCCAGGGGACTCTCTGGCTGGGTCGAACACCGCACCCTCATCGCGACCGCGTACACGCCCCCGAGGTCCCGGCTCGCGGCGCGCTAGTCCTAGCCGTTAGTCGTTGGTCGATAGTCGTTAGCTAGCTACAGACTCCAGACTAACGCCTAACGACTAGAACGAGGCGGCAGGACGATGAGCGCAATGTCCGAGTTCTCTCGGACGCGCTCGAACAGGATCCGTTTCCCATCCGGTGAGACATCGAATCGCTGCAGCGATTCGCCCGGCTTGAGTGCGGTCAGGCGGCGTCGTTGCCCGGACGCGAGATCCACCGACCAGAAATCCTGACGGCGGAATCCGCCCAGCTTCACGACGATCTCGTCGCTGCCAGGGAGGAACCGGTAGCTGTCCCCGACGCGATCCACACTGATCGCCGGAATGGGGTACGGCTGGCCCTCCGGCGTGACCCCCTTGAGCGGGACGATCCGCGCGCGTGAGGCACCGGAGTACAGGATGACCTTCCCGTTAGGCGACCACACCGGGTTGGCCGACACGGAGTCCACGAGCCGCACCGGCTCGCCCCCGTTCACCGGAACCTTGAACACGTGCACCGCCGGGCCGTCCCTGGCGGCGACGGCGATCCACTTGCCGTCGGGCGACCATGATGGCGCGCCACGAACGTCGAGCGATTCGCCAACGGGTCGCGCGTCGGCGCCCGTGGCGGACAGACAGTACAGCGTCGAGCGCTCCGGCCGCCGAACCGAGGCACAGAGCTGACTTCCATCCGGCGACACAGCCACCGCCCCGTCGATGGCTCCATCGGGCGCTTTCCACAGCTCGGTCGCGCGGTCGCCGGCGAGGCGCCACACCGCATCCGCTCCGCCGCGAGCGGCGAGATAATGCAGCGTGCCGTCACGGGCAAACCTCGGCGCGGCGGAACGAGCGGTCGGCAGCGCGAGCGGTCGAGCCGAGTCTTCCCCGGCGACCCCCGTTCCGATGGGCGTGGACCAGAGCCCGACCGTCGGATTCGAGACGGTCGCCACCAGGCGCCTCGGCCGCCCCGCCACCTCTGCGCTGCCGGCGATGGAGATATAGTGCTCGACGCCCGTGATGACCCGCTGCGATGTGCCGGTGCCGAGGTCCATGGAGTAGAGCCAGGGTCCGGTGCCGTCACTTGCGGTCGCGGTGTAGAGCAGGGTCCGATCGTCGAGTGGGACCGGATACCCGACCCTCGAGTTGTGACGCGTCACTCGCTCGGCCTGGCCACCCGCCGCGGGAACGCGCCAGATGTCCATGTCGTTAGGCGGGACGCCGTGCGTGAAATAGAGGTACTTGCCATCGGGAGACCAGCTCAGGTGATGCGAATGAATCCCGCCCTCGGCTATGTGGATCTGGCGGGCGTTCGCTCCGTCTCGGTCGGCGACGTAGATCGGGTCGCCCGGCGTCGTTTCGTGATACGCGAGCCTGGAGCCGTCCGGCGACCAGACGGCCATCACGGCGGTGCTGAGAAACGGGCGGAACGCGCCGCCGTCGGTTGGCGCGAGCCAGACGCTTGCCGGCGCCGTGATGTCGGCGACGCGAATCCAGGTGCTTGCGCCATCGCCCGAGAATCCGACGTTGCGCACATCCTCGTTGAGCAGTTGCGGAAACTTCCCGCTCGTGAGATTCGCGAATTGCTCGCTGCCCACGCGCGTGACGAACGCGTCGAACACGCTGTCGCGATCCGCGAGAAACGCCACCCGCTGGCCGTCGGCAGAGATCGATGCATCGACCTCGGTGCCGGGGAAGTCCGTGAGCCGCTCCACCCTCGCGAGCGACCATCGCGCCGACCACGACGCGTTAATCCGGGCCGCGCGCTGCCGCGCAACGAAGAAGGTGGCGGTCGCAGCGACCGTCAGTACCGCGGCCGCGATCATCCAACGTGAGCGGCGCGCTAACACCGTTCGGTCAGGTCGCTCGCGCACGGCGAGACCCTCGAGCCGCTCGACGAGGTCGTTGGCCGTTTGCGGGCGATCGTTCGGGTCCTTCGCCAGGCAGGTCATCACGAGCTCGGCAAGCGGCGTCGGCACGTCGGCGCGATGGGTCGTCACCGGCGATGGCGCTCGCGACAGATGGCCGGCCAGCACCTCGTCGCGCGTCGCGCCGACGAACGGAGGACGTCCCGAGAGCAGCTCGTATGCGAGCGCGCCGACCGCATAGATGTCGGCGCGGTGATCGATCCGCGGGTCGCCCAGGATCTGTTCGGGCGCCATGTACGCTGGAGTGCCGAACGCCACGCCCTGTGTCGTCGTCGGCGCGGTGTCCGCTTCGGCTCTCGCTTCAGGCGACACATGCGCATCGCTGCGTGCGAGGCGCTCCTCGGTACTTCCGGCGACGATCGCTTTCGCGACGCCGAAGTCGGTGACCATGGCGTGACGCCCCGACAACATCACGTTGTCCGGCTTGATGTCGCGATGCACGATGCCACGCTCGTGCGCGTGCGCCAGCGCGTCCGAGACGTCGCGGAGGATCGTGACGGCGTCGTCGATGGGGAGCGCCCCGTCCCGGGCCAGCCGCTGCCGCAGCGACAATCCCGTCTCGAACGGCATGACGTAGTACGGCGCACCGCCGGCGTTCCCCGAGTCGAAGAGCGGAACGATGTGCGGATGCCGCAGGTTCGCGACGATCTCGATCTCGCGCAGGAAACGATCGCCGCCTAACGCCGACGCCAGCATCGGGGACACGACCTTGACGGCGACGTCGCGGCTGTGTCTCAAGTCGCGGGCAAGGTACACGGTTGCCATGCCGCCCCGGCCGATCTCGCGGCTGAGGCGATAGCGGTCCGCCAGCACTTCCGGGAATCCGCCGGCGGGCTCGTCGAACAGGGCTCCGAAGCGTTCCGCCACCGGCGCATCGATCAGCGGTGACTCGCGACCCAACCCGGCCAGAAGCCGCTCGAGCTCCGCTCGACGTGCCGGATCCCCGCCGCTCAACTCCGCGACGACCTCCGCGCGTCGCTCGGGTGGGGTGTCGAGAAGCGTGTCCAGCAGCGACGAGAGCTGCGGCCATCGATCAGTCGGCTCGGGACCGGACATCATGCCACGCGCCTTCGGCTCGTCGTGAGTCAGGACTCCTGGTTCGCGCAGATGGACGACCGGCCGGCCGGCATCGGCGGCTCCAACATATGGCCCTCCCAGGGAGGATTCCATGTCTTGCGGGCACGGTTGACGCGGACCAAGATCGAGAATGATCTCGATTCGCCACGCGCTCCTCGCTACCTCGTGCGCCGCATCCCTGTCCGCCTCGGCGGCCGCTCAGTCAGCCCGTGTGGCGCGGACGGTTCCGTCACCGCAGCAGCACCTGGGCTTCGCGATCGGCGCCGACCGGACGCTCGCGGATTGGAGTCAGATCACCGGCTACTTCCAGCGCCTCGCCGCGGCGTCGCCGGCGGTCCACGTCGATACGCTGGGCATGACGACGAACGGCCAGCCGTTCATCGTCGTCGCCGTCTCGACACCGCCGAACATCGCCAGGCTCCCAGCCCTCCGCGCCGCCCAGGCCCGCCTCGCCGACCCTCGGCGCCTAACGCCTGACGAGGAGCGACGACTCGTCGCGTCGCAGCCGAGTGTCGTGTTCATCTCCAATAACATTCATGCGACGGAGATCGGCGCGTCGCAGATGGCGATGGAGCTGGCGTACCGGCTCGCCACGAACGACACGCTCCAGCGCTATCTCGACAAGGAAGTCGTGCTCATCGCGCCGTCCATGAACCCCGACGGCCAGCGCATGATCACGGAGTGGTATCGCAAGAACCTCGGCACGAAATGGGAAGGTGGGCCACTGCCATGGCTCTATCACCCGTACGTGGGTCACGACAACAACCGCGACTGGTTCATGGTCACGCAGAAGGAAACGCGGCTCGTGACCGACTATCTGTACGGCGTGTGGTTCCCCGAGATCTTCTACGACGTGCATCAGATGGGCGCGGAAGGCGCGCGGATCTTCGTGCCGCCGCTCGTGGATCCCGTGAACCCGAACCTCGACCCCATCATCGTGCGGGGTATTGCGCACATCGGGTCCGAGATGGCGATGGCGCTCGAGGAGCGCGGGAAGTCCGGCGTTGCGACGAGCGTCATCTACGATCTGTGGTGGCATGGCGGCGCGCGCTCGACGCCCACGCGACACAACATGGTCGGGGTTATCACGGAAGCGGCGAGCGTGCGGATCGCGACACCGATCACGCAGGACACCTCGCAGCTCCGCGGTCACGCGCGAGGCCTCCCGAAGTACGAGCGGCGGATCAATTTTCCGAACCCGTGGCCGGGCGGGACGTGGCGGCTGAGGGACATCATCGACTACGAGCTGATCGCGTCGGAGGCACTCGTCAGGCTCGCGTCGGAGCAGCGCGAGGACTACGTGCGGAATTTCGTCGCCATGGGTCGGCGGGCGATCGGGGCGGGGTCGAAGCCGCCGTACGCGTTCGTGATTCCCGCTGGGCAGGCTGACTCTGGCGCGGTCGAGCGACTCGTGGACGTGCTGCGAGTTGGCAGAGTGGAAGTCGGCCGCGCGTCGGCATCGTTCGCGGCCGGAGGCAAGACGTATGGTGCTGGTTCCTACGTCGTCAGGCTCGACCAGCCGTATCGCGCGCACGCGAAGGACCTGCTCGAGGTGCAGCGCTTTCCGCGCATGGAGCAGTATCCCGGCGGCCCGCCTGAGCGGCCATACGATGTCGCCGGTTGGACGCTGCCACTGCAGATGGGCGTCACGGTGGATCAGATCGATCAGCCTCTGTCGGTCGAGACGGTTCTCCTGAGAGATCCTGCAACCCGTCCCGGGTGCTCGCCCA
>DATCGG010000458.1:0-16718 GCA_036509075.1 Gemmatimonadaceae bacterium
AGGGATCGGCGCACTTCGGGATTGGCGCCGTTCGGAATTTCGCGCCGCTAAGCGGTTGCGCCTTTACGAAAGGTCACCTTCGCTCCGCCAGGAACCTTCCTACCGTCCGCCCGGAGAATAGGCATCCTCCGAGGAACGTGCCCTCGAGCGCGCGGTACCCGTGCATTCCGCCCCCACCGAACCCCGACACCTCCCCCGCCGCGTAGAGGCCCGCGACCGGTTGGCCGTTCTGCGCCAGCACGCGCCCGGCGAGATCGGTCTCGATGCCGCCCAGCGTCTTCCTGGTGAGCACGCGCAGCCTGACCGCAATGAGCGGCCCGGCGTCCGGGTCGAGAATGCAATGCGGCTTCGCGGTTCGAATGAGCCGGTCGCCGACGTAGCGTCGCGCGCGCCGCAACGCGGCGAGCTGTGCGTCGCCGGGGTGTTCGTTCGACACCTCGCGGTCGCGCGCCTCGATCACCTGCCGCACGCGAGCCACGTCCAGCAAGGGTTCGCCAATGAGCTCGTTCATGCGCCGAACGAGGGTTTCGAGCCTCGGCTCGACGATGAAGTCCACGCCATCCCGCTTGAACGCCTCCACCGGCGCCGGCGCCTTTCCCCCGCGCGCTCGGCCCAGCACCTGGCGCCAGCTGCGACTCGTTAGGTCCGGGTTCTGCTCCGACCCGGACAGCGCGAACTCCTTGGCGATGATACGCTGGGTAAGCACGAACCACGAATGGTCGTAGCCGGTTTGCCTCAGGTGGGCGAGTGTGCCGAGCGTGTCGAAGCCGGGGAAGAGCGGGACGGGGAGGCGATTCCCGACGGCGTCGAGCCAGATGGACGACGGGCCTGGAAGAATGCGAATCCCGTGATTACCCCAGATCGGATTCCAGTTGTCGATGCCCTCCACGTAGTGCCACATCCGGTCACCGTTGATGAGCCGCGCGCCCGCTCGCTCCGAGATCGCGAGCATGCGGCCGTCGACGTGCTCCGGAACGCCCGAGAGCATCTGTCCGGGTGGGGTGCCGAGGCGAGCCGGCCAGGTGCGTCGCACGAGGTCGTGATTGCCACCGATGCCGCCAGACGTGACGACGACTGCATCCGCGCTGACCGAGAACTCGCCGACGACGTTGCGCGAGCTCGCCTGCCCACGGTCGGTCGCGCTGGGCTCGAGGACGTCACCGCGCACGCCGTCGACCACACCGCCAGTGAGCGTGAGCTCGTTCACGCGATGGCGAAAGCGGAACGTGACCAGGCCGCGCGCTTCCGCCGATCTGACGCGGCGTACGAACGGCTCGAGTACACCGGGTCCCGTCCCCCACGCGATGTGAAAGCGCGGTACCGAGTTCTGCCCTCGCTCGGCCCAGCCGACGATTGGGAAGATTCGAATGCCCTGCGCACGGAGCCAGGGGCGCTTCTCGCCGGCCGCCCACGCGACGTACGCTTCCGCCCAGCGTCGCGGCCAGAGATCCTCGTCGCGGTCGAAGCCGGCGGAGCCCATCCAGTCCTGCAGCGCGCGGTCGTACGAGTCCCGGATGCCGAGCCGGCGCTGCTCCGGGGAGTTCACGAGAAAGAGCCCGCCGAGCGACCAGAACGCCTGGCCGCCTAACGACTGCTCCGGTTCCTGTTCGACGACGATCACTCGCCGGCCGCCATCGGCGATCTCCGCCGCGGCGACGAGCCCGGCCAACCCAGCTCCGACGACGATGACGTCGGCGTCAGCCATCGCCGCGGCGAGGGTGCATGCGATACGTGAACATGACGCTGAGCTCTTCGTGCGGAATGGCACCCGCCGCACGGTACATCCGTTTTGCGGACTCGTTGTGGGGGCTGGTCAGGACCCACGCTTCGTCGCACCCGATGGATTCTCCATGGGCGACGAGCGTCGCGACGAGCTGCCTGCCTATCCCCAGGTTGTGGTGCCTCGCCGCGACGGCAACCTCGTTGATCCAGAGCTCGGGTGCCTTGTCGGGGTGCACGTAGTGCACGCCGGACGCCATGCCGACGACGAGGTCGCCGTCGAGCGCGACGGCGAGATGATGGCGGGGGTCCGCGAAGAACTCCGCACACCATCGGGGGTGGATCGCGTGGTCGAAGACGTCGTCGGCGACGTTGTCGAGGACAGCCGCTTCATCGTGGCCGAGGATCCGAATGTGGACCGGCATCGTGAGAGTGACGGGAGGAGTGGGGACGGCGGACGGGCGACGGTTAAAGAGCGGGAACCTTCGGGATGCCTCTCGCCGCGAGATGTGCATCCCGAGGGTTCGCGCTTTCTAGCCGTCGCCCGTCGCCCGTCCGCCGTCCCCGGCAGTTCATTTCAGCCGCCTGAGCTCAACCTCCGACATGATGAACCCAAACCCAGGCCAACCGCCCGACTTCACCGAGCGCTCGAAATACGTTTTCGCGCGTGCCGTGTCGCCACGCACCAGATACCAGTTCCCGAGTCCATACGCGAGCGTCGCCGCCTGAACATCCGCCGTGTCGCCGGGCGTGATCACCGCGTCGGGCCCGATCTCGCCGCGATAGAGCTTGAGTCGCCGGGCGTACGCGTTGTCCACCGGCAGCGAGTCGGGGCGACGCGCGAGCATCGCTTCCGCGTCGGCCTTGCGGCCCGCGCGCATGAGCGACATCCAGAGCCAGTCCGTCGATCCGGCCAGCTCACCCGCGTCGGGCGCGCGCGGTTGCGCCCGCGCGAACAACTGGGCCGCACCGGCGAAATCGCCGCGAGCGAAGCGCACGATTCCCAGATGGTACAGGATCCCGTAGTTCGTGCTGTCGAGCCTCAACCCTCTCGTGAGGTCGCCCTGGGCCTTATCGAGCTCACGCACCGACAGGTAGCGATGCCCGCGCCATCGGTAGAGCATGGCATTGTTAGGCTCGATGGCCATGGCCTTCGTGAAGGTCTCGATCGCCTCGCGAAACTGGCGCGCGCCGGACTGCGCGACGCCAAGCGCGATGAAGCGCTCCACATTCGTGGGATCCGCCGATAGCGCCGCCTGGGCGCGAGCAATGGGCCCGGTGTCGGATTGGGAGCGGTACTCGACGCCGGCCGGTGAGCGGTATTGCACCGATTGCGCCGAGGCTGCGGTGGATGCGACGGCGATGGCGATGAATGCAGAGCCGAGCCGGAGACCTCGGGACAATTTTCCTCCTGCGTCAAAACGCTTCAAACGGGGTCAGACTCCGACCGAATCGAATGACCGCATGTATGCGCTCATTCGGTTCGGTCGGAGTCTGACCCCATACGGAGCAAAAGGACCCACCTAACGCGAATCGCTGGACGGCGGGTGCGGGCGCTCATGCGGGATCGTCGGGCGAGTGACGGCACGCGCACACCACACCACGAACACGCCGATCAGCCCCGCGCCGACGCCGCCGGAGATCGCCGCGCCGATCGTTGCATCCTCCCCCGCGTACGCCAGCGCAGCGGTCGCCGCGACGTAGGTCACCACGACCGCCCACCCGATCGACAGCGGTACGGACCACGGATGGCGCACGAAGAGCGCGACGGCGGCCGACAGCCCGAAGATACCATAGATGAACACTCCGGCGGTCACCGACTTCTGCAGCGGCGTGCGTGCGTCCGAGAACTCACTCAGGCCGTCGTAGAAACCCACCAGCCCTGTGTTCAACAGCAACAGTATCGCGACGATCCATGCTGCCTTCCGCCCCATCCCACCTCCACGGGTATCGGGCACCTGTGCAGCAGTGCCTGACGCTAGACCGCCGACCGATATTGTTCCGCGCAGGCGCGCGCGCGGTCGAGCAGCAGCTCGCGCTCACGCGCGTTCCGTGTGAGCGATGCCGCGCGCTCCAGCTCGACCCGCGCTTCGTCGAATCGGCCCAGCTTTCTCAGGAAATCTCCGCGCACGCTTGGCAATAGATGATAGTGCGCGAGCGACGGCTCGGATATCAGCGTATCGACGAGCTTGAGGCCTTCCGCAGGCCCGTACGCCATCGAGATCGCGACCGCGCGATTGAGCTCCACGATGGGCGACGGCGTCACCTGGGCGAGGGCCTGATACAGGCTCGCGATCCGCACCCAGTCGGTCTCGTCGGCCGTTCGCGCCCGCGCGTGACAGGCGGCGATCGCCGCCTGCAGCGCAAACGGCCCACGCGAACCGCCGAGCGACTCGGCGCGCTGGAGGGCGGCGAGCCCCCGCTGGATGAGCACGCGGTCCCACTTCGCTCGGTTCTGGTCGAGCAGGACGATGGGCTCGCCCGAGGGTCCCACCCGCGCCCGCAGCCGGGACGCCTGGATCTCCATCAGCGCCACCAGCCCGTGCACCTCCGGCTCGTTAGGCGCCAGCTCGGCCACGATGCGTCCCAGCCGCAGCGCGTCCTGGCAGAGGTTCGGGCGTACCCAATCCTCGCCCGACGTGGCCGAATAGCCCTCGTTGAAGATGAGGTAGAGCACCTCGAGGACGGACGAGACGCGCGCCGCAAGCTCGCCGCCCCGTGGTACCTCGAACGGCACCTTCTTGTCCGAGAGCGTGCGTTTCGCCCGAACGATCCGCTGCGCGATGGTGGACTCCGGCACGAGGAACGCGCGGGCGATCTCGTCCGTCGTGAGTCCGCCGAGGAGGCGCAGCGTGAGCGCGACCCGGGCCTCGGTGGAGAGCACCGGGTGGCACGCGATGAACACGAGCCGCAGCAGGTCGTCGCCGACATGGTCGTCGAGCGCCTCGGCGAGCTCGGGTTCGGGGCTTTCCTGCCTGGACTCGAGCTCGTGGCCGATCTCGGCGTGCTTGCGGTCCATCATGGGTCCGCGTCGCATGACGTCGATCGCGCGCCGTTTGCCGATGGCCATGAGCCAGGCGCCCGGGTTATCGGGCACGCCGGATTTCGGCCACTGCTCGAGGGCCGCGAGCAGGGCGTCCTGTGCGAGATCTTCGGCCAACCCGACGTCGCGGACGATACGGGTGAGGCCGGCAATCAGCTTCGCGGACTCGATTCTCCAGACCGCGTCGATGGTGCGATGGGTGTCGGGCGCCGTCACGGCTCCCAATCACACCATGATTCCGGTCCGGTGCAAGTGCGGTGGGCCGAGTCGTGACGGCGGACGCCAGCCTCAGCGGTTGGCGACCTGCTCGCGAAGCTCGGTGGTGATTTCCGCGCCCAAATCCGCAGCCTCGAAGACTCGGCGGATTTCGACCTCCGCGTCGACACCGTCAGGATTCGGGATTCGCTTTGCCCATTCGATGGCTTCTTCCTTCGACGTTACCTGAATGAGCCAGAATCCGGCGATGAGCTCCTTCGTCTCGGTGAATGGGCCATCGACGACGGTGCGTTTGGAGCCGGAGATTTTCACGCGCGCGCCGTCCGAGCTCGGGTGAAGTCCTTCGCAGGCGAGGAGCACACCCGCCCTCACGAGGTCCTCGTTGTACTTCCCGAACTCACCAAGGAGACGTTCGCTCGGCATCTCGCCGGCCTCGAAGCTCGCGTCGGCTTTGATGATGACCATGAACCGCATAGTCGTGTCTCCTCGCTTCGGTGTTTTGCCGGTGGATGCCTAACGGGTCGATGTGACGATCAGCTTTTCATTCGTACGTCGAATGAGCGTGGCGGGAATCGACATTTGTCAGAACTGCAGGCGGCAGGCGGCAGGCGGCAGGCGACAGCTGAAAGAGTTCCTCTGTCCTCTGCTGTCTGCAGTCTGCCGTCTGCGTCTGCAGTTCTCTACAGTCTGCCGTCTCGCCTTGATTGCTCTGTCGCCTGCCGCCTGTCGCCTGCCGCCTGTCATTGCAGCGGACCCAGTGGGCTCGGCTTGCATCCCGTGGCCTCGGTCGTATACGACACCGTCGCGATCTTCCAGCCCGTGGGCGATCGAAGAAGTGTGAACGCGTCGATGCCGCAGTGCGAGAACGTCTTATTGCGATGAAAGTCGTACGGCGCCCAGACGACGGCGAGCGGGCCGTGCATCAGCACTGTCGGCTCCCACATCCGCTCCACGTAGGTGTCGCGGGTTCCGGCGAGCTGCTGCGCGAACCCCTCGAACGTCCCGCGACGGATGGCGACCGAATCTCCCTGCATGCGTGCGGCGTAGAGAATGCCATCGGCGAACTGCACGCGGGCGAGCGCGGCGGTGTCGCGTGCGGTCATGGCGCGGAAGAATTCATTCACCGTCGCGACGACGGAGTCGCGTGGGGTTTGTGATTCGGCGCGGGCCACGGCCAGCAACACGCTGGTCGCGGCGATCATGATTGTCAGGCGGCCCATCTGGCGCTCCGTGGGAGTGGTTTTGCCGTTAGGCTGGCACGCGATGCGAATGTGCCGCGGGTCAGCGTCAGGGGCCAGAGTCTGGACTCTGAACCCACCTTCACCAACATGGAACATGGTAAGCGCCCTCGCACTCCAGCTCATTGCCATCGCGCACGCGACGGTGATCGATCCGGCGGCCGGATCGAGCCGCCCCGACATGACCGTCCTCGTCCGCGGAACGCGCATCGAAGCCGCTGGCGCCTCGCGATCCGTGCGCATCCCCGCGGGAACGCGCGTCATTGATGCCACCGGAAAGTTCCTGATCCCCGGGCTCTGGGACATGCACGTCCACACCGATGTGCCGGGCGGACGTGCGCTGCTCGGACTCTACGTGGCCAACGGCGTTACCGGCGTGCGAGACATGGACGGCGACATCGGTCGGCTCCGCACGTTCCAGCGTGACATCGCGGCAGGCAGTCTCTCCGGCCCGCGGATGGTCGTGTCAGGGCCATACCTCGCGGGACAGCCGGTGCCGCTTCCGCACGTTCTCGTGCGGACGCCCGAGGAAGCGGTTGCCGGCGTCGACTCGCTGGCTCGGCTCCGTGTCGACTTCATCAAGGTGCACAACGGCATGCCGCCAGCCGCGTACTTCGCGGTGGCGCGCGAGGCGCGTCGTCGCGGGATGGTGTTCGCGGGGCACGTCTTTCCGCCGGTCACGCCTGTCCAGGCATCCGACTCCGGCCAGCGCAGCCTCGAGCACCTGAGCGGCTTTCAGAACGTGTGCGTGGGCGACGATTCGGCAATGATCGCCGGTGGAACGGGGCTTCAGCGCTTCCTGCTTGGCGGCTGCACGAGCGAGGCGCAGGGCCCGACGTTCGCGCGCCTGGCCGCGAACCACACGTGGATCACGCCAACGCTCATCGTCATGACCGAGATCGTGAATCCGAGCGTCGTACCTAACGACTCGCTGCTGCACTACTTCGGCGATTCGCTCCAGGCGCTGTGGCGGCTGGTGTCGCCTCCGGCGGGCGAGGTGTCGCCAGCGGTAATCGACGCGGGGGCGCGACTCTTCGCGAAGCGCCTCGCGCTCGTGAAGGCTCTGAACGACGCCAAGGTTCCCATCCTCGTCGGGACCGACGCGCCGCTGCGGGCGAGCCCACCGGGGTTTGCCGTGCACGACGAGCTCGCGCTGCTGGTTCGCGCCGGACTCACGCCGCTTGATGCGCTGCGGGCGGCGACGTCAGGCCCGGCGAGCTACTTCGCGGCAACCGATTCGTTAGGGTCCGTTGCTGCCGGCCGGGTCGCGGACCTGGTGCTGCTCGACGCGAATCCGCTGACCGACATTGCCAACACACGTCGCATTTCGGCAGTCGTCGCGAACGGACGGCTCTACGATTCGCCCGCCCGCCGCGCGCTCTTCGATTTGGCGCAGCGAGCGGCGGGTCGCTAGCGGCTCGTCTGAGCTTCGGATCGCACCCAATTCCGCTCATGACCACGAACGCTGATCACGCAGACGGCGCTCCGCGTCGGGCGCTGAATACGCTGGACTCGAGAAACCCAGCGGCTTCCGCGGCGGCGCGAAGCGCCGTCTGCGACCCCAGCGTTCGTGGTTCATGGGCGTTTTTCTCGAGACGCTCGAGTGGGCGCGGCTGATGATCGCGGGCCCCCCAAACCATGCCGTGCGTGTGGCCGCGAGTGACGAAGACTTGCGGATCAATGTCCCCGATGCGACATTCCCCTCGTCTTGACAGGGGAAGCACGATGGCCGAGGATCGGTTCGACCTGCTGCAGGGGACGCTGGGCCTCGTCATCCTGAAAGCGCTGTTGGGCGGTGAGCTCCACGGCTACGCCATCGCCCGCTGGGTCGAGGAGACCACCAGCGATGTGCTGCGCGTCGAGGAAGGCTCGCTCTACCCGGCGTTGCGACGGCTCGAGGACCGCGGGTTCATCGCCGCGCAGTGGGGCCTCTCGGAGAACAATCGTCGCGCGCGATTCTACGGGCTGACCGCCGCCGGCCGCCGGTATCTCAAGGCCGAGGCGGAGCGGTGGCTGGAATTTTCGGGCGCGGTCACGCGCGTGCTTCGCGCAGCGCCAAGCCTGGCGTGAGGTGACGCGTGCCTGGTGACCGACACGAACCGATGTGGCGACGCTACCGTCGCTTTCTGCGATCCGACGTCGCCGCGGACGTCGACGAGGAGATCGAGTTTCACCTTTCGATGCGATCGCGGGACTACGAGGCACGCGGGCTCCCCCGCGACGCTGCGGCGGCGGCCGCGCGAGAACGGTTTGGAGACGTGGGTCGCGTGGCAGGCTGGCTCCGTCGCCACGACAACGAACGAGAGCGCGCACGACGCGCTGGAGAGATAATGAGCAGCATCCATCACAACCTCCGCGTGGGCGTCCGCGCGCTCATCAAGCAGCCAACGTTCACCGTGGCCGCCGTGCTCACGCTCGCGTTAGGCATCGGGGCGACGACCGCGATGTTCAGCATCGTGTACGGCGTGTTGCTTCGTCCACTGCCGTTCGGCGAGCCCGATCGGCTGGTGCGCGTCTGGACGCATTGGAAGCACTCCGACGGCCGTGGTGCGGTCAGTGCCGCAAACGCTCGCGACTGGCGCGTGCAGAACCACGTCTTCGAAGACGTGGCGATGGTCAAGAACAACCAGAGCTTCAACTTCACTGTCAACGGCGAGCCCGAGCGGCTGCTCGGGGTGCGTGCGTGGGCGGGCCTGTTTCCGATCCTGCGGGCAAAGCCGCTCATCGGGCGGACGTTCACCGAACAGGAGAATGAGATTGGACACGAGAACGTCGCCGTCCTGAGCCATCAGCTGTGGGTCAGACGCTTCGGCTCGGATGCATCGGTCGTCGGGAAAGCGATCGTGCTGAACGGCGTTCCCACCACGGTCATCGGTGTCATGAAGCCGGAATTTCGGTATCCGAGCCGAGTGGCCGAGCTGTGGACACCGCTTACCGTTACGGCCGACGAGTACACCCACCGCACCTGGGGCTCGTACAGTGCCGTCGCCCGCCTCAAGCCCGGCGTTACGCTCGACCAGGCGCGGGCGGACTTGCACGTCGTGTCGGCCGATCTCGCGCGCCAATACGCCGACAATAAGGAGATCGAGGCCGGTATCACGCCGCTCCTCGAGGATATGGTTGGTCAGCTCGAGCAACCACTCTTCGTGCTGCTCGGTGCGGTCGCGGCGATGCTGCTGATCGGCTGCGCGAATCTCACCAACCTGCTGCTCGCCCGCGGACTGTCGCGACGGCGTGAGATCGCGGTTCGCACCGCGCTCGGGGCGTCGCGTGCCAGGCTCGTCGAGCAGTCGATCACAGAGCTGGTGCCACTGTTGGCGTTAGGCGCCGCGGCGGGATTGCTCACTGCGACCTGGGTGCTCCGCGCCCTCGTCCCGGTGTTGCCGGCGGACCTCCCACGCACCGAGGGCATCGGTATCAATCTCCCCGTCCTGGGCTTCACGACGCTCGTCGTCATGGTGATCGCTCTGCTCGTCGGTGTGTGGCCGGCGATCGACGCGGCGAGAAGCGGGGTGAGCGCAGGGCTGAGCGAGCTATCGCGTGGGTCCACTGGTACGCGGCGACGAGCGCGCGTGAGAGATATGCTCGTGATCGCGCAGATTGCTGCCACGCTGCTCCTGCTCGTTGGTGCGACGGTGCTCGTGCGCAGCTTTCTCGCGGTGAGATCGGTAAGCCCGGGCTTCAACCCCGAAGGTGTGCTGAGTGCACAGGTGGCGATCCCCGAGTCGAGGTACCCGCGCGATGCACAGATCGTCACCTTTTATTCGAGTGTGCTCGATCGCGTGCAGGCGCTACCGGGCGTAACCGCGGTCGGAGTGGTCAACCGGCTTCCACTCGGCGGCGACGATCAAAACGCTGGGTTGGTGATCGAGGATGCCGCACCGGGCGCGCGGTGGCCTAACGTGCTGACGCGCACGGTGTCGCCCGGGTATTTCCGCGCGCTGCAGATCCCGGTGAGGGAAGGACGGTCGTTCACACGCCTCGATGGGTCCGACGCGCCGAGAGTCGCCATCATCGACGAACGGCTGGCACGCGCGGTATGGTCGCGCAAGAGTCCGATCGGACGTCGGATTCGCGCAAGCGACGACGACGCGTGGAGTACGGTCGTTGGAGTCGTCGGACACATCCAACACTCCGGGCTGGACGACGACTCGGATCCGCAGGTGTACTGGAACTACACGCAGCGCGTGCAGGACCGCCTGGCGCTCGTGGTGAAGGCGCGCGGGAACCCGGCGTCGCTGTCCAAGGCGGTCGCCGCGGCCGTTCGGGAGGTCGATCCGGAGCAGGCGGTCTACGACGTGCGCACGCTGAGCGCGGTCGTCGACCGCTCGCTCGGCCAGCGATGGCTGCAGACCATTCTGCTTTCCACCTTCGCCGGCGCAGCGCTCCTGCTCGCGAGCGTCGGTGCGTATGGCGTGATTGCCTACGGCGTCGGTCAGCGCACCCGGGAGTTCGGCGTTCGCATGGCGTTAGGTGCCGGCCGCGGCAACGTGATGGGCATGGTGGTTCGCCGTGGGGCGACGCTGTTCGCACTCGGCGCGGTGACCGGTCTCGTGCTCGCCGCGGCGACGGTTCGAGTACTGTCGACGCTGGTCTACGCTGTTGCACCGCACGATGTGACGAGCTTCGTTCTCGCCACCGGGGTGTTGTTCGCGGTGAGCATGGTCGCGTGTTACGTGCCTGCGCTGCGAGCGTCGCGCGTCCCGCCGTCGGTTGCGTTGCAAAGTGAGTAGTGTCGAGCCGCCGATGGACGCCAGTCCCCCTGCATGCGGAGCCGCCTCACCTCACCCGAACACGCACCGTCCGAGTCGCTCCGGCGACGTCCCGGTCCACGCCCACGCTGTCGATGCGGCGATCGACGTCGAACACGCGCACGACGTTGTTCCCCGCCAGATCTTCCAGCGCGCCGCCAACGCGCAGGGTGTAGTCGCCGGCGAGCCACGGGAGCTTCGGAGTGAACGTCCACGCGCTGTCGCCTTCCGCGAGCGCCACGGACCCCGAAACCCGCTCACCATCAGGGTCGAGCACCACCAGCATGCGCGTCGCGAGCGCGTGATCGAGCGGCTCGCCGAAAGACACCTGGAGCGGCGCGCGCGTGCCCCCGGCGGGAGTCGTCAGGCGCCACTGGTCTGGATCCGGCGACCGACGATCTGCCTCGACCGCCTCGAACGCGTGCTCGAATGCCGACGCGAGTGGCGCGCCGGTCCCGTCCGTCCAGCCATCGTCGATGACGAGGCGGTAGCGTCGTCCCGCGACGAGCGGCGCGCCGGATTCGACGTTCGTGCGGACGCCGCGTTTGACGCGACCGGGGTCGAACAGCAGCGTTAGGCGCCGTCGCTCCGGATCCCAGAGCTCCTGGTCGAGCGCGAGGAATGCTCCCGGCACTTCACGTCCCGCCTCGTCCATCAGGTGGACGTGCTGCAACGCGGTGCCGGGTTCCATGGGCGCCGATGTTTCAACGTACCATCGCAGCAGGTTACTCGGCACGCGATCCGCCGAGGGATAGACGCCGGTGACCCGCGCGGTCCGCTCGTGGGTCACGGCGGGAATCGCGAACCGGTGCGTGATTCGAGGGGCCCGCGACGCCCCCGCATCCGGGCCGCGCGCAAGTGCCGTGGTATCGACCTCCACGCGATATGAAACACCCGCGGCAAATGGGAACCGAGGCTCGAACCGAACGCGATCGCCTGACGCGACGTAGCGACCGATGACCGGCGGCGTGGACGCGGTGTCTACCGCGCTTCGTTCCACGTACACCGCAACGAGCCTGGGCCACGCGGAATCGTCAGGCGCCAGGCGCTCGAGACGGTGAGCCGCGGTGCGGCCGAGCCCTCGCACCTCCACTGCCTGCGGCGCGCGCGTCAGCTCGACCGCAATCCGCGGCGCCGCGCGATCGTCACCGCTTGCCACGCTGCACCCAGCGAGCAGCGCGGCGCAGACGCAGATCAAAGAGGTCAGAGTCGTTTGATTTTCAAACGACTCTGACCCCTTTGAAATGGCTACAGCCATCGCATCGTCTGACTCACCACGTCGAGCGAGCCGGTCTCGATGTCGCGCTTCAGCATCACGATGTTGTCCGCATTGTAGTTGTCGAGCTGCAGCACGCCGACGACTGCCACCGGCAGGTACCCCACGCCCGCCGGCTCCCATGCCTGCTTCACCGACGACGTCATCGCCTTCGCCGCCGCCAGCTGCTCGGGATCGAGGCGCGTCAGCGTCCGGTTGCTGTTTCCGACGAGGATGTACTCTTTACCCTTGGCGTTCGTGTAGCGGATCATGTCGAACGGCCGGTTGCCGCCGCCGAGCTCCGCGACCGTCTTCCCGCGCACGTGCTTGCCTGCCGCGAGATCTGCCCGCGTGAGCGTGACGATCGGTGAGCAGCCGTAGCCCGCCACGAGGGATGGCTTGCCACCCAGGTCGATTGCGACGAACGACTCGATGGGCGACGCCGTCTCATAGCGATCGTGCGACGTGTGATACATCTCGACCGTCGTCGAGGCTTCCTTCCCGACGAACGGATACGGCATGCGTCGGAGGGTGGAGGCGAACTCCTCGTTCCCGAGGCCGGCGATGTACAACTCGCCATCGACCAGCGCGAGGTGAGTGACCGAGAACGTTCGCTTCGAGTCGCCCCACGGTGTCTTCGCGTCAGGCGTTGGCGCATCGGGGATGTCGGCGCGAGCGTTTCGAATGTTCTCGAGCGGCAGCACCGTCACCTTCTCGTCGGCCTTCGTCACGCGCACGAGCGCAGGAACCGCGTCGTTGCCTTTGCCGCGCGTGAGCGAGAAGTACAACGACTGCGACAGCGGGTGCGCGACCATGTCGACGATCCGGATCTGATCACGCGTGGTGCCGAGCGCCGCGGCGATCTTCCCGTCGACGTCGGTGATCTGGACGCCGGTGCGCGACGTGTCGCGGTAGGTGTCGGCGACGTCGATCGCGTAGATCGCCGCGCCGCGCGGGTCGGCCACGAAGAGCGTTCCGTCGCGAGAGAAGTACATGACGCCGGCAGACTGCAGCTGCACGGCGCCGAGGTGCATTCCGTTCGCGGGAAAGGGTGTTCGGTCGGACAGGTCGGCGGCGGTCGCGCCGTCTTTCGTGGCCAGCAGCGCTGTCGTGCCGGCGACGCCGAGCGCGATGCGCGCGTGTCGGTTGAGCAGTGCCATCGGTCGCTTCCTCCGTACTGCGCTGTTGCAGCGGATGTGTCGTGACCTCGAGCGGATTGCTCGGGTGAAGGCCGCTACGATATCGATCACTCGAGGCGTGTAGGTCAGGGCCGCGTCGGGAAACGGTCAAGGATGACGGGTTGCCGGTGCCAAACTCGGCCGGTACTATCCCGGCACACGCTACAGGATTGGCGATGGCTCCGACGGCGAAGAACGGCAAGGTGTGCTACATCGAGATGCCGACGACCGACGTCGCGCGGTCGGCGGACTTCTACGCGAAAGTGTTCGGCTGGAGTGTCCGCCGTCGTGGGGATGGCGCGACCGCGTTCGACGACACGACGGGGCAGGTCAGCGGTGCCTGGCGCCTGGGCCGGCCGGCGTCGGATCAGCCAGGGCTGCTCATCTACATCATGGTGGACAGCGTCGCAGCGGCATGCGACGCCGTGGTCGCGAACGGTGGGCAGATCGTGCAGGCAGTCGGCGGTGATCCGGGCGAGCTCACGGCGCGATTCCGCGATCCCGGCGGGAACGTGCTCGGTTTGTACCAGGAGCCGTCAGCCTAGAGTTGTCATCCTGAGCCGTCCGGCGAAGGATCGCGACCGTCCCGAAAGAGGGCGCTCTACCCGGAGACTCGCGATCCCTCGCTCCGCTCGGGATGACAACCTACACCGGCCTCCCGATCTCCCAATGGTGGCCGAACGGATCTCGCACCCGCCCAAGCCGCCAGCCATAGGCCTCGCTGACCGGGAGCACTTCGGCGGCTCCGGCCTTCACGGCCTGCGCTTGCATCGCGTGAGGGTCCTCCACGAGCAGCAACATCCGGACGGAGCACCCGCCTAACGACTCCGGACTCAAGTTGAGGTGCTCCGGCGACTCCTCGGCCACCCAGAACTCGGCGCCGTTCACGGCGAGCTGGCCGACGCCACCGCCTTCCACGCGGTAGAGCTCGACGGCGCCGAACGCCGCCTTATAGAAGTCCATCGCGCCTGACCAGTCGCGGACCGATAGGGTCGCCGTGACTACGGTGCGGAAGCCCTGCCTCGCGGTGCTCATGGCTCGATCGCTCGCTTCATCCCGATGTGAGTGGATTCGAAACCCAGGCGCTCGTAGAAACGGTGCGCGTCGACGCGCCGCTTGTCGGTCGTCAGCTGAACGAGCGCACACCCGAGCTCCCGGGCGCGGTCGGTCGCGGCCTCGACGAGCGCTTCGCCAATGCGTCGCCCGCGATGTTGCGAGCTCACGCGGACACCTTCGACCTGACCGCGCCTCGCTCCCATCCGGCTCAGTCCGGGGATGATGGTGAGCTGCAGGCAACCCACGACCTCGCCGTTGGCGTCCGCGACCAGCAGCTCGTTGCCGCCCTGGGTCGAGATCGCGTCGAACGCATCCCAGTACGCCTGAGGCAGAGGATCCGTCGGCTGCTCGCGACGTGTGCCAAGCGTGTCGTCGGCCAGCAGGCGGACGATCGCGGGGACGTCGTCGCGACGCGCGGCGCGGATATGAACCGGGGTGGTTGCAGGCTCCGACATAGTGGATTCCACGTTAGGTGCCGGGACGACTTGGGCCAGCTGATCAAGAGGTCGAGCCGGGTCGGCTGACTAAAGGTAGCGATCCCGTCGGGGCGGTTCCCTTCCGTTCGCACATGCCTCCTCACCGGACCGCAACACGTGCGGACCACGCCGCGCAGACCACGAGTCAACCGATTGTCCGACAAGAAGTTGATGCGGTGAGGCTCGGGTGAGGCCCCTCCGACACTTTGCGCTCGCGGTCGAACTGAACACCTGAACATATAGAGGAGGATTCGATGGACTACAGGAACTTCAGCATCGCGACGCGCGTGGCGATGGTCATGGCCATGTTCGCGCTCGCGACTGCAGCAGAGGCGCAGGGCTCGAGCACGCACAAGCCCACGACGAAGGCGAGCGCTCAGCCCATGGTGCCCGACGGACGACGGACGGGGTTCATGTTGGGCGTGTACACGATGGCAGCACCCGGTGTGACGCTCACCGGAGACGACGTCGACGGGCAGTTCAAGACCAACTTCGGTCCCGGCGGCGGTGTG
Organism: Gemmatimonadaceae bacterium; assembly: GCA_036509075.1. Lineage (GTDB taxonomy): Bacteria > Gemmatimonadota > Gemmatimonadetes > Gemmatimonadales > Gemmatimonadaceae > JAJKIV01. Next base: position 15,445 of record DATCGG010000458.1, read on the forward strand.
ATGTTGGGGTACGGCTTCAACCGGACCTTCAGCGGGTTCGCGTCGGTGGACGTGGCCAAGCAGGGCATCTCCGACAGCGACATCGGTGGCAGCTTCGGGCTCAGACACATCGAGCTCGGTGCGCGGGCGAACCTGCCGTACGGCAGCGCCACGACGGTGCCGTACCTGACGGCGAGCTATGGGCGACGCGCGCTTGGTGCGCGAGTCACCGATGACTTCGAGGGCACCGAGTACGACATGCGGCTCTCCGGCGGGATGTTCGGCGTCGGCGGAGGGCTCGAGCACGTAATCTCGCCCACGCTGGCGGTCGACGGTGGGCTGGCGGTCGCATTCGGCCGCTTCAGCCACGGCGACATCGATGGCGAGTCATCGTCCCTCGCGGTGAACGGCACCACCTCGATCCGTTTGCGTCTGGGCATGACGTGGCGGCCGGCCCCGCGCCGCGGCTGATGGATACCTAACGAGCACCGGCCGGCCCGGCGTACGTCGGCCGGCTGGCGAGGCTCCACTTCAGATCACCGTGCACGACATACAGGACTACCTACCATGACATCGCAACGACGCGCCTTCGCGCGGCCTGCCCGTATACATCGCGTTGCCTCGCTGCTCCTGGCCACCGCACTCCTCGTGACCATCGCGTGCGGTGGCAACGGTGGGGGCGACAAGACCACAGGACCATCGACCACGACAGTCGAGGGGAACTACAACCTCCGCACGATCGACGCGAATCAGCTTCCCGTCGAGGTCTACCACGGCCCGTGGTTCGATCCGGTGAACACGCGCTTCTACAACCAGAGGATCGTCGTCGTGAAGAACGGCGTGATCAACCTGGATGACACCGACGGCTGGACCATGGCGTTCGACGTGCAGGTGACGCTCGACGACTTCACGACACAGCAGACGCTGTCCGTCTCGGGCTCATACCAGATCGACGGGGAGGACATCGTGTTCTCGACCTTCGATCAGGACGGCCAGCTATCGGGGACCATCAAGAAGGGAAAGATCAGTCTGACGATGGACCTCGCCGGATCAGAGCGGGACAAGGCCTACAGCTTCGCGCGCTGACGACCGCCTAACACGTGCTTACACGACCATTCACGATTTCCTCGAGGACTCTCATGTCATTCGCATTGCCCAATTCACCCATTTCGCTTGCGCGCGCTGTGGTGGCGGTCGCGGCGCTCTGCGCGGCTGCGGCACCGGCTGCCGCACAGAGTGCCGACGAACAATCGGCGTACGTCGCGCTCCTCTACACGCCGGTCGGAGGGCTGCCA
>DATCGG010000459.1:0-11088 GCA_036509075.1 Gemmatimonadaceae bacterium
CGAGCCGCTGCCCACGGAGCCATCAACGCCTACGCGATCGCGTTCCTCGATCACTACGTTCTTGGCGCCGCCGCTGCACCGACGCTGACACAGGCGCTGTCTCGGGTCTCCGAGGTCCGGTACGACTCGGAGCTCGGGCACCGAACGAGCGCAATGCCGAACGGCGCGAAATCCCCGAGAGCGCGAAATCACTAAAGGCGCCAATCGCGAACGGCAACGGCGCGGACGGCGCAAACGGGAACCGGCGCGCTCCTTCTCACGCCCTTTGGGATTTCGCGCCTGGCGTCGTCTGGGATTTCGCCCGGTATGGAAGTCGGCGCCGTCCAATCGTTTCGCGCCGTTCGTGCCGTCAGGCGGTGTTCACCTGTCGGACATTCAGTTGCGCGGCGCCGACTGCCTCGCCGTCGATGTGCAGCAGGAACGTGTAGCGCCCTGTCGACGCCAGTTCGAAGAGGTCGAACTGGAGTGGCAGGTCGACGGCGATAGAGTCGACTCCCGATTGCGCAGCGGGCAGCGAGATGTCGCCGCCGGGACGGCCGATCTCCTTGCCGGACGGGTCGGCAATCGCAACCTCCACGCGGTGGGACATGCCCGTCTCGTCGGTGGTAAAGTGGATTCGCGCGGCAAACGCGAGCCGCGGGACGTTCACCGGGACCGTGTTCGTCTGGATCTCATTCAGGATACCGATGAGTGACGGTTTGCCATCGTTGGCGAGGATGATCTGATCGCAGAGGACGACGTACTGGAGGTGCATGGAGATTGGGGGCTGGCGACTGGCGACTGCCTAACGGCTACTGGCGGCGACGCGCGTACAGGCTGTCCCACACGGCGAGGGCCGGCTTTGGGCGCAGTTGCGTATCGACCATCCCGAGTGCGGCGAACAGGGGAAGAATCGAGCCGGGCGGCTGCGGGATGCTGCTGACGTCGATGTCGGTGAAGGTCAGTTGAAACACGGCGACCGCGTTGGCGGCGTCCAGCAGCTCCGACTGGCGATGAATGTAGCGTGCCTGCAACTGCGGTGACGACTGAAACGTCCCCAGCGAGCCGGAACTCCAGCCGCCTTCGACGACCATCAGTGGCAGGCTCCGCGTCGCGGCGATGCGGCTGTAGTAGTCGGTCGGAATGTCGTCCGGCGTCGCGAAGCCGCCGAGGTACGGATAGGACGACAGGCCGAGTGCGTCGATGAACGGAAAGTCACGCAGGTCGTCGTCGATGCCGACGTAGGCGGACGGTCCACCGCCTGCCAGTCGGCCCCACGCCGTCTCGACCTGTACGCTGACGTACAGCGGTGTCGCGACGCCTCGCGAGCGGAGATCGCTCGCGGCTGCATTCGTCATGGTTACGACCGCGTCGTATACCGCGCTCGGCGCTGCTGCCCTGATCAAGTTCGTCTCGGCCGCGAGGCCAATGTGCGTCGGCCTAACGACATTAACGATCGCCAGAACGTAATCCCGGTAGAGCTGCTGAATGGCGGGCTCGGTGATGCTCCGCCCTGCCGCCACGAGCTCGGCTGCCTCCTGACTGCGCGCGAGACCGTTCGTGACGTCGAGCATGAGCACGATCGGCAGGTTGTGCGCGCGGTAGTAGTTGGCGAGGTCGAACGCGTTCGCGCGCGCCGCCTCGGCGGCGGACATGCCGGCGAGCATGGCAGCCCACTGCACGTCCACGTGCATGATGGCCGCATCGGCGCGCGTGCTCCACATGTCGAGGCTCGCGAGCGCCGTCGCCTGGTTCGTGGTCGGCGGGATCGCCGAGAAGCCCATTCGGTAGGTACGGGTCCCGACGGGCGTCCCGGATGTTGGATCCTTGTCACACGCGGCACAGGCAACAAGCAACGCCACCAACAGTCGGGTGCCGCTGGCTGTTGCTCCCAGCGGCACCCGACGGCTCGTCACCGGGCGACCCGCGTCACTCCCTGTGCGATCATCAGCACGACCGCAGCGACGAACAAGAGGTGATAGTGGCCTTCGTGCAGATTGAAAAAGATCCAACCGATCGCCCATGCCACGAAGACGATGATGCCGAGAAAGCCAAGGACGCCGATGCGACCGAGCATATGCACCTCCCTGCTGCACGCGGGTCAGCCCCGGTGGCGAGCGGAAACGCCGCGTCGCGTGTACTTACGGTGAGACCATCGCACGGCTCCCGCAAGTCTCCGGGCTCTCTTGCTCGTTCCGCGTGCTGGTTGTAATACGCTCCGTCTGCCGTATTCGTGCCCGACCGTCCGAGGAGATCGATTCGATGAAGCTGTTGCTCGCGGTCGTCCGACCTGCATCGCTCGCCGCGCTTGTCGCCACGTTCGCCGTGTCGACGTCGCCCGCCCAGCAGCCGACGCCGCCACGGCCCGCGACGCCGGCCAATGGAGACCGACCGACGCGACGTCCCGCGAAGATCGATCAGGCCCGGGCGGAGTCGCTCTACGTGAGCACGGACGCCGAGGATCATCCGCCGCGCGACTTCGACGACGTGATGGCCGCGTACGACTACCTGAAGACGCTGCCGTACGTCGACCCGGACCGCGTGGGGATCATGGGCTGGAGCCACGGCGGTTTCATCACGGCGCATCTCGTTATGGCTGCGTAGTCGGGAATCGGGAATAGCGGGAACTGGGAACGGGGAACCGAGGCTCCGCGTGGAGTCACTGTTCCCGGTTCCCCGTTCCCAGGCACGCGCGAAGCGCGCCACCGATTCCCTATTCCCGATTCCCGATTCCCGATTCCCTATTCCCGATGTTCCGGGCTCTGCCACATGACGCTCGAGATCATCCACTTCCCATCGTACTTGCCTAACAACAGGTAGTCGGTTCCCCAGAACGCCGTGAGCTTCGCGCTCGCGGTCTGGTTCTGCACGTCGTAGACCTCCACGGTCTTAGGCGCCGTGGGCGGTGCCTGACGGTTGTTCCGCTTCACTCCGCGCGCGTAGTCGAAAAACTCCGGATACTTCATCTGCTCGCCGGCATAACGCGTCGAGTCGCGCGCTTTCCAGAATCCGTACTTGAAGATCTCCGGGCGGACGCTGCGCGCGAGCTTCGCGGAATCGCCCTCGTAGAAGCCTTCCACATAGTCGAGCACTGCGCGACGTACCGCCTCGCGGTCCTCGGTCTGCGCGCGGAGTGGTACCGCAATGAGCGGGGCGAGCCCGACCAGCGCGGCCGAAATCACACGCGTGACCGGCTGGAAGCATGGACGCATTTCTGCCCCTTCTGCCGGGTGGGAATGCAGCCGTCACGCGGTGCGACCGTCGCGCTGCGCATGGGCTGCGTGTCGGTCCGACGTTACGCGCACCGTCTCGTCGCAACTACGCGGAGGCGATGACCTGAGGTCGTTGCGCGACGAGCGGGCACTCTCGCGCGACGAGCGGGCCGGGCGCCGTGCTCAGGCTTCAGTCAGCGACGCCCGGTCCCTCTATCGGGAGGAACGCGATCCCTCGCTGCGCTCGGGATGACACGCTCTTGCTCCCATCTCTCGCTTCCCGCTTCCCGGCGTTCAGAGGAACTCGCCGAAATGGTTGCGCAATCGCTCGCGGTAGCGGCGACTCAGGCGCAACCGCGTCCCGTCTCGAAGAATCACGGCGTACTCACGGCTGGAATACGGCCGCAGCTCCCGGATGCGTGACGTGTTCACGATCGTCGAGCGGTGAATGCGCACGAACGCGCCACGGTCGAGGCGGCTCTCCATTGCGGCCATCGTGTCACGAATGAGATGACTCCGCCCACTCGCGTGAATCCGCACGTAGTCCCCGTCGGCGCCGATCCAGTCGATGTCGCCGACGTCGACGAGGAGCACGCGGTCGCGCTCGCGCACCACGATGCGGTTTACCGGCGTGGCCACCGCATCGGCAGCGTCGGGGTGCCGGGCGAATCCCTGCTCGGTTGCGAGCGCGGGGCGAATGTCGTTCATCAGCGCCGCGAGGCGACGCGCGACACCGCTTTCCTCCCGTTCCACCACACGGTGCCGCGCGCGCTCGATCGTCGTCGCGAATCGCACGTCGTCGATCGGCTTGAGGAGGTAGTCGAACGCATGCGCCTCGAATGCCTTGAGCGCATGATTGTCGAAGGCGGTCACGAAGATCACGACCGGCATCCGCTCCGCGCCGATCGCCTCGACCACGCCGAAGCCGTCGACACCGGGCATCTGCACGTCGAGAAACACGACACCCGGCTGATGCTCTCGGATCGCGGCGATCGCCTCGCGCCCGCTCGCGCACTCGGCCACGACGTGATACCCGCCCGCGCGCTCCAGGCGTGCCCGGATGCCGCGGCGGGCGAGCTGCTCGTCATCAACGATGATGGCGCGAATCACGGCGCCGGCGTCTGGTTTCGGCGCCTGGAGAGACGTCGCATCCGGAACTGTTAGCCGGCGACGCTCGAGCTGTCCATGGTGCTCCACGATGTCACCACCTGCGGTCGTCAGGGTTCGGTGCGCACATCCCCTTCGGGACGGCGCGGTACATCACGCGGGGCGGGGGCCGGCTGATCGGCCCACGGTCCACGTGCTGCTCACTGTCGTTCTGCGGCCGTCGTTGCCGCGCCCATTGCCCCGTGCAGCATGGCGCCTAACGGCGGTCGGGCCGCGATCATCATCCAGGGCTGCGCGAGCGAGCGTGGGCATGGGCGTCTAGCGGGGGTGAGAGAACAGCGGGCGACGTGGTTCTCGCGCGCGGAACCGCTGCTCCTGTTCGGCCAGCAGCGCGTGGTAGCGCTCGCGCTGTTCCGGCGTGAGAAGACTGTCGAGCTTCTGTCGCGTGTCGTTCATCACGGCCTCCATTCGCGGCCACGTCTCTTCGCGAATGGCGTTCGCCGCCTCGAACTCGTGCCGGAGGATCGAGTCGGCTATCGCGCGCTGCCCGGGCGAGAGTGCCAGGTCGCGCGCGAACGCGTCGACGGCGCGTTCGGGGCCCGGCCCCATTGCGTTAGGCGACGGCGGTCGGCCGGCTCCGGGAATCGCTGGTGGCACCATGAACGGCGGACGCGCCCGCTCCTGGTCTCCGACGAACGCGACGCGCGGCGGGCGACGATGCAGCACGCGGTGATCGAGCGCGATGCCGAACGCCACGCCCACGGCGAACATCGCGGCCATGGCGATTCCGGCGATGACGCTCGAGCCGCGGTCCGTCATCGCGATCCGTCCCGCTTGCCTAACGGGATCAGCAACTCGGCAATGCTCGGCAACAGCGCCGAGTCCATGGTCCAGTTCGACCCGCGGCCGAGCGCGGCGGACTCGAAGACGGCGCGTGTGCCCTCGACCTGGTAGGGAACCACGGTCGCACTCGCGACGACCGTTTCGCCGATCTCCTTCGGGGAGCTGCGGACAACCATAATGAGTGCGATCCCCGCTGCGATCGATGCGCTGACGACCAGCCGCGACCACCGCGCCGCGTACTGCCACCAGGTGAGCGTCGGCGACCCGTCGTTCGCGAGCGCCACGACCAGGCGACGCGTCGACCGCGCGGCGAGGTGGGGGTGCCGGAGGCGGGCGAGTGAAAGCTCGGCACGCGCGCCCAACGCTGCGTGAAACTCGGTCCAGTCGACCTGCTCATATGGAACAGGGCCGCTCGCCTCGACCAACGCACGCGTGTAGCTCGTCGGGCCGTTGTTCGTCGGATGGCGGAACGGACGATCCGGCGGGCTCATGACATGCCCTCGAGGAGCCCGGCCAGCGCGACGCGCAGCGTCTTCCGCGCCTGGTGCAGATGCCATCGGACCGTGCCGCGTGGCAGGTCGAGCATCTCGCCAATCTCCGTGCTGGATCGGCCATCAATATCGGACATCTCGACGATAACTCGTTGCTGCTGCGGGAGCGCGCTGAGTGCCTCCTGAAAGCGCTGCCTGATCTCGGAACGCTCGGCCGGGTCGAACTCGACCGCGGCGGCTTCGCTGCTCCAGAGAGGTGTAACGGTCACATGCCGCTCCCGTGTGGATCTCGCACTCACGGCGTTGAGGGCTCGATTGACGACGATCTTGAAGAACCAGGGCGCGAATGGCCGAGTCGGGTCGAAGGTTCCAATTCCATCCAATGCAGCGATGAACGCGTCCTGAACGAGGTCTTCGGCGTCCTGCGTATGCCGGAGAATTCGGTATGCGATCGCGAACGCTCGCCTTGCGTGACGGCGTGCGAGCTCGTCGAAGGCCTCGCGGTCGCCGTGTTGTACCCGGGTCACCAGCTCGCGTTCGTCGCCGTGCGGCTCGTTCGGAACCGGCGCCGCCCCTCCGAAGCCACCCACCATCGTTGCCTTGTTCCGTATGGGATACCGCGCACGCGCGCCGTCTGTTGGCGCGGTGCGGGCCTCTCATATGAACACGGGGGGCTAGACAGACCCTTACGACCGCCGATACAAACCGGCCGTTAATGCTCTGGCGAGCGTCGCCAACACATTCTTGGCGCACGCTGTACTAGGTGGCAGGACCGACCGGGAGCGTCACCGTCCAGAGCCGGTTGACGTGATCAGTTCCTGCCAGCGTCGTCGATGCCGTCCCCCGGCTCCGGCTGGCAGTCCCGGCGGTCGCTACTTTTTGCGTGCTCGTATAGATAGTCGTTAGGCAGCCGTAGACCAGTCCCCGCAAGCATCGTGTCGTGACCAACCTCGTTGTCCGTGCGCTCCCTGTCCTGTGTCTCGTCGTCGTCGGGACGGCTGCGGCGGCACAATACCAAGGTGGCGGCGGCGGCATGAGCGGTCACGGCGGTCACGGTGGAGGGATGGGTGGGGGCCACGGCGCGGGCGGGATGGGCCGCTCGTCCGAGGCACCGCCCAACGCCTCCGCCAAAGACGTGGAAAGCGAGGATCCGGTGCAGCTGCTGCTCGACAAGCACAAGAAGCTCAAGCTCGACAAGGACCAGATCACGGCGCTCCACACGCTCGACGCGACGCTCCGCGCACAGAACGGGCCGTACTACGAGCGCGTCGACTCGCTGCACAATACGTTCAAGGCGCCGTCAGGTGGCTTCCAGCGCAGCACAGGGTCGGATGGGGGCCGTGCCAGCATGATGGAGAACCGGCAGGCGTTCTACGAGACGCTCCTGCAACTCCGCACGAACAACAAGACGGCTCGGGACAGCGCCCTCGCGCTGCTCAAGGACCCGCAGAAGAAGAAGGCGTCAGACATGCTGGAGAAGCAGCTCGAGGAGAGCGACAAGATGCTCCACGAGCCGGGCCGGGCGGGCGGCATGGGCGGCGGCCGACGCGGCCAGTCCCCTCCCGCCTAACGTCTCCGAAACGGAATCTCGACCGTCGCGCGTGTTCCGCCGCCGGGAACGTTGACGAGCGCCAGCTGGCCGCGGTCTCCATAGAGGACCCGCAACCGATCGCGTGTGTTGGCGAGGCCGATGCGGCCGTTGCCGTTGCTTCGCGACCCTTCGCCCACGCCCGGCCCATCGTCGACGATCGACACGCGGAGTGTGTCCCCCGACCGGCCTCCCTCGATCGTGATCGCGCCACCGGACTCTCGCGGCGCGATCGCATGACGCACCGCGTTCTCGATGAGCGGCTGCAGGACGAACGGCGGGACGACCGCCTCCCAAACGTCGCTGGCGATGTCGATCTCGACGCGCAGCCGATCCCCGAACCGGACACGCTCGATATCGAGGTACTGCTTGACGTAGTCGATCTCGTCCGCGAGGGCGACTTCGTCTCGCACGGGCGCGGTCAACGTTAGGCGCAGGAAGTCGCTCACGCGCGACAGCATGCGTGCCGCCTCGTCGTTTCGTCGCTCGGTCACGAGCGTCGACACGGCATTGAGCGAGTTGAAGAGAAAATGCGGATTGATCTGGTAGCGCAGCGCCTCGAGCTGCGCCTGGTGAGCGTTCGCCTCCGCCCTGAGGGATCGTTCACGTTCCGCCTGCAGCGCCGCGTAGTACCGAATGCCGATGTACAGCACGCTCCACGCGAGCATCGTAAAGGCGTTGTAGACCGTGCCGCCGAAAACCTGGAGCACGTTCCGGAAGACGGGCGGCCTGATACCGAACGCGGTATAGACCGGAACGGCCACGAGGTTGTCGAAGGCCGTCCAGGCCATGGACACGACATAGGATGCAACCACCGCGATGGCGACCAGCGCGACCAGCGGCGTCCCACGACGAACGAGCGGACGATACGCATAACGCAACCCGAGGCTCAGCACGAAGCCGCTGACCATCAGGATGCCTTTTGCCACGATCATGAACGACAGCGGGAACATCCCGATGCGCGAGAACGCCATCGCGATGCCGTACGCCAGCCATCCGGCTGTGTGCAGCAGCCAGAACGACGGAAGGGGTCGAGTTCCGACGCCGGTATCCGATCTTCGCTCGTGCGGCGCGCTGCTCATGGCGTCAGTCCGCCGGATCCCCCGCGAGCAACGGCTCGAGCGTCGGCGCCTCGGCTCCCTTGTCCGTGCATAACGCAAACGTCTTCTCGCCCGAGCCGTACATGGCGACGCCCGCATGCTGCCCTTTCTTATCGAGGATGAAGAAGCGGATGTTGAAGTTCGGCAGTCCGCGCGCGTTCAGTAGTCGTGTCTCGACGGTGTTCGCGCGGATGCGTTTGAGCGCTTCCATCCCGGCATCCTTGGGATGCATGCCACGGCGCATGCTCTCGACGATGAGGTACGACGAGAGGTTGTAGAGGTTCGCTTCGCCGCGTCCCGTCGACCCTGCCGCGCCCACGTCGTTGTCGACATAGAGACCGGCGCCGAGAATCGGGGAATCACCAACGCGTCCCGGGATCTTCCACGCGAGACCGCTCGTGGTCGTGACGCCACAGATGTCGCCGTTCGCGTTGATGCCGTTGCAATTGATGGTGCCCCAGAAGGTGCCTTCCGGAATGAGGCCGTCCTTCACCATCGACCAACCCGCGTCGATCGCCTTCCGCCCGAAATCTCGGCGCGTCAGTGCGGAGAGCTGAGACTCACCAGGATCCTTCTCGTGCTTGTCCTTCTCGCGCGTGCCGCGCTTGGCGGGGTCGAGCCAGTGGTCGGGGTCCATCCGGCGGCGCCACTCGAGCCACAGCTTGCGCGAGCGCTCGGTGTTGAGATCGGCCTCGATGGTGAAGCCGAGCGCCCGCGCGAAGTCCTGGGCGCCTTTGCCGGCGAGGAGGTGATGATCGGTCTGGTCCATCACAGCCTTCGCCACGAGCGAGGGCGTGCGGACGCCTTCGATGGCCGCCACTCCACCCGCACGGCGCCTGGGACCGTGCATGCACGACGCGTCCAGCTGCACCACACCGTCTGCGTTAGGCAGCGCGCCGTACCCGATTCCCGTCTCCTCAGGATCGAGCTCCGGGATGTTGACCCCTGCGATGAGGGCGTCGAGAACATCCTTGCCCTCGGTGATGAGCCGGAAGGCGCGTTCGACCGCGCACTCCGGACCGCCGTTCTTGAACTCGATGCCACTCGCATCGGCGATGACGAGCGGTCGCACGGTGCTGCGCCGTACCGCTGGGGCAGCGATCGGCGTGCTGTCAGCACCGGCTGGAATCGGCGTGGCGGCGGCGAGCCCGGCACCGGCGGCTGCACGGACGAAATCGCGGCGATTCATCGCGGCGTCACTGGCCATAGGACTCCCAAGCCCAAGGGAACCGGCAATGTCGGCAGGCGCTGGCGTCCGCGCTACGGCTGCCTTGGATTCTTATCTTGCCGGTGTCATTTGATGACAACATGATTTTGGCCGAACTGTGGACCACTTTCCACTGCCTATATAAAGGAAGTGCACCGAATGCCGTGGCTCGCCCGAGCTGTTTCCGTCGCCCTCATGGTCACAGCCGCCGCGCGCGCGGCCGCGGCGCAGGCCGATACGCTCGCGTCCACCCTCCGACCCGCTCGCCTCTTCAGCGACGGGCTGGTGCTGCAGCGCGGCGCGGCGATCCCGGTGTGGGGATGGGCTCCGCCGAAGACGTCGGTGTCCGTCGTATTGAACGGCCAGACGCGCACGGGAACCGCGGATGCCCGCGGCGCATGGCGGGTGACCTTCCCGGCGATGAGGGCCGGCGGGCCGTACGAGATGACCGTCGCGGGCGGCGGCAAGCGCACCGAGATCCGCGACATCCTCGTAGGCGATGTGTGGGTGGCGTCGGGTCAGTCGAACATGGAGTGGCCCGTCGCGTCGTCGGTCAATGCCGCCGCCGAGATCGCGAGCGCGAACGATGCGAAGATTCGTGAGTTCGCGATCCCGCATTCGTACTCCGAGAAACCGGAAGCGGAGGTGGTCGGCGGAGCCTGGGCCCATGCCGACTCGCAGCACGTCGGCACATTCTCGGCTGTCGCGTACTTCTTCGCCCGCGATCTCCGAACGTCGGCCGACGTACCGATCGGCATCATCCACACGTCATGGGGTGGCGCCAACATCGAGACGTGGATGAGCAAAGCTGCGCTCGGCCTGACGGACAGTGCGTGGCGGGCGGCGATGACAAGGGACCGCATGCATAACGATTCGGTTCGAGCAGCGCTACAGGCGAAAATCGGCGATCTGCCCAAAGCGGATGCCGGCCTCCAGGGCGACCGAGCACTGTGGGCCGACCCAATGCTCAGCGATGCGTCATGGGCGACAATCAAGACGCCGGCCCTCTGGGAAACCGTCGGCTACGATGGGATGGATGGCGTTGCCTGGTACCGCACTTCGTTCACGCTGACCGATGATGAAGCACGCCAGGCCGTCCGTCTCTCGCTTGGCCCGATCGACGACTCCGACATCACGTGGGTGAACGGCGTCGAGGTCGGCCGCACCACACAACGGTACGCGGATCCTCGCCTGTACACTGTGCCCGCCTCAGCGCTACATGCCGGTGGCAACGTGGTCGCCGTGCGCGTTGACGACACCGGCGGTGGCGGCGGGATCTACGGCAGTCCGGCCGCGCTATACCTCGAGGTGGGCGGCGTTAGGCGCCCGCTCGCCGGCGACTGGCGCTTCAAGGTTGGTATGGTGTCCTTCCAGCCGGATGGGCAGCGCATCAACAAGATCCCGACGATCCTGTACAACCGCATGATCCACCCGCTGCTCGGGTTCCCGATCAAGGGCGTGATCTGGTACCAGGGTGAGTCCAACGCGAACAGCGTGGAGCAGGCGGCGGCGTATCGTCGGCTGTTCCGCGACATGATCTCGAGCTGGCGCGGAGAGTGGC
>DATCGG010000460.1:0-8331 GCA_036509075.1 Gemmatimonadaceae bacterium
GCTCTTGCTCCAGGGCGCCCGCAACCCGAAGCTGCAGCCGGGCCAGCCCGGATACCTCGACGCTTCGCGCGTGATCTCGGTGCTCGACGTCGCACGAGGGAACGTGGATCGCAGCCAGGGCGACGTTCACCCGTTAGGCAATCCGCACTACTGGCTCGACCCGGAGAACGGCCGCCGCATCGCGAAGCTGTTTCAGGAGACGTTCGCGAAGCTCGATCCGAAGAACGCAGGGGTGTACGACGCGAATGCGAAGGCGTTCACCCAGCGACTCGACGCGGCCGAGCACACGTGGCAAGCGGACCTCGCGAAGATCAAGGGTCAGCCGGTCGTCGCGTGGCATACGAGCTGGCGCTACTTCGCCGAGTACACGGGGATGAACATCGTCGGGTTCATGGAGCCGAAGCCGGGTGTTCCACCGTCGCCCGCGCACCTGGCGGGCCTCATCCAAACGATGAAACAGGCCGGCGCCAAAGTGATCGTCATGGAGCCGTTCTACGACAAGAAGACGGCGGACTTCGTGGCCAGCAAGACCGGCGCGAAAGTGCTCGTGCTGTCGCCCTCGGTGGGCGGCGCGAAGGGAGTCAATGACTATATCCAACTCATGACAAGCGGCATTCAGCAGCTGGCGGCTGCGCTCTGACATGGCGTCCCTCGTGACTTTTGACCGCGCGACGCTTGGCTACGGGCGTCGCGCCGTCCTCACCGACATCTCCTTCGAGATTCCCGACGGGGACTTTCTGGGCCTCGTGGGCCCGAACGGCGCGGGCAAGACGACCATCCTGCGCGCGCTGCTCGGCACTCTCGAGCCGCTCGGCGGCACCGTGTCACGCGCGCCGACGCTGCGGTTCGGGTACGTCCCGCAGCGTGACCAGGTGGACTACAGCTTCCCGCTGAAAGTGCTCGACGTCGTCATGATGGGGCGGTATGACCGGATCGGGCTCGGACGCCGACCGACGGAGGACGACCGACGTCGCGCGCATCAGGCGCTCGAGCATGTCGGCATCGACCGCCTCGCCGACCGCCCGCTCGCCGACCTGTCAGGCGGTCAGAAACAACGCACGCTCATCGCGCGCGCGCTGGTCGGCGAGCCTAACGTGCTCGTCCTGGACGAGCCCACCAACGGTATGGACCTCGTCGCCACCACGCAGATTCTCGGGCTCGTGCGCGAGCTGCACGAACGCGACGGCCTCACGGTCCTCATGGTGAGCCACGCGCTCAACGAGGTGGCCAACTACGTCCAGCGCATCGCACTCGTCGCGGAGGGAGGGTTCCGTATTGGCACCACCGACGAGATCATGACCGAGCAGGCGTTGACCCAGATGTACGGAATTCCGGTCGAGGTAACCTCGTTCGATGGACACCGCATCGTTGTAGCACGGCGTGTAAACGGCGAGGCGGCCACCAACCGTGTTTAGCACCGTTCTCCTCTTCCGCGAAGCGCTGTACGGCGCACTCGTCATCGCGCTCGCGTGCTCGGTCATCGGCGTGTACGTCGTGCTGCGACGGATCGTGTTCGTAGGCGCGGCGCTCGCGCAGATCTCATCGGCTGGCATCGCCCTCGCGCTCTGGCTTGCCGGTGCAGGCGTCGCGCTCGGCGGCGCGGTCAATCCGACCGTGGTCTCGCTGCTCCTGACGCTCGTCGCGGTGCTGTTCTTCGCGAGCGGAACACGCGGGCGAGTGCCGCCTGACGCCACTATCGGGATCACGTACTCGGTCGCAGCGGCCGTCGGGATCATCCTGATCGCGAAGGCAGCCTCCGGCGAGGCTCACGACATTTTCCTGTCCGGCAACATCCTGGGCATCACACGCCGCGACACGCTCGTGCTGCTGGCAGTCACTGTACCGGTGCTTGCGATTCACGCCGTGTTCTACAAGGAGCTGCTGTTCGTCTCGTTCGATCGCGAGACCGCTCGCACGTTTGGTTACAACGTCCGCCGTTGGGATCTTCTGCTCTATCTCACCCTCGGGGTCGTGATCGCGTCGGCGATGCAGTTCGCTGGTGTGATGCTCGTGTTCAACTTCCTCGTGCTTCCGGCCGTAACGGGACTGTTGCTCTCGCACACGATGCGCGGCGTGTTCTTCTGGTCCGTCGTGTCGGCGCTCGTCGCGGCGTCAGTCGGATTCTCGTTGTCGGTGCCATTCGATCTCCCGTCGGGCCCCACGATCTCCGCAGCGTCGGGCGCGCTGGTGATGGTTGCCTGGGGCGTTCGGAGGGTCACCACGCGCGGCTAGCGCTGGTCGCAGTCCCCGGACGCGAATACCTTCCGCCCATGGCCAGGCCGAAGGTCATCACCGAGCGGGACGTGCGGCGGGCAGCGAGCAATGGCGCGCGCGAGTTGGATGCGACTGGCGCGGTCATCACACCGAGCGCGCGAGACGCTGCCGCGCGCTCCGGCGTTACGCTCAAGGGGAAGAAGCCGGCTGACCCACCGGCGCAAGCCCCTGCGCCGCCTCGGCCCCTGGCGGCACGACAGCGAATCGCCGTTGGCGCCGATCACGGCGGGGTGGCCCTCCGCGACGCGATCGCGGCGAGGCTGCGCGAGCTCGGCCATGATGTCACCGACCATGGCACGACCGGGACATCGCCGGTGGACTATCCCGACTACGCGACCGCGGTCGCGCGAGCCGTCGCGAGCGGCGGCGCGCAGATCGGTATCATGGTCGATGGCGCGGGCATTGGAAGCTGCATGACGGCGAACAAGGTGCCTGGTATCCGCGCCGCGATGTGCTACGACGTAACCACCGCGCAGAACGCGCGGGAGCACAACAACGCGAACGTGCTCACGCTCGGCGGAGGCCTCATCGGGACACGACTCGCGCTGGCGATCGTCGAGACGTTCCTGTCCACGAGCTTTGGCGGTGGGCGTCACGCGGCCCGAGTCGCGAAGATCGACGCACTCGACGCGCCGCGCGTCCAACGTTAGGGCCCGATCTCCACGTATCCCTTCCATACATGAAGCGCGAAGACGCCCTCGAGTACCACGCATCGCCCAAGCCGGGAAAGATCGCCGTCGTCCCGACGAAGCAGCTCACGAACCAGCGCGACCTCTCGCTCGCCTACTCGCCCGGCGTAGCTGAGCCGTGCATCGAAATCAAGCAGAATCCGGACGACGCCTATCGGTACACGTCGAAGGGCAACCTGGTGGCTGTCGTCACGAACGGCACCGCGGTGCTCGGATTGGGCAACATCGGGGCGCTGGCCGGCAAGCCGGTCATGGAAGGCAAGGCGAACCTCTTCAAGCAATTCGCCGACCTCGACGTGTTCGACCTCGAGGTCGGGTCCGAGAATCCGGACGACGTGATCCGGTTCTGCCAGCTGCTGGAGCCGACCGTCGGCGGCATCAACCTCGAGGACATTCGCGCACCCGACTGCTTTTACATCGAGGAGACGCTCCGGAAGACGATGAAGATTCCCGTCTTCCACGACGACCAGCACGGCACGGCGATCATCTCGGGTGCCGCGCTCCTGAACGCACTCGAGATCGTCGGCAAGCGAATCGAGGACGTCCGGGTGGTGTTTTCCGGCGCGGGCGCCGCCGCCATCGCCACCGCAGCTCACTACGAGCGGCTCGGCGTTAGGCACGAGCACCTCATCATGTGCGATCGCGCGGGCGTGATCTACACCGGGCGCACGCACGACATGGATCCGTACAAGGCGCGGTTCGCCAACGATACCTCGGCACGAACGGTGGCCGAGGCGCTCGATGGGGCGGACGTGTTCATCGGCCTATCCGTCGCCGGAGCCGTGACGGGTGAGATGATCGCACGAATGGCCGAGCAGCCGATCATCTTCGCGCTCGCGAACCCGGTGCCAGAGATCCTGCCCGACGCCGTGCATGCGGTCCGTTCCGACGCGATCGTTGCGACGGGCCGCAGCGACTACCCGAACCAGGTCAACAACGTCCTTGGCTTTCCGTTCATCTTCCGCGGCGCGATGGACGCGCGCGCGACCGAAGTGAACGAGGAGATGAAGATGGCGGCGACACGCGCCCTCGCCGCGCTCGCGAAGGAAGAAGTGCCGGAGAGCGTGTCCGCGCTGTACGGTCTCCGCTCGGTCAAGTTCGGGCGCGACTACCTCATCCCCTTCCCGTTCGACCCGCGCGTACTGCTGTGGATCGCGCCCGCGGTGGCATGGGCGGCCGTCGCGAGCGGCGTGGCCAAGAACTTCGTGGACGTCGAAGCCTATCGCGACCAGCTCGAAGCGCGCCTCGGACGGGCGCGCGGGATCATTCGCGGGATCATCAACCGCGCCGTTCGCGATCCCAAGCGCATCGTGTTTCCCGAGGGCGAAGAACGAAAGATTCTGCGCGCAGCGAGAATCATCGTCGATGATGGCATCGGCCACCCGATCCTCCTCGGGAATCGCGAGGTCATCGAGCGCGTCGCGCAGGCCGCGACGATCCCGCTCGACGACCTCCAGATCGAGGATCCCGCGACGTCGGCCAATCGCGAGCGATATGCCGAGTTTCTGTGGGAGCGCCGTCAGCGAAAGGGCATGAGCTTCGGCGAAGCGCATCGTCGGCTCTACAACGGCAATTACTTCGGCTCTGTAATGGTCGCCTGCGGTGATGCCGACGCGCTGCTCTCGGGGATGACGATGCAGTACCCCGAGACCATTCGCCCGGCGCTCGAAGTCGTCGGAGCCCATCCGCGCGCCGGGCTGGTGAGCGGGATGTACATGCTCGTATTCGAAAAGCACGTCATCTGCTGCGCCGACACGACGGTGAATATCGACCCATCGGCCGAGGAGCTGGCACAGATTGCGTATTCTGCGGCGCGCATCGTTCGAACGTTTGGTGTCGACCCGCGAGTCGCCATGCTCAGCTTCTCGAACTTCGGCTCGGTGCGTCATCCGGACGCGGAGAAGGTCTCGCGCGCCGTCCAGCTCGTGCGGCAACGCGATCCGAACCTGATCGTGGATGGAGAAATGCAGGCAGATAGCGCGCTCGACGAACGGATTCTGGCTGACAGCTATCCGTTCAGCGCCTTGAAGGAATCAGCCAACGTGTTGATATTTCCGAACTTGAGCGCGGGCAACATCGCGTACAAACTGCTCAATCAACTCGGGGGAGCGACGGCGATCGGGCCGATCCTCATCGGCATGCGCCATCCCGTGCATGTCCTCGAGCACGGCGCGGACGTGCAGGAAATTGTGAACATGGCAGCCGTCGCCGTGATCGACGCGCAGTCGCGAATCTCCTCCGCCGACACCGCCGGTGCGGTCGCCACCTGACCGGGGCGAATGTCGGGCCGAACCTTTTGACACTGGACATCCGAGAACATGGCTACAGAGACCAAGCCCGTCCCGGGAGCGCCGGATTCGACGAACGGACTCGAACAGCAGGGGCTGCGCCCGAGCGGAGAGGTCCATTGGAATCTCGTGGCCCCCGAGCTGATGCTCGCGGCCGCGCGGCGAGGCGAAGGCGAGTTCGCCGACATGGGTCCGTTCGTCGCGGTCACGTCACCGCACACCGGGCGCTCCCCGAATGACAAATTCGTGGTGCGCGAGCCGGCCACCGAGGGTGACATCGACTGGGGCAAGGTGAATCAGCCGTACGCGCCGGACCATTTCGACGTCCTGTTGGCCGACGTGCGCGCGTACCTCGACACGCAGCCCGAGCTGTTCGTGCAGGACCTGCGCTGCGGCGCCGACCCGGGTCATCGCCTGAGCGTGCGCTACGTGACGCCTAACGCGTGGCATGCGGCGTTCGTGCGGAACATGTTCATCCGGCCCGATCATAGCGAGCTGCCCACGTTCGACCCGAACTTCACGGTGCTCCATGCGCCGGAGTTCCAGGCGGACCCCGCGCGCCACGGGACGCGGTCCAGCACGTTCATCGTCCTGAACTTCGCGAAGCGGATGATCCTCATCGGCGGCACGCGCTACGCCGGTGAGCTCAAGAAGTCGATGTTCACGGTCATGAATTACTTCATGCCGAAGGACGGCGTGCTCTCCATGCACTGCTCGGCCAACCTCGGCGCGCAGGGCGACACGGCTCTGTTCTTCGGACTGTCCGGCACCGGCAAGACGACGCTTTCGGCCGACCCGGACCGGTCGCTCATCGGCGACGATGAGCATGGCTGGTCGGAGACGGGGATTTTCAACTACGAGGGTGGCTGTTACGCGAAGGTCATCAATCTCTCGGCGGACGGCGAGCCGGACATCTACGCGACGACGCAGATGTTTGGTACGATCCTCGAGAATGTGGTGCTGGACCCGACGTCGCGGCGCGTGAGATTCGAGGACCAGTCGATCACCGAGAACACTCGCGCCTCGTATCCCCTCTCGTATATCCGCAATCATGTCCCGAGCGGCCGCGGCGCCCATCCGAAGAACGTCGTGTTTCTCACGGCTGACGCGTTCGGCGTTCTTCCGCCCATCGCGCGCCTAACGCGCGAGCAAGCGATGTACTACTTCCTGTCCGGCTACACAGCGAAAGTCGCCGGGACCGAGCGCGGCGTGACCGAGCCGCAGGCGACATTCAGCGCCTGCTTCGGCGCGGTGTTTCTGGTGTGGCACCCGACGAAGTACGCCGAGATGCTCGGACGGCTGCTCAGCGAGCATGACGCCCGGGTGTGGCTGGTCAACACCGGGTGGAGCGGTGGGCCGTACGGAGTCGGCAAGCGCATGAAGCTCGGCTACACGCGCAGCATGGTGCGCGCGGCGCTCGCGGGTCAGCTCGACCAGGTCGCGACACAGACGGATGAGCGGTTCGGGCTTGCCGTGCCGATGCAGGTCCCGGGCGTACCGGCGGAGGTCATGCGTCCCCGTGATACGTGGAGCGACGGCGCCGCCTACGATGCCCAGGCGAAGAAGCTGGCCGAGATGTTCCGCAAGAACTTCGAGAAGTTCGGCAGCAACGTCGCGCCGGCAATTGCTGACGCGGGACCGAAGGCCTGACGAACCGGGACAGCGGGACTCGGCCAACGGGCGGGAACGGGGAACGGGGAACTGGGAACCGTGACTCCAGTACGCGGCACGGTTCCCGGTTCCCTGTTCCCACCAACGCGCCGTGATCATTCGAGATCCTCTGTGGAACAACATCCGTGTCGACGCGCTCGCCTTGCAGCTCGTCGACACGCCCGTTTTCCAGCGGCTCAGATACGTTAGGCAGCTCGGGCTGGCATATCTCGTCTACCCCGGCGCCACGCACACGCGCTTCGAGCACGCGCTCGGCGCGTACCATCTCGCCCGACTCACCATCGCGCTCCTCGATGAGCGCGGCGAGCTGGCGGGTGTGCCGCTCGAGGAGCGTGCGGTCACGCAGGCCGCCGCGCTCCTGCACGACGTCGGCCATTATCCATTCTCGCACGCGCTCGAGGAGATCGGCGCGCTTCACCATGAGGAAGTGGCAACGCCGCTCGTGCTCTCCGGTTCCGTCGCGGAGATGCTGAGGTCGATGCTTGGCGCAGGGGCGCCAGAGCGAGTGCTCGCGCTCATCCGAGGGACAAGCGACTCGCCCCTGCAGGGCCTTGTCTCCGGATCGCTCGATCTCGACAAGATCGAGTATCTCAAGCGCGATGCGCTCATGTGCGGCGTTCCGTACGGTGAAATCGACGTGGACCGGCTACTCAACTCGCTCGTGCTCGTCGATGAGCCGGAGAGCAACCGTCGCGTTATCGGTGTGCTCGAGAAGGGGCTCTCCGCGCTCGAATCGCTGCTGTTCGCGAAGTATCAGATGTACCGGAACGTGTACTGGCACCACGCGGTGCGGAGTGCCACGGCGATGTACAAGCGACTGGTCGATGAGGCGCTCGCTGCCGGGGATGTCGACGCGCGCGCACTCAGCACGTTCGACGACGAGGGGCTTCTGCATCGCCTGTCCAGGCGCGGTCAGCCCCCGCTACTCTCGGCGCTTCGAGAGCGACGCCTGTACAAGCGCGTCCTCGAGTGCCCAGCGGCCGAGCTGAGTGGGGAAGCCCTCGAGTGGATTGCCGACGACCGCGCGCTCACGACCGAGACCGAGGACCGTCTCGCCGCGGAGCTGGGACTGTCGCCAGGCGAGCTGCTGGTCGACTTCCCGACGAAGACGCAGATGCTGGGGCTCGACCTGCCAGTCGTTAGGCGGTCGGGCGAGGTGCGCCGCTTGACCATGACGGGCCTCGAGGGTGCGATCAATCTTCCCGTGCTATCGGAGCAGCTGTACCAGTCGGCGCGATGGCTGCGCGTATTCGCGGTTCGCCGGATCGACGTACCGAGGGGAGAGCTGATCGAGCGGCTGGTCGCCATCGGGAATCGGGAATAGGGAATCGGGAATCGGAACGGCCGGGAACGGGGAACGGGCAACCGGGAAGAGTGACTCTACGCGGAGCCTCTGTTTCCAGTTCCCT